>JAFEDX010000192.1 GCA_018241365.1 Pseudomonadota bacterium
CGCCGCCGCGATCAGGCGCTGGAACAGGTCGATCTCGTAGTTGGAATGCACGCCTTGCAGCACCGCGGCGAGACGTCCGAGGCCCATGCCGGTATCGACGCACGGCGCGGGCAGCGGCGACAGCGTGCCGTCCTCGGCGCGGTCGAACTGCATGAACACCAGGTTCCAGATTTCGATGTAGCGGTCGCCGTCTTCCTCGGGAGAGCCGGGCGGGCCGCCCGGAATCCCCGGACCATGGTCGTAGAAGATTTCGCTGCACGGACCACACGGACCGGTATCGGCCATCTGCCAGAAATTGTCCGACGCGAACGGTGCGCCCTTGTTGTCGCCGATCCGCACGATGCGTCCGGCCGGCACGCCGATCATGTCGTGCCAGATGCCATACGCCTCGTCATCGGTGTGGTAGACCGTCACCCAAAGCTTCTCGGGTGGCAACCCGAAGGTTTTCGTCAGCAGCTCCCACGCCCATTCGATGGCTTCCTTCTTGAAGTAATCACCGAACGACCAGTTGCCCAGCATTTCGAAGAAGGTGTGGTGGCGCGCGGTGTAGCCGACCGAATCGAGGTCGTTGTGCTTGCCGCCGGCGCGCAGGCATCGCTGCACATCGGCCGCACGCACATACGGCAGTTTCTCGCTGCCGAGAAAGACGTTCTTGAACTGCACCATCCCCGAGTTGGTGAACAAAAGGGTCGGATCGTTGGCCGGCACCAGCGGCGCGGAAGGCACGATGGTGTGGCCGCGATCCTTGAAGAACTCGAGGAAGCGTGCGCGGATTTCTGCAGTTTTCATGTAGTTATGGGGACAACTTCAAGATGTTGGCACGCCGAACGACGCGCCCTGCCCGCCCTAAAGCTCAAGACAGATCGTCAATCGTCGGGGGTTCCGACGTCGGAATGAGTGACGATTCTAACCGTGGCGGCGGCAAAACCGCGACGCAGCAGGAAGGCTGCGCGCTTGCCGCGTTCGGCATGGTCGGCGGCGGGCTTCGCACCGTACTTCTTGCGGAGTTGCGCGCGGGCCAGCGCAGGCCAGTCGGCATCCGCCGCATCCAGCAGGATCCGGATCGCCGCATCCGGCAAACCATGCGAGCGCAACTCGGCACGGATGCGGTCGGGACCGTAGCCCTGCCCCACCCGCGCGCGCACGATCATTTCACCGAAACGGTCGTCGTCCTGATAGTGCTGGTCGCACAGGCGCTCGAGCGCGCCCTTCGATTCGTTTTCGTCGCAGCCGGCGCGTTCGAGGCGCGTACGCAATTCGCGCTGCGAATACTCGCGCCGCGCCAGCATCCCGAGCGCTCGGTCGTAGGCGCTGCGGGCATTGCCATCATTCGATGATTTACGACGACCCATGCTCAAATTGTAGGAGGGCCGGAAGGCCCGACGTAAGCACACCCATTCCTGAGCGTCCGCATCGGGCCTCCGGCCCTCCTACAAACCATCAATCAACCGGGGTTGCCGACTCAGGCCTCGACTTCCTCGGCATCTTCGGTCGCCGCAACGCCACCACCCGTACGGGCAGCATCCAGCAACTTCGCGCGCAGGGCTTCGTCGAGCTGCTTGGCGGCAGCCGGATTGCTCTTGAAATACTCGCGGGCGTTTTCCTTGCCCTGGCCGATGCGTTCGCCGCCATAGCTGTACCAGGCGCCGGACTTCTCGACGAGGTTGTGCAGAACGCCAAGCTCGATCAATTCGCCCTCGTAAGACGTGCCCTCACCGTACAGGATCTCGAACTCGGCCTGCCGGAACGGCGGCGCGACCTTGTTCTTGACCACTTTCACGCGGGTCTGCGAACCGATCACTTCCTCGCCCTTCTTGACCGCGCCGATGCGGCGGATGTCCAGCCGCACCGAAGCGTAAAACTTCAACGCGTTGCCGCCGGTGGTGGTTTCGGGGTTGCCGAACATCACGCCGATCTTCATGCGGATCTGGTTGATGAAGATCACCAGCGTGTTGGAACGCTTGATGTTGCCGGTGAGCTTGCGCAGCGCCTGGCTCATCAGGCGCGCGTGCAGGCCGACGTGCGAATCGCCCATCTCGCCTTCGATTTCAGCCTTGGGCGTCAGCGCGGCCACCGAGTCCACCACTACCACGTCAACCGCGTTGGAGCGCACCAGCATGTCCGCGATTTCCAGCGCCTGCTCGCCGGTGTCGGGCTGCGAGACCAGCAGGTCGTCGACGTTCACGCCAAGCTTGGCGGCGTAGGCCGGATCGAGCGCATGCTCGGCGTCCACGAACGCGGCGGTGCCGCCGTTCTTCTGGCAGTTGGCGATGACCTGCAGGGTGAGCGTGGTCTTGCCGGACGACTCTGGACCGTAGATTTCCACCACGCGGCCACGCGGGAGGCCGCCGACGCCCAGCGCAACATCAAGGCCCAGCGAACCGGTAGAGACCACGTCGATGGCCTCGGCGGTGCGGTCACCCATGCGCATCACCGCGCCCTTGCCGAATTGTTTCTCGATCTGCCCGAGTGCGGAAGCCAGTGCGCGGCGCTTGTTGTCGTCCATCGTGGAAGCCTCGAATGATTGTGCCGGGGTGAAGTATCGCGACCGCGCTTCTCACGGGTTGAGACGAACGCGTCGCGACGACTTGGACATTATTCCACACCACCCCGGCCAGGGTAGCGGCGCGTGCCGCATCAGCGTGTCAGGATTTTCCTGACGCCTGCCAACGCATGCGCCACCGTCTGCCGGCGCACCGCATCGCGGTCACCGGCGAAATGGCAGATTTCGGCTTGCGGGTCGCCGCCTCGCCGCTGCCAGGCGATCCAGACTGTGCCGACCGGCTTGTCGGGCGTGCCGCCGGAGGGACCTGCGATGCCGGTAACCGCGACCGCGACACTCGCACTCAAGCGTGCGAACGCACCGGCCACCATTTCCAGCGCGCATTCGCGGCTGACCGCGCCGTGACGATCCAGCGTTGTCCCGGTGACGCCCAGCAAGGCTTGCTTCAGCGCATTGCTGTATGTCACTGCCCCGCCCTGAAACCAATCCGAACTTCCGGGAATGTCGGTGCACAGCTTGGCAATCCAGCCGCCGGTGCAGGATTCCGCGGTTGCCAGCATTTCGCCGTGTTCTTGCAGCACGCCGCCGACGGTCAGCGTCAGCGCGTGCAAGTCGTCGTCAGTGGGAACACGGGCTTCGTTCACGGTCGTGATCATGGCTGGCGCGTTCAAAGTTCCACTCTATCCCACCACACGCGCCGATCGCCATGCAAAACGGCGGGCGCTTGCACGCCCGCCGCCACTGCCGCCCTCGGGGACCGGTGTTGGAACTGGACCCCGTGTCATCGGCCATCCATGGCCTGCACGGGGTGGTGACATCCTGTCAGAACTTGACCTCGCCCCACGCGCCGATCTCGCGGGTGTGGATGTCAACATTGGTGTGGTTGCGCAGGCGTTCGTCCTTGTACGCCACCGCCACCCTCACGCCCTTGGTGATCGGGAAGGCCACGCCCGCGTTCCAGTAGGTGTCCTTGAGCGACGGGTCTATGTCCTTGCTGGGCTTGACGTTGTCGTAGCGCGCGAACACCGAAGCGCGCGCGAAGTCGTAACTGCCCCACAGCGACCAGCCTGATGCCGTGTCGGTGGCCGGCGTCGCGACGTTCTTCCAGTTGTCGGCATTGAACCATTCCGCGCCCAGGCGCAGGCCGTCGCGGTTCCACGCCGCCAGCGCGTCGTAGCGGCGCGCGCTGTGCAACGTCGGCCTGGTCGCAGTTTCCTTGCCGAGCTCGCCGTCGTAGGCGCCGACCGCGAACACCAGGCCCTTGATCGGCTGAACGTCGGCACGCGCCTCGAAATCGACGTGATCGGTGCGCGACGGATTCTTGTAGCCGCCGCCGTTCAGCGCGGAAACCTGGTAGCCGAACATGCCGCTGTTGCCCAGCAGGTGCACGCCCCAGTCGGCGGAAGTGCCGAACTTCATGCGGTCGATCAAGGTGTTCTCGACAAAGCGGTAGCCGTACCAATCCTCGGCAAACGGCACCCACGGCAGGTTGGCCGAACCCATGCGCAGGGTCGCGAGCTTCGAGAACGCGCCCTGCACGTAGGCCTTCTTCACGTACAGCTGGGTTTCGCCATCGTTGGCCACGTAGTTGAAGTCGGTGGTCAGGTTGGCCGACCACACATCGTCGAACTTGTGGTCAACGGCAAGATAAAAACGTTTCACGTCGAGGCCGGTGCCGGAAGCATCGGTTTGCTTGCCGCCGCTGGCCTGGTCGATGTGGCTGAAGTCGAGGAACATGGTGCCCCCGACCTTGGTGTTGTCGGCCCATGACGAGGCGGGCCTGGCTGGCGCCTGCTGCAACGCCTCGATGTTCTGCTGGGTGCTGACGTTGATGCTGGATTGCGCATCGGTGCGTTCCTGCAGCGCCGTGACCTTGGCCTGCAGCGCCGCGAGCTGCGCCTTGAGGTCGGCCAGTTGCTGGGCGTCGCCGGAGGCAGACTGGGCCGTCGCCCCGAAGCTGGAAAATGTCAGGCCGGTGGCGATCGCCACCGCGAGCATCTTGATACGCACTTGGATCTCCTTGGTTGGATGGTCTGGGTCGGTGCGAAAGATGCGTGGCGCGGGTTACCGATTGTTGGCGTCCACATGACGGTTGCGTGACACGCCGTCATCGCCACCGCTGTCATCAACCTGCAACATTCCTCTCATCGGGCTGCAACACGCGGGCGTTGCAATGCACGTCATCGACCACGACGCACAAGGAGTTCCGCGTGACCCCACGTCATATCACCCCAGGCCATCGCAACAAGCTTCGCCTGCTCGCCCTCGCCACCTCGCTCGCGCTCGGCATCGGCGCCGCGCACGCCACCGACATCACCGGCGCGGGTTCGAGCTTCGTCTATCCGGTCATATCCAAATGGTCGGCGGCTTACGCCGAAAAGACCGGCAACCGCGTCAACTACCAGTCCATCGGTTCCGGCGGAGGCATCGCCCAGATCAAGGCCGGCACCGTCGATTTTGGCGCATCCGACATGCCATTGGATGAAGCCACACTCGCCAAGTTCGGGCTCGGCCAGTTCCCCGACGTGATCGGCGGCATCGTGCCGGCGTACAACGTGCCCGGCATCGCGCCCGGCAAGCTGGTGCTGGACGGTTCGGTGCTGGCGAAAATCTTCCTCGGCCAGATCAGCAACTGGTCCGATCCCGCGATCGCCGCGCTGAATCCCGGCATCGCGCTGCCGGCGTCGAAGATCACGGTGGTGCACCGTTCGGACGGTTCCGGCACCACGTTCAATTTCACCAACTACCTGTCCAAGGTCGATGCCGCCTGGAAAGCCAAGGTCGGCGAAGGCACCGCAGTGAGCTGGCCGGTCGGCATCGGCGGCAAAGGCAACGAGGGCGTATCGGCCTACGTGAAGCAGATTTCGAATTCGATCGGCTACGTCGAATACGCCTACGCATCGCAGAACAAGCTGGGCTACGCACGCATGAAGAATTCGGCAGGACAAGTGGTGCAACCCGACGCCGCCAGCTTCCAGGCCGCGGCTTCGACTGCCGACTGGTCGCACGCCAAGAACTTCAACCTGCTGATGACCAACGCGCCGGGCACCGACGCGTGGCCGATCACCGCCACCTCGTGGGTGATCATGTTCAAGCAGCCGAAGAACGTCGCGAACTCGAAAGTCGCGCTGGACTTCTTCAAGTGGGCTTACACCAATGGCCAGCAACAAGCCGCCGCGTTGGACTACGTGCCGCTACCCGAGTCGCTGGTGAAGCAGATCGAAGGTTATTGGAAGGCCGAGTTCAAATAGCGAATGTTGGCGGCATGCCTCGGCGAGGTGGGCGCCGAGTCCTTAACCACAACTCATCATTCCGGGGCTGCCCGCAGCTTCATCGCGGGCAGAACCCGGAATCCAGCTCCTTTGCTCAGGTTCGGGAAAAAGACACTGGATTCCGGGTTCCATCGCCAATAAAGCCGGCGATGGCCCCGGAATGACGATCAAGAGATAACGCGCACTCTTTGCAATCATTGCATGTCATCGCTACCCACCACACTTGAATCTATCAACACCGACCACCGCAGCCGCTCCGACGCGCGCCACGACGCGTGGTTCCGCTGGCTGCTGAAAGGCTGCGCGCTGCTGGTGCTGGCGGCTTTGCTCGGCGCCGCGCTGTCCACGCTGTGGGGTGGGCGCGAGGTGTTGTTCGGCCAGGGCTTGCACTTCCTGACCACTGCGGAATGGAATCCGGTCACCGACACCTACGGCGCACTGGCGCCGGTGTTCGGCACGCTGGTCACGTCGTTGATCGCACTGGTGCTGGCGGTGCCGGTGAGTTTCGGCATCGCGCTGTTCCTCACCGAGATCGCGCCCGCCTGGCTGCGCGGGCCGGTGTCCAGCGCCATCGAATTGCTGGCCAGCATCCCGTCGATCATCTATGGCATGTGGGGCCTGTTCGTGTTCGTGCCGTTCATCGCGCGCATCGAACCCGCGCTGAGCGCAACGCTGGGCCACATTCCACTCGTCGGCCCCTTGTTCCAGGGCCCGCCGATCGGGCTGGGTTTGTTGACCGCCGGCATCGTGCTGGCGGTGATGATCCTGCCCTTCATCTGCGCGGTGATGCGCGAAGTGTTCCAGACCGTGCCGACACGGCTGAAGGAATCGGCGTACGCGCTCGGTTCCACGACTTGGGAAGTCGTATGGGACATCGTGCTTCCCTACACGCGTTCGGCGGTGATCGGCGGCATTTTCCTGGGGCTCGGCCGCGCGCTGGGTGAAACGATGGCGGTCACCTTCGTGCTCGGCAATTCCTACGACATCACCGGTTCGCTGCTGATGCCGGGCACGTCGATCTCCTCAAGCATCGCCAACGAATTCAACGAAGCTGTCGGCACGCATCGTTCTGCACTGATCGCACTGGGCTTCCTGCTGTTCGTGGTCACCTTCGTGGTGCTGCTGGTCGCGCGCCTGATGCTGCGCCGCCTGTCGCGACGGGAGGGCCGCTGATGGCCGTCCTGCACGCCCGCCGCCGCCTCGTCAACGCGGTCGCACTCACGCTGAGCGGCTGCGCCACCGCGTTGGGGCTGCTGTTCCTCGCATGGATCCTGTGGGTCACGCTGAAGAACGGCATCGGTGCGCTGGACCTGAAGCTGTTCACGAAAATCACCGCCTATGCCGACCAGGGCGGCCTCGCCAACGCCATCATCGGCAGCCTGATCATGGACCTGATCGCGCTGGCGATCTGCGCGCCGGTGGGCATCCTGGCCGGCACCTTCCTCGCCGAATACGCCAGCCGCAGCAAGCTCGGCGCCACGATCCGTTTCCTGAACGACATCCTGCTCTCGGCGCCGTCGATCGTGCTCGGCCTGTTCGTCTACGTGATCGTGGTGCTGCCGATGTCGAACCTGACCCACGGCGCGGTGTCGTTCTCGGGCCTCGCCGGCGCCATCGCGCTGGCGTTGATCGGCCTGCCGGTGATCGTGCGCACCACCGACGAGATGCTGCAACTGGTTCCGGGAACACTGCGCGAAGCGGCGCTGTCGCTGGGCATCCCGCAATGGAAACTCACGGTGCAGGTGCTGATGCGTGCGGCGACCTCGGGCATCGTCACCGGCGTGCTGCTGGCGCTGGCGCGGCTCGCCGGCGAAACCGCGCCGCTGCTCTTCACCGCGTTCGGCAACAACTTCATGGTCGCCAACCCGCTGGACAAGATGGCCAGCATCCCGACCGCGATCTACCAATACACGAACGATCCCAACCCCGCGCTGCACACCATCGCCTGGGCCGGGGCACTGCTGATCACGCTGTTCGTGCTGGCGCTCAGCCTCACGACGCGGCTGCTGTTTTCACGCAGGAAGGTGTCGCATGACTGAACTCAACTCATCCGTCGCCGTGCTGCCCGCGTGCCTGCAGGCCATCGCCGATCACGCCGACCAGCGCGTGCCGCCCAAGCTCGTGGTGCGCGGACTCGACTTCCACTACGGCGACACGCAGGCACTGCGTCAGATCGACATGGACATTCCGGAAAAACAGGTGACCGCGATCATCGGCCCGTCCGGCTGCGGCAAGTCCACCTTGCTGCGCGTGTTCAACCGCATCTATGCGATCTACCCGAAGCTGCGCGCCAGTGGCGAAGTATTGCTGGACGGCGAAAACATCCTCGACACGCGCTATTCGCTGAACCGCCTGCGCAGCAAGGTCGGGATGGTGTTCCAGAAACCCGTGCCGTTCCCGATGACCATCTTCGAGAACGTGGCCTGGGGCATCCGCCACCACGAAAAACTGTCGAAGGCCGACATGGAAGTGCGCGTGGAACAGGCGCTACGCCGCGCCGCCCTGTGGGACGAAGTGAAAGACAAGCTCAAGCGCAGCGCACTGAGTCTCTCCGGCGGTCAGCAGCAAAGGCTGTGCATCGCGCGAGGCGTCGCGCTGAAGCCCGAGGTGCTGTTGCTGGACGAACCCACGTCAGCGCTCGATCCCATCGCCACCGGCCGCATCGAGCAACTGATCGAGGAACTGAAGCGTGACTACACCATCGTCATCGTCACCCACAACATGCAGCAGGCCGCGCGCGTCTCCGACCGCACCGCCTTCATGTACTTGGGCGAACTGATCGAATACGACGAGACGGAAAAGATCTTCACCAAACCCGGCAAGCAGCAGACCGAGGATTACATTTCGGGAAGGTTTGGGTGAACAAAACACATCGCTCCAGAACAGGTGTTCCTTCTCCCTCCGGGAGAAGGGGCGTGAAACGCCGCTTTTTCTTTTGCCCGAAGGGCCGGATGAGGGTTCGCCCAGAGAGAAATGCCCGAGCCACACCGAACCCTCACCCCCACCCCTCTCCCACTGGGAGAAGGGAGACAAGCGAGACAGACCATGAACACCACACCCTCCCACGACCACATCGTCAAAAGCTTCGATACCGAACTCGCGCGCCTCACCGGTGAAATCGTCGCGATGGGCGAGCTTGCGGCCACCCAGCTCGACAACGCCATCGACGCGCTCGGCAAGCGCGACAGCAAGGCCGCACAACGCATTGTCGACAACGACGACGCGCTGGATTCGCAGGAACGCCGGATCAGCCAGGATGTGCTGCGCCTGCTGGCGCTGCGCCAGCCGATGGCGCGCGACCTGCGCGAAATCCTCGCGGCGCTGCGCATCGCCTCCGACATCGAGCGCATCGGCGACTATGCGGCCAACATCGCCAAGCGTTCGATCACCCTGAACCTCTCGGCGCCCGTGCCGCTAGTCGCCGGCCTGCCGGCGCTCGTCAAAGTGGCGGGCGCCATGGTGCGCGACGTGCTGGACGCCTACCGCCGTCGCGACGACGACGACGCGCGCATGGTGTGGGAACGCGACCGCCAGCTCGACACCCTGTACACCGGCCTGTTCCGCGAACTCCTCACCCACATGATGGAAGACCCGCGCAGCATCACCGCCTGCACCCATCTGCTGTTCATCGCCAAGAACATCGAACGCGTCGGCGACCATGCCACCAACATCGCCGAGAACATCTGGTTCGTGGTGCACGGCACGGCGCTGAAGGATGCACGCGCCGAAAGTGGCCCGCTCGGGGAATCAAGACCCCGCGACTGACAAACGATCACGATCCCGTATTGCGATGCGCTGCCAACAATCCGCGCACACGCACCAGATCCTCGGGCGTGTCCACGTCGACGAGTTCAGACGCAACGAAGCGTTCGACACGACGAGCCTCGCGTTCGAGCAATTCACGGGCGCCGCGGGCGCCAGACCAGTGCGCCAAGATCTCGAAGCAGTCGCGCGGGAACAGCACCGGCGGGCCGGCGGCGCCGCTATGCGAGGTGGCGAGAATCGCACCGGCCGCCACGGTGTGGCGCGCCAGCATGTGCTGCAGCATGGTCACGTCGATCAGTGGTTGGTCGGCCAGACAGACCAGCACGCCGGTCGCGCCGGGAAAGTCCGCGACCACGCGACGAACGCCAGCCGCCAGCGAACTGCCCATGCCATCGGCCCAGTCGGAATGACGTTCGACGCGCACCGGCAATCCGGCAAGCGCGATCTCGACTTGTTGCGCGTGCGCGCCGGTCACGACGATCACGGGCGTGTCGATTTCCAGCAAGCTGCGCGCGACGCGGCGCAGCATGGGTTCGCCATCAATCAACGCCAATTGTTTGATGCCGCCGTAGCGTTCGCCCGCGCCGGCCGCCAGCAGCACGATCGGCACCTGCGGCGCACTGGCGATCGACATGCTCATGGGTGCAACGCATTGCTGTTGTCGCGCAACGAACCCCCACCGCGGGCGTTGAGGGTTCCGACGATCTCCGCGATGATCGCCAGCGCGATTTCCGCCGGCGTTTCCGAACCGATGTCGAGCCCGGCCGGGGCATGCAGATCCGTGATTCGCGGTGACAGACCCTGCCGCATGCGCGACGTACGTTCACGTGAACCGATCGCGCCCAGGTATGCGACGGGTGCATCGTGCAGAGCGGCGAGCCACGCAAGGTCCTGCTCGAGGTTGTGCGTCATCACGACCACCGAGCTGTAGCGGTCGAGCGGCAACACATCACGCAGCGACTGCGGGATCGCGTGCACGGCATGCGTGCAAGGCGGCAGTACCGCTTCCTGCAAGCGCTCCGGATTCGAATCGACCAGCGTCGTCTGCCAACCCAGCGCGCGGCCGGCGGACAGCAATGCGCTGGCTGTTGCGCTGCTGCCGATCGCGAACAGCGCGTGCGGCGGTTCGATGCGTTCGAGCAGTACGTCTGCCATGGCCCCGGCCGCGGGCAGGCGCAACGTCGCGGCGCGCTGCGCACTGTTCGACGCAATCGCGTACACCACGGCATCGCGCAGGCCGCTGTCGCCAAATTCATCGAAATGCCACTCGCCGCCGCACCACAGCGCGCGGCGCGGCGGCATGACCCCGCCATCCAGCGCGAACAGGGTCGCGGCGACGACGTCGCGCCTGCCCTCGAGGCACGCTGCAAGAGCATTGAAAAAAACGCCGGCCGTTGAATCTGCCAGCGGCTCGATCAGCACTTCCAGTTCGCCGCCGCAGCCCATTTCCATCAGCACGTCCAGACCCGACTGCGTGTTGTAGCGCGCCAGTTCCGGACGGCCGCTGGTGATCACGCCCAGCGCACGCTGCACGATGTCGCGTTGCGGGCAGCCGCCCGACAGCTCGCAGACCACGCGGCCATCGGCGTGCACCAGCATGCGTGCCCCGGCGCGACGGAACGTGGCACCGCGGGTCGTGGTGATCGTCGCCAGCGCCGCCGCTTGCCCGCTACGCGCGGCATCGCGCATCGCCCCGACCAGCGTGGACAACTCGTGCGCCTGGCTCAGCGGGAATCCCTCCCATGCGAACGAAGAACAATCACGCCGCGGCCATGGCCGCCTTGACGCGTTCGGCCCGGAACGGCTTCTGCCGCAGGCGTACGCCGACCGCGTCATACACGGCGTTGCTGATCACCCCCGCGGTCGGGCAGGTCGAAGGCTCGCCGCCGCCCGTGGACATGAACTCCGGACTGTTGTTCACCAGCACCATCTCGATGCTGTCCGGGATCTCGTGGAAGCGCAGGATCGGATAGCCCGCCCAGTCGCGGCTGGTGACGTGCGCGTGGTCGAAGGTCACTTCCTCGTGCAGCGTGCGGCTCATCGACTGGATGATGTTGCCCTCGATCTGGTTGCGCATGCCGTCGGGACTGATGACGAGGCCGTTGTCGTGCGCGACGACCACCCGCACGACACGGATTTCGCCGGTCTGCTGGTCCACTTCGACGTCCGCGATGGTCGCCACCAGGCTGTCATCGCGATTGACCCACGCAATGCCGCGGCCTTTGGCCTTGCGGGTGGCCTGCTTGCCGGCACTGAACGCCACGCGCGGCTGCCATCCATACAATTTTGCCGCGGCCTTCAGCACGCCGATGGTGCGCGGTTGCTTCAGGTACTTCAGCCGGAATTCCAGCGGGTCCTGCTTCGCCGCCGCCGCCATTTCGTCGATGAACGCTTCCATCGCGAAGGTGGTCTCGTACTGGCCCGGCGCGCGCATCCACGCGGTGATCACGCCGACGCGGCTTTCGTTGTGCGACGACACGTCCGCGTTGTCGAACGTGTACTCGTAACCGATCGCGGCGCTGCCGAGATTGACCTTCCCGACCGGCTTGCCGATCAACTCCGAAGGCAGCAGGCGGGTATCGGACATCGTCGGCACCCACATGTGGTGACGCCAGGCCGTGACATTGCCCTGCGCGTCCAATGCGCCCTCAAGCTCCTGGACGATGGCCGGTTCCTTGGGATCCCATCCGTGCGAATCCCAGCGCATCCACTGCACGCGCACCGGCCGTCCCGCGGCGCGCGACATGATCGCGGCGTCCGCCATCACGTGTTCCAGGCCGTTGCGCCCGTACTGGCCCGCGGCCTCGACCCAACGCACTTCCACCTTGTCGACCGGGAATCCCAGCAACTCGGCCAGATCGCGCTGTGCCTGATGCGGCATCTGCGTGCCGCCCCAGACGATGGCCTTGTCCTTGCTCACGTCAGCGATGGCGCATTCCGGGCCGATCGAACCGTGGGTCTCGAACGGCGTGAGATAGGTGGCCTTGAGGGTGCGCGTGGCGGACTTGAGCGCCGTGTCCACGTCGCCGTGCTTGGCCACGGATTCCGGTTTGCCGGGCGCCTTGCGCACCGCGTCCCAGACTTCGTCGGTCGCGGCGAGACCATGCCAGTCCGACCATTTCGCCAGGCCGTCGTCCGGTCCCTTGCGGTTGAGCTTGGAACCCAGCCTTTGCGCCGCCTGGATCGCGCCCCACTCGGTTTCCGCCAGCACGCCGAGGAAATTTTTCTCGCGCACGATCCGCACAAAGCCGGGAATGTCCTTGAGGCCGGTTTCATCGACGCTCAAAAGCTGTGATTCGACGCCGTACGGACGCACCACGCGGCCGTGCAACATGCCGGGCACCTTCACGTCCTGCATGAACGTGAACTCGCCCGTCGTCTTGCCGGGAATGTCCTTGCGCAGCACCGACTTCCCGATCACGGTGTATTTGGACGGGTCCTTGAGCTTGGCGTTGGGCGCCACCTTCATGCCGAAGGTTTCGCCGCTGGCGCCGATGGTCACGTCGAGACGTTTGCCGCCCACGAGTTCGCCGTAGGTGATGGACTTGCCCGAGGCGCCGGCGACGGTGATGACCCCCGCGTCCGCCGTCAGCTTGTCCACCGGCAAGCCGAAATGCTTGCTGGCCATGTCCAGCAGCACCTGACGGCCTGCCGCGGCCGCATGCTGGATCTGCGGTCCCGCGTAACGCACCGCCATGCTGCCGTAGGACGGTCCCTGATCGACCGTCTCGGTGGTCGAACCCATCACGAGATAAAAGTGCTCGTACGGAAAATCCAGTTCGTCGGCCGCGATCTGCAAGAGCGCGTTCGGCGCGCCGTTGCCCTGCTCGACCTTGCCGGTGAAAAGCGTGGCGGTGTTGTCGGGATGGATCGCGATCCAGGCATTGAGCTTGGCCGGATCGACCGCCGCGAACGCGCCGTTGCCCTTCATTGCGGCCACGCTGGTATCCAGCGGCAATTCACGCATCGCCGCCATGGCCGCGGCTGGCCCGAGCAGGCTGAAGCCCAGCACCAGGCCGCCGGAGGTTTTGAGGAACGCGCGGCGGCTGGCGCCGAGGTCGGAGAGTTCGGATGGAACGATGATGTCACGACGTCGCGTATTCATGCTGGCACCCCCGCCTTGGCAACCCGCTCGATGGCGCGGACGATGCGCATGTGCGTGCCGCAGCGACACAGGTTGCCATCCAGCGCCTGCTTGATCTCGTCGCGCGTCGGGTGCGGATTTTTCTTCAACAGCGCGTCGGCGGTCATGATCATGCCGTTGATGCAGTAACCGCACTGCACGGCCTGCTCGTCGATGAACGCCTGCTGCAGCGGACTCGGACGGTCGACGGTGCCGAGCCCTTCGAGCGTCGTGACCGCGTGGCCTTCCGCCGCCTCGACCGGCAGGATGCACGAGCGAACCGCCTCGCCATCCAGATGGACCGTGCACGAGCCGCATTGCGACAAGCCGCAGCCGAACTTCGGTCCGTGCAGCCCGAGGTTGTCCCGCAACACGTAGAGCAACCGGGTGCCGGGTTCGACAGAAACGTCGTGCGACCGGCCGTTGACCTTCAAATGGACTGTCTTAGACATGCAGGGCCTCCACGAGCCGGCGCGGCAGCGGTAGCCCTGCATGCTACTCCTGTGCACGCCTTGTCGGGTGGCGATCATCGCGTGGCCAGCCGCGCTGAATTCCCGTCAATGGTCAGAAGGACCACCCGCTGCTGCATCGAGCACCCTCGCCGCTTCGAACACGCAGGCGAACGTCGAACCCTTGCCCGCCTCGCTTGCGATATGCAGCCGCGCGTCATGCAGGTTCAGCACGTGCTTGACGATGGACAGGCCGAGGCCGGTGCCGCCGGTGGCGCGCGAGCGGCTGGACGAGACGCGGTAGAAGCGTTCGGTGAGTCGTGACAGGTGTTCGGCCGGAATCCCATAGCCTGTGTCGGTGACCGAATATTCGGCGCCGGCGCCGACGCGCCGCCAGCGGATCGCGATGGTGCCGCCCTCGGGCGTATAGCGCACGGCGTTGCTGACGAGGTTGGAGAACGCGCTGTGCAAGTCCTTGGGCGAGCCGAGCAGGTCGGCGTGTGCATGGTCTTCCAGCACGATGCGGTGCCGGCCCTGGCTCAAGGCCTCGGCCTCGCGCTTGAGGCTCGCCAGCAGCGGCGCCATCGCCACGCGTTCCTCGGGCAGGCGTTGCTGCATTTCCAACCGCGACAGTTCCAGCAGGTCCTCGACGATCTGGCGCATGCGTTGCGACTGCACGCGCATCTCGCCCAGCACCGGCGCCAGCGCCGGCACGTCTTCCGGGTCGAGCAATTCAAGGTAACCGTGGATCACCGTCAGCGGCGTGCGCAATTCGTGCGAGACGTTGGCGACGAAATCGCGGCGCACCTGTTCGAGCCTGGTCACCCGGCTGATGTCGCGCGCCAGCAGCAGGCGCCGGCGTTCACCATACGGGATCAGTTCGACCTGCAACCGCATCGCCGCATCGGCGGGCGCGGCGACGTCCTCGGGTTCGGCGCCGCCCTCGTGCAGCCATGCGCCGATTTCGTGCTCGCGGAACCGCTCGGCCAGCGCCAGGCCGCGATCGCGCGGCCAACCGATGCCCAGCAAGCGTTGCGCCGCCGCGTTGCACCAGCGCACGCGGCCATCCGCATCCAGCAGCACCAGCGCATCGGACAGCGACGCCGCGGCGGTGCGCAGGTCGCGTAGTTGTTCCAGCAGGCGCCGTGCGCGCTGGCGATCGGCGTTCATGCGGAAGTCGAGAACCGGTAGCCGCTGCCGCGTACGGTCTGCACCAGGTTTTCGAGCCCGAACGGTTCCAGCGTCTTGCGCAAGCGGCGGATATGCACGTCCACGGTGCGCTCCTCGACGTACACGCTGCCGCCCCAGACGTGGTCGAGCAGTTGCGCGCGGGTGTACACGCGTTCGGCGTGGGTCATGAAGAAGTGCAGCAGGCGGTATTCGGTCGGGCCGATCTCGATTTGCGTGCCGCCCGCGAATACGCGGTGCGCGGGCCCGTCGATGCGCAGCCCGCCCAGCTCGACCGACCCCGTGCCATCGTCGCCCTGCGCACGCCGCAGCACCGCCTTGATCCGTGCGATCAGCTCGCGCGTGGAGAAAGGTTTCACCACGTAGTCGTCGACGCCGGCTTCGAGGCCGTTGACGCGGTCCATTTCCTCGCCGCGGGCGGTCAGCATGATGATCGGCACCTCGGCGGTGCGCGGATCGTGGCGCAGGCGGCGCGCCAGTTCCAGGCCGGTCATGCCGGGCAGCATCCAGTCCAGCAGGATCAGGTCGGGCGGCGCGTCGGCGATCGCGATTTCGGCTGCACGCGCGTCAGCGGCTTGCGCCACGTCCATGTCGGCCTTGCGCAACGCGAAGGCGACCATGTCGCGGATCGAGGCTTCGTCTTCGACGATGAGGACGCGTTTGTGCATGCCCTTGTTCGTGGCGGCCAAGTGCCGTGATTATTGCAGCGGCGCAACATGACAGAGGCATGACAGCGCCGTCAGGTTGGGCCTGGCGCCCGCGCATGCGAAACTGGGTGCTTGGCCTGCCCTCGCCCGACACGATGAACCCGCAAGACCTCGCCCGCCACACCCCATTGATGCGCCAGTACTTCGCCGCCAAGGCGGAATATCCGGCGACCTTGTTGTTTTTCCGCATGGGCGATTTCTATGAGCTGTTCTACGACGACGCGCGCAAGGCCGCGCGGTTGCTCGACATCACCCTGACCCAGCGCGGTGAATCGGCTGGCGCGCCGATTCCGATGGCGGGCGTGCCCTGGCACTCGGCCGAGGCGTATCTCGCCAAGCTGGTGCGCGCGGGCGAATCGGTGGCGATCTGCGAGCAGATCGGCGACCCGAACGGCAAGGGCCCGATGGAACGCAAGGTGGTGCGGGTGGTGACACCCGGCACCGTGACCGACGAGGCGCTGCTGCCGGAACGCCGTGACAACCTGTTGCTGGCGATCGCGCGCGGCGACATCTCTTCCAAGCCGTCGGCTCAAGGCACGCCGACAATGGGTTACGGCTTGGCCTGGGCCGATCTTGCTTCCGGGCGCTTCGTGCTGAGCGAAGCCGTGGACGACGCGGCGCTCGCCGCCGAACTCGCGCGTCTTGCGCCGGCGGAAACCCTGGTTGGCGAGGACGCTGCGATGCCGTCCTCCGTCACGACGCTGACCGGCCTGCGCCAGCGTCCACCCTGGCACTACGATGAAACCAGCGCCGCGCGTGAATTGACGGCGTTTTTCGGCACGCGCGACCTGTCCGGCTTCGGCGCGGACGGACTGCACGCGGCGATCGGCGCGGCGGGCTGCCTGCTGCAATACCTCAAGGAAACCCAGAAAGCCGCCCTGCCGCACCTGACCGGGCTCGCGGTCGAAAACGCCGATGAAACGCTGGCGATGGACGCGGCGACGCGCCGCAACCTCGAACTCGACGCGCACCCGTCGGATGACACGCGCTACACCTTGCTCGGCGTGCTGGACGCGACGATCACGCCGATGGGGGCGCGGATGCTGCGCCGCTGGCTGCACCGCCCGCTGCGCGATCGCGCGGTGCTGCGCGCGCGGCATCAAGCCGTTGGCGCGTTGATCGACACACGCGTTTTCGAACCCTTGCGTGAAAAGCTGCGTGCGATCGGCGATCTGGAACGCATCCTCGCGCGCGTGGCGCTGCGTTCGGCGCGTCCGCGCGATCTTGCCACCTTGCGTGACGGCCTGGCCGCTGCGCCGGAACTGCGTGAAGTACTGTCGTACATCGAATCGCCGCTGCTGCACGATTTGCTGAATCGCATCGGCGATCACGCCGACACCGCGCGCCTGCTCGCGCAAGCCATCGTCGAGCGTCCACCGATGCTGCTGCGCGAAGGCGGCGCGATCGCCGATGGCTACGACGCGGAGCTCGATGAACTGCGCCAGCTTGCGACCAACGCCGACCAGTACCTCGTCGAACTGGAATCGCGTGAGCGCGCTGCCACCGGCATCGCCACGCTGAAGGTTGGCTACAACCGCGTGCATGGCTATTACATCGAGTTCGGCAAGAGCCACGACGCCAAGGCGCCCGCGCACTACACCCGCCGCCAGACGACGAAAAATGCCGAGCGCTACATCACCGAGGAACTGAAAACTTTCGAGGACAAGGTATTGTCGGCGAAGGAACGGTCCTTGATGCGCGAGCGCGCGCTGTACGAAGGCGTGCTGGATGGATTGATTGAAAAACTCGCGCCGCTGAAGGACGCCGCCGCCGCGATCGCCGAACTCGACGTGCTGGCCGACCTGGCCGAGCGGGCCGACGCGCTGGACTGGCACGCGCCGGAACTCGTCGACGAACCTTGCATCGCGATCGAGCGCGGCCGCCACCCGGTGGTCGAGCAGGTGCGCGGCGAGCCGTTCGAGCCCAACGATCTGAAACTCGACGGCACCTCCTCCAGCGGCGGGCGCCGGATGCTGGTGATCACCGGCCCCAACATGGGCGGCAAATCGACCTACATGCGCCAGAATGCGCTGATCGTGCTGCTCGCGCACATCGGCAGTTACGTGCCGGCGGCGAGCGCGGCGATCGGCCCGATCGATCGCATCTTTACCCGCATTGGCGCGGGTGACGATCTCGCACGCGGGCAATCGACCTTCATGGTCGAGATGAGCGAAACCGCCAACATCCTGCACAACGCGGGCGCGCAATCGCTGGTGCTGATGGACGAGGTCGGGCGCGGCACCAGCACCTACGACGGGCTCGCGCTGGCCCGCGCGGCGGCAGTGCACCTCGCGACGCACAACCGCGCGTTCACGCTGTTCGCGACGCATTATTTCGAGCTGACCGAACTCGCGGCGCAATTTGATTCCATCGCCAACGTGCATCTGGATGCCGTCGAGTACCACGACCGCGAGCGCGGCGAGCAACTGGTGTTCATGCACGCGGTGAAGGAAGGTCCGGCCAACCGCAGCTTCGGTTTGCAGGTCGCGGCGTTGGCGGGCTTGCCCAAGGCCGTGATCGCCGAGGCGAAGCAAACCCTGGCGCAGCTCGAACGCGGCGCGCACATGGGCACGCCAACCGCCGCGCATGCAAATGGCGCAGGGTCGCCGCAATCCGACCTGTTCGCCGCGCCCGCGGCTGATCCGGAATTGCTGGCATTGGCCGACGCCTTGCGCGCGCTCGACCCCGACACGTTGACCCCGCGCGATGCGCTGGACGCGCTGTACCGCTTGCGCAAGCAGTTGCCCGAGCCATGACACCGTTCGTCATCGAGCGGTCAGGCGAAAGCCTTGCCACCCCGGATGCGATCCATTCGTGAAGCCGTCTGCAGGGACGTCCATGCCCATCCGCCCAGCCCCGACGGCGGGACTGGCGGAACCCTTTCCGCTCGCCTATGCTCGCCCGCGCGATCGGACCTCACCGGGAGAAAGCACCATGCGCAAGCTCGCTTTTGCCGTCATCGCCGCCGTTGCCTTGGCAGCCACCGCCGCCACGCCCACCCACCGCGTTCCGGGACAGTGGGAAATCACCACCAGCATGCACTTCACCAAGGGCGGGATCCAGATTCCGCCGGAAGTCCGTCAGCAGATGGCGGCGAGGGGCATGAAGATGCCGGACTTCACTGCCCCGCGCACGTTCAAGCAGTGCCTGACCGCCGAACAAATCGCACGCGACGAACAGATGCAGTTCAGCCAGGACGAGTCGTGCAAGACCAGCAGTTCCAAATGGTCGGGCGAAACCTTCCACGCCGAGTTCGCCTGCTCGAACCGCGGCAAGCCGACCCAGGGTTCGGTCGATGGCACCATCGCTGCGGGTGGCAAGGCCTATACCGGCACCTTCCGGATGCAAGGCAGCGATCCCGGGCTGGGCGGCCAGTACGCGATGGAAGGCCACACCTCGGGCAAGTGGCTGGGGCCGACCTGCAGCCAGTAACCCAGGCAACCCCGCGGCCGCCCGCGGGGCGCCGGATCACGGTTCGCGGTCGCCGGCCTTCCCGGCTGTTGTACCGGGCGGCGTCACGCTGACCCTGATCGCGGGCTGCGCCCCGCTTGCCCACGTCGGTCGCAGCATGGGACTCGCAACCGCAGCCCGCAGGGTCGTCGTGCCGACGGCCGGCACCGGTCCCGTGGAAACCGGCGCTGCGGGTGCGGGAACGGGTGGCGGCGTGGGCGCCGCAGCGATCCCAGCCGGCAGGTGCGCCTCGTCCGGCATCGCCACGTCGGGAATCGCATTCCATTCCTCGGCCGAGATGCCCTCCGGAATCGCCTCCGCCGGTACTACTTCGACGCGCGCCGACAGGCGCTGGGCCTGCACCAGCGAGCGCACGGCATGGAACACCTCGGCACGCCCGAACGGCTTCTTGATGAAGCCGTCCGCGCCAAAGCGCTGCACGTAGAACTGTTCGGTGGCCTGCTGGTTGCCGCTCATCATGATGATCGGCGTGGTGCGGGTGCGGCTGTCGCGTCGCAGGGCGCGCAGCACCGCAAACCCGGACATGCCCGGCAGCACGATGTCGAGGAAGACCAGATCGGGGAACAGCGTTTGCGCCATCTCGACGGCGTTCTCGCCATCGACGGCCTTCAACACTTCGTAGCCATCCTGCGTCAGCATCTTGCCCAGCACGGCGCGGATGGTGGCGGAATCGTCCACTACCAGCACCCGGGCGCCGAGCGTGGCGCGCACGCGGTCATCCTCGCGGCGTTCGACCGGCGCCGCGTTCTGGTTCACCAGCCGCTTGAAGATGTCGAGTACCGCCATCGTCGTTCCCACTGCGCCCCGGCACTAGTTTCGGGCGCACGCCGCGCCCGCGCAAGCTCGCCGCATGGGCACCCGGCAAAATCAGAAAGTCAGGACGTTGCCCACCACGAACTGCAGCCCGTGCCGCACCCCCGGGTCCGATCGCAGCGGTTCGGCGATGGTGAAATACAGCACGCGGTTGAACGAGCCGCGCAGGTTGCCTATGCGGAAACCCGCGCCCACGCTGGAATACCACGGGCTCCAGCCCTGCCCCGCGGCCCGGTCGATGATCGCATTGTCGTTGAACACCACGAAGCCGACCCGGAAGGTATGGAACCACACCATCGGCGTCACGATGCGGTCGGCGAGGGTCACGCGCAGCCGCCGCGTGCCGGTCGCGTAGAAATTGGGATAGCCGCGCAAGGCCTGGAAACCGCCGATGTACAGGCGATTCTCCGGATCGGGGTGCAGCAGCGACGCGTAATCGACATGCAGCACCAGCGTCTGCCGCCGCCACGGTTGGCCGTACGCGGTCGCATCCGCATTGAATGCTTCGTTGCGCCAGCGGCCGCCGTCGCGGCGCGCCGCCAGCGAGCCATCGGCCAGCACCAGCCAGCCCGAGAACGGCTCGAAACCCTTGCTGGCGCTCACCGACACGTTCGGTCCGTTGTACGTCGCACCCCAGGCCGTCGAGTCGTACAGGACCTGCGCCGAAACATCCCAGCCAAGGTTGTAATCCTCGGCGCGTTCCACTTCGCGGATGTTGGTGAAGTCCGCGAAGTGGTCCTGGTGCAACGAAACGATCGGCCCGATGCCGGCCAGGGTGCGCGGATACGCCGCCGGCGGCGGCAGTTCGCCCGGGCTCACCAGCACCGGCGGACCATAGGTGTAGCGCTCGTAGTCCAGCGCAACGCCCGCGCGCAGCGCGGTCTCGCCGTTGAACCCGAGCAATTTCTGCCAGTCTGCCTGCAGCAGCTGCTCGTGCTGCGGCAGGTACCAAGCCTGCACGCCGCGGTTGTAGAAGCCGAGGTTGAGGCGCTGGTTCACAGCCGTGACATCGGCACCCCACGGCGTGGTATCGAGCAGGAACGGCTGCGACAACGCCAGCGATTCGAACTTGCCATCGGACAAGTCCTCGTAATACGCGGCCAGGGTCCAGTCGGTGTCGAGCAGCGTCGGATCGAGATACTCCAGCACGTTCATGCTGCGCTCGACGGTCTTCTGCCGTCCGATCGCCAGCGTACGGCCGGTGCCGAGGAAATTGGAGTCCTCCAGCTTGAAGCGCCACTCGTTGGCGTTGCCGGCGCGCGCAAAGCGCGTATCGAGCTTGAGCGTCCACGCATCGCGCACGTCCACCCGCGCGTCCACGACGCCATGGGTGCAGGCCACGGGCGTGATGTCGGCGCCACGAATGAAGGTCTGGTTGCGCAGGTGCCGGATGGCCTCGTACACCTGCTGCGCATCGACCGGCTGGCCGGGTTCGACCAGCAGCAGGTGTTGCACCACCCAATCACGGGTGCGGATGTGCAGGAAATCGGCGATGCGGGTGTACCAGACGTCCTCGCGCGGGTTCGCGAGATCGTAAACGTTGTCCACCTCGACCTGGATCGTGCCGTAGCGCAAACCGGCCTGCTGGATGCCCGCCCATTCGGCTTCACCGGGCCAGCGCGGATTGGCGATCCTGGCAGGCGCCGGACACGCCGCGAACGCTGCCGGGCCCGCCGCCACAACGCCGAGCCCGATCACCAACCCTCCCCATGCCAGCCACTTGCGCGCGAACATGGATGCAACCGGAGCGTACCCGGTCCAGGCGAACCGGAACCGGCAGGGTACGCGCGCAAACGTTCAGTCCGCGTGACGCAGGCTCGGGCCTGCAAGCTGATGCTCAGGCGCTGAAAATCACGCTGCAGCAGGTGACGCCGCCCTCGGCTTTTTCGGTTTCGGACATGTCCACGCTGCGCACGTCAATTCCTGTTTTGCGCAACGCTTCCGCCGTGCGCGGGCACGACACCGCGTAAATCACCGCCTCGCCAACCAGCACCGCATTCGCCGCATGCGGTTCGGAAGGATCCACCGGCACGACGTCGAAGCCCGGGAAATGTCTTGCCTCCACCCACGCCGGGTTCAACAGCACGCGATCCACGCTGATCCGCGTGACGGCACTCTTGAGATGCAGGCAATCGCGCAGCGGCACGGACTCGACCCGATAACCGAACGGCGCCACGGACCGCGCCAGTTGCGTGATGCCTGCGGCATTGCTGCGCGCCGAGGCGCCGACGTACAGCGTCCGGTCGAGGCGCAGCACGTCGCCGCCATCCAAAGTGCCGGGCGCCTCGATATGCACGAGTTCGCGCAAGCCATTCAGCGCCGCGGCCATTGACGGAGTTTCGCCGCGCCGAGAAGCTGCTCCGGGCCGGGTGATCACAGCGACTTCGTCCAGCACGATCACGGTGTCTTCGACGAACACCGAATCGGGATGGTCCGGCTGCTCGGCCAGTTGCCGGACTTCGCAACCGGCGTCGCGCAGCGCCTGTTCGTAGGCGGCGTGCTGGCGCCGCGCCAGCGCGAGGTCGATCGGGCGACGCGCGAGATGGGTGAGTTCGCAATGTTCCAGCGCGCGGCTGACCGCGCGGGTTATGGCGATGCGGGCGATGGTCGTCCCCTTGCAGGCTTGCAAAGTCACCAGCCTACCGGATACAGCACCGGACAACCGATACCCGGCGCAGGCGGATTCGCCACGTGTAGTATCCGCCCACCGTTCGCCCCCGAGGGTGTCCATGAGCGTATCGAAGCGGCAGATCGGCCTCGTCACCGCGACCACGCTGGTGCTCGGGAACATGATCGGTTCGGGCGTGTTCCTGCTGCCGGCATCGCTCGCACCTTACGGTGGCTACAGCCTGGTCGGCTGGGTCATCAGCGCGATCGGCGCGCTGTTGCTGGCTGGCGTGTTTTTCCGGCTCGCCAAACGCGCCCCACGCGCCGGTGGCCCCTACGCCTACAGCCGCGAAGCCTTTGGCGACTGCATCGGATTTCTCGTCGCATGGATGTACTGGATTTCGCTGGTGGGCGGCAACGCCACCATTGCGGTCGCGTTCGCGAGTTACCTGTCGGTGTTCTTCCCCGTGATCGGTGCGCAACCGATGCACGGTGCGCTGACGGCATTGGCAGCGATCTGGGTCCTGATCGCGGTGAACATTGCCGGCATCCGCAGCGCCGGCGCGGTGCAGGTCGTCACGACCATCCTGAAGCTCTTGCCGCTGCTCGCACTCGCGCTGTTCGGCTTCGCGCACTTCAATCCGCACTTCCTGGTGCCGGGACCGCAAGCCGGCGCGCCATTGCACGCGGTCAGCCTGTGTGTCGCGGCCACGCTGTTCGCCTTCATCGGGGTGGAATGCGCGTCGATCCCGGCCGGTCACGTACACGATCCGGCGAAAACCATTCCGCGCGCGACGCTGCTCGGCACCTTGATCGCGGCACTCGTGTACATCGCCTGCACCGCCGCCGTGATGGGGCTGATTCCCGCAGCCGAGCTTGCGAAGTCCAACGCGCCGTTCGCGGACGCCGGCCGCCTGCTGTGGGGCAACTGGGCCGGACTGTTGATCGCGGGCGCCGCTGCGATTTCCTGCTTTGGTGCGCTCAATGGCTGGACCCTGATCGCCGGCCAATTCCCGCAGGCGGTCGCGCGCGACGGGTTGTTCCCGCGCATCTTCGCACGCGAATCCACGCGCGGAACCCCTATCCCGGCACTGATCATCGCGGGCCTGGTCAACAGCGCGATGGTACTGATGAACTACAGCCACGGGCTGGTGGCAATGTTCACCTTCATGGTGCTGTTGACCGCCATGGGCTCCGTCGTCAGCTACCTGTTCTGCGCGATGGCCGACATCGTTTTGGCACAGCGCAACGGCACGCCGATGCCATGGCGCAACCTGGTGCTGGCCTGCGCTGCGTTCGCGTTTTCGGTGTGGGCGACGATCGGCGCAGGCCAGGAAGCCGTGTACTGGAACTTCGTGCTGCTGATCCTCGGCGTCCCGCTGTACGTCTGGCAGATTCACCGCTCAAGGCACGTCACCCAAGGTGATCCCGTCGGGTAAACGCTGGTGGCGCGGTGTCAGCCTCGGCCAACCGCAAGCCACGGCACGCCGCGATACGAATCCGCCACCACCCAGGCGGCCACCGTGACCAGCCATGAGACACCGAACTCGTCCCATTGCGAGCCGGTCGCGCCGCCGGCCGCCACGCTCGGCAACCACACCAGCAGCGTGAACAGCGCCATCTGCAAGGTCGAAAGCACGGCAGCCCATCGCGCATACGCGCCAAGCAGCATCCCCACGCCCGCCGCGATGTAGGTGCCCCCGAAGAAGTACGCCCAGCCAACATGCCAAGGCAGCCAGTCGGGTACCAGCGGCGCAGTCTGGCCCACGTAGAAGAAATGCGACAAGCCGAAGGCGAGCATCGCCAGGGCATAGATCACCCGTGCGATGCGCACGCCGTTGTCGCCGACGGCAAAGCCGAGGTATTGCCGGTCCCGGTCGGTGGCCAACCACGCGTACAACACCCATGCCGCCGCCACGACCACTGCGGTTTCGCCCCAGAACTGGTACGAACCTTCCACGAGCGGTGCCGCCACGATGTAGCGCCCCTTGACGAACACCATCCACAGCAAGAGACAGGCGAGCAACACGCGCGCCGCCACGGCCGCGGTGCGGCGCCAGAGCAAACCCATGCCGCAAACCAGCGACACGACGGCGCAGCCATACGCCAGCGCTGCGCGTGCCGGCATGCCTTTCGGCACGCCCTCCCATCCGGCGACGAAACCGCCCTGGATCAGGCCCACGATGCCGATCGCGACCAGCGTGACTGCAAAAACCCCGTGGCCCGCACTTGCGACACGCATCGCGCTGCTCCATCAGGTGTCCCGTTTCCGGGCGCATGTTGACACCCGGATCGGCTTACGTCGAATCGATGTCGCCCAACGCGCGGATCAGGCGCCGTGCACGCTTGTCGGGCCGTTTCGGCGGTGGCTGGTAGCCGGCGCGCTCGGCGCGCCGCTGTTCGCGCGCAGCTTCACGTGCCTTGATTGACGCTTCGCGCTCGCGGTACAAGGACTGCGCCACGGCAACCGAACCGCGCTTGTGGGCGAGCCCGGTCACTTCGACTTCAAAGATTTCCTCGCCTCGCACGATGCGCAATGCATGCCCCACGCGCACCTCGTGCGCGGGCCTGCACGCGACGCCGCCAAGTGTCACGCGGCCGCGCTCGACCGCATGCTTGGCCAGCGCGCGGGTCTTGAAGAAGCGCGCGGCCCACAGCCACGCGTCGATGCGGACGGGCGCTTGCCCACTCATGCCGAGCGATGGAGCATCGCGAACCGGTCGCGCGCACGCGCGCTCCTACAAAAGAGCTGTGGGAACCTGCGTGTACACAGGCGTTGTAGGAGCCTGCGCGCAGGCGACCAGGCCCCAAGGTTCATCGGGAAGACACCAGCAGCCGGTTCATCCTCTGCACGAACGCGGCCGGATCGGGAAGCTGTGCGCCTGCGGTGATCTCGGCCTGCTCCAGCAGCAGCATCGCAAGATCCTTCGCCTTCGCCTCGTCGGTTTCCGACTCGATGCGCTTGACCAGCGCATGCGCGGGATTGATTTCCAGCGTGGGCTTGGAATCGGGCACGTCCTGCCCGGCTTCGCGCAGCAACCGCGCAAGATGCGGCGCCAGTTCGTAATCCGACAGTGCCAAGCACGACGGCGAATCGGTGAGCCGTGCGGAAACGCGGACGTCGCTGACACGGTCGCCCAGCAGTTCCTTGAGCTTTTTCACCAGCGGTTCGGCCGCTTTCGCGGCTGCTTCCTGTTTCTGCTTGTCGGCCGCGTCCAGCGGCAACTCGCCCTTGGCGACATTGCGAAGTTGCTTGCCTTCGTATTCGGTGAACTGGCCGACGATCCATTCGTCCACGCGGTCGAACATCAGCAGCACCTCGATGCCCTTGGCGCGAAAGGCTTCGAGTTGCGGGCTGCCGGCGGCGGCCTTGTAACTGTCGGCGGTGACGTACCAGATCGCATCCTGGCCGGGCTGCATCCGACCGATGTAATCATCCAGCGACACGTTTTGCTCGGCGCCTTCGCCCTTGGTGGACGCAAAGCGCAACAACCTGGCGATGCGTTCGCGGTTGGACGGATCCTCGACGATGCCTTCCTTCAGCGTGTTGCCGAAAGCCTTGCGGAAGGTCTCGAATTTCCCCACTTCATCCTTCGCCAGCTTTTCAATCAGGTCCAGCACGCGCTTGACGCAGGCCGCCTTGATCCGCTCGAGCTGGCGGTTGTGCTGGAGGATTTCGCGGCTGACGTTGAGGGGGAGGTCGTCGGCATCCACCACGCCGCGCACGAAGCGCAGGTAGTTCGGCAGCAGTTCCTCGGCTGCGTCCATGATGAAGACGCGCTTGATGTACAGCTTGATGCCGCGTCGTTCGTCGCGCGCGCCCATCAACAGGTCGAACGGCGGCTGCGCGGGAATGTAGAGCAGCGTTGTGAAATTTTGACCGCCCTCGACGCGATTGTGCGTCCATGCCAGCGGGTCGCTGAAATCGTGCCCCAGCGATTTGTAGAACGCCTTGTATTCGTCGTCGCTGATTTCCGATTTCGGCTTGGCCCACAGCGCCGAGGCGTCGTTGACGGTCTCCCACTCATCGGTCGCCTTGCCGTCCTTCTGCTTGTGCATCCGGATCGGAAAGGCGACGTGATCGGAATATTTGCGGATCAGGTCGCGCAGCTTCCAGTTGTCCGCGAACTCGACGTCGTCATCCTTCAAATGCAGGATCACCGATGTGCCGCGTGCGACGACGGTTTCAGCGGCAAGCGAATACTCGCCCTTGCCGTCGCTTTCCCAGCGCACGCCTTCGCTGTCCGCTGCCCCCGCACGGCGGGTCAGCACCGTCACCTTGTCCGCCACCACGAACGCCGAATAGAAGCCCACGCCGAACTGGCCGATCAGGCGCGCATCGGCCTGCTGCTCACCGGTCAGCGATTCGAGGAACCGGCGCGTGCCGGAACTCGCGATCGAACCCAGGTTCGCGACGACTTCGTCGCGGCTCATGCCGATGCCGTTGTCGCGCACCGTCAGGGTCTTCGCATCCTTGTCGAACTCGATGTCGATATGCAGTTCGGCGTCGTCGCCCAGCAACTCCGGCTTGCCGATAGCCTCGAAGCGCAGCTTGTCGCAGGCATCGGAGGCGTTGGAAACCAGTTCGCGCAGGAAGATTTCCTTGTGCGAATACAGCGAATGGGTGACGAGGCGCAGGACTTGCGCAACTTCGGCTTCAAACGGGCGGGTTTCGGTATCGTTGCTCATGGCATGTCTGGATTTGAGGTGGTTTTCGCAATTCCGTAGGAGCCTGCGTGCAGGCGACCGTCGCGAGCACGCTCGCTCCTACACGATGAACTTCAATCCCGCGAAACTGGTGGTGCGCAGCCGCTTTCTCAAGCGTCCGAATGGGCCATCTTGATGATCCACCGGTACAGCACGATCACGGTGATAGCGAACACCACGCCGCCGATGATGATCGAGGGCGTCAGGAAGCTGTCGCCCATCAGCACGACCAGGTTCTGCTTGCCGGTGACCCCGATCAGGAATGCGAAGATCACCGCCAGCAGGCTTTCGCCCACGATCAGGCCGGACGCCAGCAGCACGCCCAGTTGCTTGGTGGCCTCGGTGTTCGGCTTGCGTTCGGCGCGGCGGTCAAACCAGGCGCCAACCAGCGCGCCGACCACCACCATCAAGGTGGTCGAGGTCGGCAAATAAATGCCCAACCCCACCGCCAGGGGCGGCAGGCGCGGGCCTTTCTTTTTAAGCCCCAGCAGCTCGTCGAGGATAATGATCGCGACACCGATCGCCGCGCCGAGGCCAATCATGTCCCACGGCACGTCACCGGTGATCACGCCCTTGGCCAGCGCCGAGATCAGGCCCGCCTGCGGCGCTGGCAACGCGGTCGCGGGGTTCACGCCCGGCGCACCGAGGAAGCCGTAGGTGTCCTGCAACAGTTGCAGCACCGGCGGGATCACCACTGCGCCCGCGAGCACGCCGATCACCAGCGCCCACTGCTGCAACGACGGCGTCGCATCGACCAGCTGGCCGGTCTTCAGGTCCTGCAGGTTGTTGTTGGCGATCGACGCCACCGCGAACACGATGGCGGTCACGAACAGGGCGAATCCGACCAGCGCCTTTTCCGCCCCCGGCGGCAGGAACGGCTTGACCCCGACCACCAGCAGCAGCGCCGCGATCACCACCACGAGGATGCCGACGCCCGAGAGCGGGCTGTTCGACGATCCGATCAGGCCGGCCATGTAGCCGCACACCGCCGACACCAGGAAGCTCAGCAGCACCACGAAGATCACGCCGCCGATCACCAGCGTCCAGGTCACGGCACCGAGACCGTTGTTCACCGCGAAGTGCCACAGCAGGTACGCAATGGGGACGAAGCAGATCAGCGAGATCAATCCAACCAGGCCGATCGGCATGTCGTGTTCGGTGCGCGGCAACTGGTCGAGCGTGCCGCTCTTGCGCGCCCGCGAGGCACGGAACGCACCGGCCAGCCCGTTGACCAGCGGCTTCACCAGCTTGGCCAGCGTCCAGATCGCCGCGACGCCGATGGTGCCCGCGCCGATGAAGCGCACGTAATGGCTCCAGCCCGCCTGTGCGACCTCGGCCGCCGCGCCCGCCGACCAGTGCAGGTGCGTGAAATACGGCACCGCCCACACCCAGCCGATCGCGGCGCCGACCAGCATCGCGACGCCCACCCACAGGCCGACCAGATGGCCGATCGCGAACAGCGCGAACGACAGCCCGAAATCGAACCCGGTCGCGCCACCCTTGTCGCCGCCCACCCGGAAATAACTGGTGACGCTGGCCGCGAACACTTTGGTTTGCACGATCACATAGAAGACCGCCGACACGATCGCGCCCCACAGCACGGCCTTGAGGCCGGCACCGCCCGCTTCGACCGACTCCTTCGAATCCGCGCCTTCGCCCGCGCCGACCTTCAGCACTTCGGCACAGGCCACGCCTTCCGGATACGGCAGGTCGGAATCGGTGACCAGCGCGCGCCGCAGCGGAATCGTGTACATCACGCCGAGGATGCCGCCGGTCGCGCAGATGCCGGCCGAAATCCAGAACGGAAAGCCGCTCCAGTAGCCGACGATGATGAGCCCCGGCAGCACGAAGATGATCGACGACAGCGTGCCCGCGGCCGAAGCCACCGTCTGCACGATATTGTTTTCCTGGATGGTGGCGTCGCGCAGGGCCTTCAGGATCGCCATCGAGATCACCGCGGCCGGGATCGAGGTCGAGAAGGTCAGGCCCGCCTTCAGGCCGAAATACACGTTGGCGGCGGTGAACACGATCGTGATCACGATGCCGATGACGATGCCGCGGATCGTCAGTTCGCGGCGCGCTGCGGTCACTGCATTCATCGACTTCCCCGTGGTTGAGCCCGTTGCTGCCGCATACTAGCCGCCGCACACCCTGACGCAAAGGAGGCCGGATGCGCTACCGCGGACGCTTTGCGCCCTCGCCCACCGGCGACCTGCATTTCGGCTCGCTGGTGGCGGCGCTGGCGGGCTGGCTGCGCGCGCGGCAGCAAGGCGGCGAATGGCTGCTGCGGGTCGAGGACATCGACCCGCCGCGGGAAGTGCCCGGATCGACCCGCTCCATCCTTGCCGCATTGCGAGACCTGGGCTTGGAAGCCGACGCGCCAGCGCTCTACCAATCGCAGCGCGGCGACGCCTACGCGAGCACTCTGCAGCAGCTGCGCGAAGCCGGCCATGCGTTTCCCTGCTGGTGCAGCCGTGGCGACCTCGAGGCCGATGGCGCAACGCATCGCGACGGGCGCTGCGTCAGTCCGCCGCGCGACGACCGCGAACCGGCATGGCGGTTGCGCGTGCCCGACCGCGACATTTCCTTCGACGATTTGCTGCAGGGCCGGCAAACGCAGAACGTACGCGAGGCGGTGGGCGACTTCGTGCTGCGCCGCGCCGACGGACTGTGGGGCTACCAGCTCGCCTGCGTGGTGGACGACGCGTACCAGGGCATCACCGAAGTGGTGCGTGGCGCGGATCTGCTGGATTCCACGCCACGCCAGATCCTGCTGCAAAACCTGCTCGGCCTGCCGACGCCCGCCTACCTGCACCTGCCGCTGGCCGTGGACGGCGAACGTCGCAAACTGTCCAAGTCCACGGATGCGCCTGCCATCGACACGCACCATCCGCGCGCGGCGCTGGCCCATGCGCTGCGATTCCTTGGACAAGACGTTCCGGAGGCGCCGGATGTCGCGACGATGCTGCAACTCGCCGCGCAACGCTTCGACATAGCGCCGTTGCGCGGCATCGCGACGCGCGTGGCCTGAACGCCCCACGCGGCCATCAAAGGGCATTCAAGTCGTCGACTAAACCGGCAGGACTGCCGGTTTGAACGCCCCCGGATCAAGTCCGGGGCAGGCTGCGGCGGCCCGAAGGGCGAGCCACATGGATGTGGCGAAGTAGCGTAGCAGGTTGCCCGGCATCCCGATAAGCCTCCCTCGACGCACATCCACGGCGTAGGATGGGCGCACCATCACCCGATAAGGAGCCGTCATGAGCGCGCGCGTGGCACTGGTTACGGGGGGTACCGGCGGCATCGGTACCGCGATCGTCCGCCGGCTGGCGAAGATGGGCTACAAGGTCGCGACGAACTATCGCAACGAGGAAAAGACCAAGACCTGGCACAACAAGCTGAAGGGCGAAGGCATTGACGTGCTCACCGTCAAGGGCGACGTGTCCGATCCGGAATCCTGCAAGGCGATGGTGCACGAAGTCGAGCAGAAACTCGGCCCCATCGACGTCCTGATCAACAACGCCGGCATCACCCGCGACACCACCTTCCACAAGATGAGCTACCAGCAGTGGACGGACGTCATCAACACCAACCTCAACGCCTGCTTCAACGTGACGCGCCAGGTGATCGACGGCATGCGCAACCGCAAGTGGGGGCGGATCGTGCAGATCAGCTCGATCAACGGCCAGAAGGGCCAGTACGGACAGGCCAACTACGCCGCCGCCAAGGCCGGCATGCACGGATTCACCATTTCCCTCGCGCAGGAAAACGCCAAGTTCGGCATCACCGTCAACACCGTCTCGCCCGGCTACATCGGCACCGACATGGTGATGGCCGTGCCGGAAGAAGTCCGCGCCAAGATCGTCGCGCAGATTCCGGTCGGACGTTTGGGCGAACCCGATGAAATCGCCTACGCCGTCGCCTTCTTCCTTGACGACAAGGCTGCGTGGTGCACCGGCGCGAACCTCGCGATCAATGGCGGGCATTACATGGGGTGGTGATTCGGGTTGCCCGCTGCGTGCCGCGTCACAAGCGAGCATGTGGCCATACGAGAGGCCCCGCCGGCTGGGTCGATCGTTGACCCATGGCGCGAAGGCAACGCTCCCTGGCCACGCCGGGGATGGTGTTGGCATTGACTTGCACCGCCGGTGCGGCCGAAACTGGCGCATCGCGGTTGGCAGCGCCGCTTGTCAGGGCAACTTCTGACATGGGAACGGGCCGGCAATTCCTGTTGGAAATCAGGCGTCGCAACGTCCTGCGCGCGGCAATGTTGTACGCGGGCGCGGTATGGGCCTTCGGGCAAGGGCTGTCGCAGTTCAGTCCTACCCTCGGCCTGCCGGACTGGGTCACGCGCTGGTTCCTGATTGCGGCCGTGATCGGGTTCCCGTTTTGGGTTGCATTCGCGTGGTTCTACGAGCTGACGCCGCATGGCTTCAAACGCGAAAGCGAAGTGGCCGCCGATGCACCGATCCGTCACAGCAACGCGCGCAGACTCGACTTCGCCATCATCGCCGTACTGGTCGTCGCGGTGGTGTTGCTGGGCTCCGGCTACTTCGTCCGCCGGCACCCGCCCGCGTCCCAGGCTGAGGGTGATTTCGCGCCTCCCGGCGGCACGCTTGTGGTATTGCCGTTCAAGAACCTGAGCGGTGACCCGACGCAGCAGTATTTCAGCGATGGCATTTCCGAGGAACTCACCGGCGCATTGGGGCGCAACCCTGCTCTGAGCGTGATTGCGTGGGATACCGCCTCGAAATTCCGCGACAGCCGGAAGAGTGCGATGGACATCGGCCGCGAGTTGAACGTCGCGCACGTCCTGTCCGGCAACATCGAGCGTGCGGGTGCCGAGGTACGCGTCAGCGTGGAACTGACCAACGCCGTCACCGGCTACGAAGTGTGGTCGCACCACTACGACGACTCCTTCGCCGACATCTTCTCGGTCCAGGACCGGGTATCGCGATCGATCGCCAATGCGCTGGAAGTGAGGTTCTCCGAAACCGACCTTCCCGCAGGCGGCACCCACAACCCGCAAGCACACGAGCTGGTGCTCAAGAGCCTGCGCCTGATGGGAGACATGGATGCCGCGAGCCTCGCCGCCGCTCGCAGCAACCTCGAACAAGCACTGAAGCTCGACCCCGATTACGCGGACGCACACGCGATGCTGGCGCAAGTGCTCCTGGGACTGACCCAGCACGCCAACTTGCCGCTCGCAACCGCCATCCCCGAGATCCGTTCGGAGGCCGAACGCGCGTTGGCCATCGATCCGCGCAACGCCAACGCCCTGCTCGCACTCGGACTCGCCTATGACAACTCGACCCCGCGGCAGATCGACAAGGCCAAGGCCGAATTCGTCCAGGCGATCGCGATCGACCCAAGCAACAACGCGGCGCGTACCGATTATGCACTCGATCTGCCCTTGAAGGAGGCACGCGCGGAAGTGGAAAGGGTCGCAAGCCTCGATCCTGACGATGCCGGCAACTGGAACAACCTGGCCGTCTACAACCAGGACATGGGCGATTGGCCGCAGGTCATCGACGCAACCAGGCATCTCCTGCATCTGGCTCCATCGTACGTGTTCGGCGCGTTTTATCTCGCCAACGCTTACCAGCAAATGGGTCAACACGAACAGTCGGTGCAGGCGTTCGACCTCGTGAAGCCAGCAACCGAGCTGGACAAGCGGCTCCTCGAAACGGGACGGCTGGTGTACCAAGCTGCGCAATCGGCGTCACTGCGACCCAAGGCGATCGCGGCACTCCGCGAGCTGTCGCAACAGAATGCCGCCAATCTGGACGTCGCATACAACGTCATGCAGATGTATCTGGCACTCGACGACACGACACCGGCACTGCATGTCCTGCAGGGCTATTGCAAGGCGGTCCCGGTCGCCTGTTCCGACCTCGCGATCAATCCCGTCTACACGCCATTGCGCAGCAACGCGACATTCCTTCAGCTCGCCAGGCAGTACACCACCATCAAACTGGATTGAACTGGCCGCCGCGCCCCTGTAGTGAACCAACACCACGTTCGAGGCACCGACATGATGATGGCCGTGCCGGAAGAAGTCCGCGCCAAGATCGTCGCGCAGATTCCGGTGGGCCGCCTCGGTGAACCAGACGAAATCGCCTACGCCGTGGCGTTCTTCCGCGACGACAAGGCCGCGTGGTGCACCGGCGCCAACCTCGCCGTGAATGGCGGCATTACATGGGGTTGTGACTCATTTGCTCCCCTCTCCCTGTGGGAGAGGGGAAGGTCAGATTCGGGTTCGGCCGTTCCGGCCGCCCCGGGATGCCGGGGGAGTGAAGGGCTGTGCGAGTGCGTACCCTCACCCGGCGCTGCGCGCCACCCTCTCCCGATGGGAGAAGAGAAAAGCCATCATGAAATGGACGTCCAGACGTCTGAACGTCAAAAACACTTGCGCAATTGCTGCAGCGCAGTATATTCGGAGGCGAACGGCACACCCTACGGGGAGCACGACGATGAACCCACCGCGCGCGCAGGGCCTGTACGACCCCCGCCATGAACACGATGCCTGCGGGCTCGGGTTTGTCGTCCACATCAAGGGCAGGAAATCGCACGACATCATCCTGCAGGGGCTGGCGATCCTGCAGAACCTCGACCACCGCGGCGCGGTCGGCGCCGATCCGTTGATGGGCGATGGCGCGGGGATCCTGATCCAGATTCCGGATGCGTTGTACCGCGAGGAGATGGCGCTGCAGGGCGTGACCCTGCCGCCGCCGGGCGAGTACGGCGTGGGCATGATCTTCCTGCCGCGCGAACACGCCTCGCGCCTCGCCTGCGAGCAAGAACTGGAACGCAAGGTGCGTGCGGAAGGCCAGGTGGTGCTGGGCTGGCGCGACGTGCGCGTGGACACCGACATGCCAATGTCGCCGGCGGTGAAGGCGCAGGAACCGGTGATCCGCCAGATCTTCATCGGCCGCGGCCCGGACGTGATGGTGCCGGACGCGCTGGAGCGCAAGCTCTACGTGATCCGCAAGACCGCCAGCCACGCGATCCGCGCGCTGAACTTCAAGCACGGCACCGAATACTTCGTGCCCTCGATGTCCACCCGCACCGTGGTGTACAAGGGCCTGCTGCTGGCCGACCAGGTCGGCCGCTATTACAAGGACCTCGCCGACCCGCGCACCACTTCGGCGCTGGCGCTGGTGCACCAGCGGTTTTCCACCAACACGTTTCCGGCCTGGGAACTGGCGCACCCCTACCGATTGATTGCGCACAACGGCGAGATCAACACGGTCAAGGGCAACGTCAACTGGATCAACGCGCGCACCCGCGCGATCGCCTCGCCGGTGCTGGGCGACGACCTGCACAAGCTGTGGCCGCTGATCTACCCCGGCCAGTCCGACACCGCCTCGTTCGACAACTGCCTCGAACTGCTGACGATGGCCGGCTACCCGCTGGCGCACGCGATGATGATGATGATCCCGGAGGCGTGGGAAAAACACGCGCTGATGGACCCGAATCACCGCGCGTTCTACGAATACCACGCCGCGATGATGGAGCCGTGGGACGGCCCCGCCGCGATCGCCTTCACCGACGGCCGCCAGGTCGGCGCGACGCTCGACCGTAACGGCCTGCGTCCCGCGCGCTACCTCGTCACCGACGATGATCTGGTGATCCTCGCTTCGGAAGCCGGCGTGCTGCCGGTGGCCGAATCGCGCATCATCAAGAAGTGGCGGCTGCAGCCCGGCAAGATGCTGCTGATCGACATGGAAGCCGGGCGCATCATCGACGACCGGGAATTGAAGGACCAGCTGGCCAACGCGCGGCCGTACAAGCAGTGGATCGAGCGCATCAGCGTGCGGCTGGATGACCTGCCGGAAGCGCGTCCAGAACCGCACGATGCCGGCAACCTGCTCGACCGCCAGCAGGCCTTCGGCTACAGCGAGGAAGACCTGAAGTTCCAGTTGCTGCCGATGGCACGCGATGCACAGGAGGCGGTCGGCTCGATGGGCAACGATGCGCCGCTGGCGGTGCTGTCGGATCGCAACAAGTCGCTGTACGACTATTTCCGGCAGATGTTCGCGCAGGTCACCAACCCCGCCATCGATCCAATCCGCGAACAACTTGTAATGTCGTTGACTTCGTTCATCGGCCCCAAGCCGAACCTGCTCGACATCAACAACATCAACCCGCCGCTGCGCCTCGAAGTGCCGCAGCCGGTGCTGGGCTTCGCCGACATGGCGCGGCTGCGCAAGATCGGCCGCTATTCGCGCAAACGTTTCCGCAGCCACGAGCTTGACATCACCTACCCCGCCGCGTGGGGCAGCGCAGGCATCGAGGCGCGGCTCGCCTCGCTGTGCGCGCAGGCCGTGGATGCGATCGGGCAAGGCCACAACATCCTGATCGTTTCCGACCGCCGCGCCGACCGCGAACGCGTGGCGATCCCTGCCCTGCTCGCAACGTCTGCGGTGCACCAGCACCTGGTCGAACGCGGCCTGCGCACCAGCACCGGGCTCGTCGTCGAAACCGGCTCGGCGCGCGAAGTGCACCACTTCGCGTTGTTCGCCGGCTACGGCGCGGAAGCGGTACATCCCTACCTCGCGATGGAAACCCTGGCACACGAGTTCGCCGCAGCGCCCGGCAGCGTCACGGCAGAAAAAGCCATCGCCAACTACGTGAAGGCGATCGACAAGGGCCTGCAGAAGGTGATGTCCAAGATGGGCATCAGCACCTACATGTCCTACACCGGCGCGCAGATCTTCGAGGCGGTGGGTCTCACCCGCGCCTTCGTGGACAAGTATTTCGCCGGCACCACCAGCAACATCGAAGGCATCGGCCTGTTCGAGGTGGCGGAAGAAGCATTGCGCCAGCACGCTGCGGCTTACGGCGACGACCCGACCTTGGCCGGATCGCTGGCCGACGGCGGCGACTACGCCTGGCGCGTGCGCGGTGAAGAACACCTGTGGACGCCCGACGCGATCGCGAAGCTGCAGCACGCGACCCGCGCCAACAACGCGCAGACCTACGGGGAATACGCAGCGCTGATCAACGACCAGAGCCGCCGCCACATGACCCTGCGTGGCCTGTTCGAGTTCAGGTTCGATCCCGCGGCCGCGATTCCGCTGGAGGAGGTCGAACCCGCGAAAGAGATCGTCAAGCGCTTCGCCACCGGCGCAATGTCGCTGGGTTCGATCTCGACCGAAGCGCACACCACGCTGGCGCTGGCGATGAACCGCATCGGCGGCAAATCGAACACCGGCGAAGGCGGCGAAGATCCCGCGCGCTACCGCAACGAACTCGCGGGCCAGCCGATCAAGCAGGGCGACACCCTCGCCGACATCATCGGCAACGGCCGCATCGAGCGCGACCTTGAATTGCAGGACGGCGATTCGCTGCGCTCGCGCATAAAACAAGTTGCTTCGGCGCGCTTCGGCGTCACCGCCGCCTACCTGATGTCCGCCGACCAGATCCAGATCAAGGTATCGCAGGGCGCCAAGCCCGGCGAAGGCGGCCAGTTGCCCGGCCACAAGGTTTCCGAATACATCGCCGAGCTGCGCTGCTCGGTGCCGGGCGTGGGCCTGATTTCGCCGCCGCCGCACCATGACATCTATTCCATCGAGGATCTCGCGCAACTGATCCACGATTTGAAGAGCTGCAATCCGCGCGCATCGATCTCGGTGAAGCTGGTGTCGGAAATCGGCATCGGCACCGTCGCCGCGGGCGTCGCCAAGTGCAAGGCGGACCACGTGGTGATCGCGGGACACGATGGGGGCACCGGCGCTTCGCCCTGGTCGTCGATCCGCCATGCCGGCACTTCGTGGGAATTGGGCTTGGCGGAGACGCAGCAGACGCTGGTACTGAACCGCCTGCGCGGACGCATCCGCGTGCAGGCCGACGGCCAGATGAAGACCGGCCGCGACGTGGTGATCGGCGCGCTGCTCGGCGCCGACGAATTCGGTTTCGCCACCGCGCCGCTGGTGGTCGAAGGTTGCATCATGATGCGCAAGTGCCATTTGAACACCTGCCCCACCGGCGTCGCCACGCAGGACCCGGTGCTGCGCCGCCGCTTCACCGGCAGACCCGAACACGTCGTCAATTATTTCTTCTTCGTCGCCGAGGAAGTGCGCAAGCTGATGGCGCAGCTCGGCATCCGCCGCTTCGAGGATCTGGTCGGCCGCGTGGACCTGCTCGACACCCGCGCCGGCATCGATCACTGGAAAGCGAAGGGACTCGACTTCGCGCGCGTGTTCCATCGCCCCGACGTGCCGGAAGACGTCGCACGACGCCACACCGAAACGCAGGACCACGGCCTCGACGGCGCGCTCGACCATGCCTTGATACGGAAGGCCGTGCCGGCAATCGAACGGGGCGAACGCACCCGCATCGCGGTGGACATCCGCAATCGCGACCGCAGCGTGGGTGCGATGCTGTCCGGCGAAGTCGCACGCCGCCACGGCCACGCCGGCCTGCCCGACGACACGCTGCGTATCCAGCTCGACGGCACCGCAGGCCAAAGCTTCGGTGCCTTCCTCGCACACGGCATCACGCTCGACCTGGTCGGCGAGGCCAACGATTACGTCGGCAAGGGCCTGTCGGGCGGACGCCTCATCGTGCGCTCGCCGAATGACTTCCGCGGTTTCGGCCCCGACCACATCATCGTCGGCAACACCGTGTTGTATGGCGCCACCGCCGGCGAGGCGTATTTCAACGGCGTGGCCGGAGAGCGCTTCGCGGTGCGCAATTCCGGCGCCTGCGCGGTGGTGGAAGGTGTTGGCGACCACGGCTGCGAATACATGACCGGCGGCACCGTGGTGGTGCTGGGCGAAACCGGCCGCAATTTCGCGGCGGGCATGTCCGGTGGCGTGGCCTACGTGTACGACCACGGGCACGTGTTTGAACGCAAGTGCAACCTCTCGATGGTGACGCTGCAACCCGTGCTGGCGGGAGTGGAACAGGAACTGCGCGTGCCGCGCACGCTGTGGCACCGCGTGGCGCGCGATGCGCAGCCCGCGACCGACGAGGCCATCCTGCGGCAATTGCTGGAAGCACAGTTCCGCCACACCGGCAGTTTCCGCGCCAAGGAAATCCTGGCCGACTGGCCGAACGCGCGCGACCGCTTCGTCAAGGTGATGCCGCACGAATACCAGCGCGCGCTGGCCGAACCCAAGCGCGAAACCGCCGCGCCCACCACCGCCACGAGCACGGCCTGAGGACAGACGATGGGCAAGATCACCGGCTTCCTCGAATTCGAACGCCAGCCGGAGCCGGTCGAAGCGCCCGCCGAGCGCAAGCGCCACTGGCACGAATTCGTGCGCCAGATGGACGACGGCATCGCGCAAAAGCAGGCGGCGCGCTGCATGGATTGCGGCATTCCGTTCTGCCACCACGGCTGCCCGGTCGACAACATCATCCCCGACTTCAACGACCTGGTTTACCAAGGCGACTGGAAGCGCGCGCTGGATTCGCTGCTGTCCACCAACAACTTCCCCGAATTCACCGGGCGCATCTGCCCCGCGCCGTGCGAAGCCGCCTGCACGCTCAACATCGCCGGCAATCCGGTCGGCATCAAGTCGATCGAACACAAGATCATCGACAAGGGCTGGGAGGAAGGCTGGGTCGTGCCACGGCCCGCCGCGCGCAAGACCGGCAAGCGCGTCGCGATCGTCGGCTCCGGGCCATCCGGGCTGGCCTGTGCGCAGCAACTCGCGCGCGCCGGCCACGCGGTCAGCGTGTTCGAGAAGCATGACCGCGCGGGCGGCCTGCTGCGCTACGGCATCCCCGATTTCAAGCTGGACAAAAGCCACATCGACCGCCGCCTCGAACAGATGCGCGCGGAAGGCGTCACGTTCCACACCGGCGTTTACGTGGGCGACCCCCAGGACGCGGCAGGCATCGGCCAGCGCGAAACGATCACGCCGGATCAACTCCGACAGGAGTTCGACGCGGTCGTGATCGCGGGCGGCGCGGAAACTCCGCGCGACCTGCCCATCCCCGGCCGCGAACTGGCGGGCGTGCATTTCGCGATGGAGTTCCTGCCGCAGCAAAACCGCGCCAATGCCGGCGACGCATTGGACGGACAGATCCTCGCCACGGGCAAGCACGTGGTGGTGATCGGCGGCGGCGACACCGGTTCCGATTGCGTCGGCACGTCCAATCGCCAGGGCGCGGCGTCGGTCACCCAGTTCGAACTGCTGCCGCAGCCTCCGCAGCAGGAAAACAAGCCGCTCACGTGGCCGTACTGGCCGCTGAAATTGCGCACGTCGAGTTCGCACGAGGAGGGCTGCGGGCGCGACTGGTCGATCGCCACCAGGCGCTGCAACGACAACGGCCACGGCAACCTGCGCAGCCTCACGGCGGTGCGGCTCGAATGGAAGGGCGGAAAGCCGAGCGAGATCGCCGGCAGCGAGTTCGACATCCGCGCCGAGCTGGTGCTGCTGGCCATGGGCTTCACCGCGCCGCGCGCCAGCGTGCTCGACGCCTTCGGCGTGGAAAAAGACAACCGCGGCAACGCCAGGGCCGCCACCGACGGCGCGGCCAGCTACCGCACCAGCGTGGACAAGGTGTTCGCCGCGGGCGACATGCGCCGAGGCCAGTCGTTGGTGGTGTGGGCGATCCGCGAGGGCCGCCAGTGCGCACACGCTGTCGATGCCTGCCTGATGGGCCACAGCGACCTGCCGCGCTGAGACCCCGCCGCCAGCCGTCCATTGCCCGGCCGTGCGACCGCTATCATGGCTCGGGGCGCGGCTTGGCGCGGTTCCTGCAACCCACCCCACGAGTTTCGACCCGTCCGGGCGATCGCCCATTGAACGATGCAAGCCGGACCATGCCCATTTCCCCAACCGATGTCCCGGTGCACCCCGCCGAGCCACCCTCGTTCCGGGCGGTGCTGGACCAGGTAAGCGCTTTCATCTACACCACCGACCGGAACGGCTGCTACACCTACGCCAACCGCATGGTGCTGGAGCTGCTCGGGCACCCGCTGGAAGACGTCCTGGGCAAGGACATCGGGCAGTTCTTCGACCTCAGCGAAAACGACAGCCTGCGCGAAACCGACCGGCGCGTCCTGCAGGATGGCGAAACCGTATCACGCGAAGAAGTCAACCTGATCCGCGCGACCGGCGAACTGCGTACCTACTGGTCGATCAAGGAACCGCTGCGGGATGCCAGCGGCGCGATCACCGGCATGCTCGGCATTTCCTACGACATCACCGAGAACAAGCGGCTCGAAGACGAGGTGCGCAAGCAAAAGAAGCTGCTCGGCACCATCCTCGACAACATCGATGCGCTGGTTTACATGAAGGACGCCAACCGGCGTTTCCTGTACGCCAACCAGCACGCGGCCGAAGCGCTCGGGCATCCTGTCGAACAGATCGCCGGGCGTCTCGACAGCGAGCTGCTGCCGCAAGCCATCGCGGACGAATTCTGGGCCAAGGACCAGAAGATCCTGCAATCCGGGCAACGCCTCGCCACCGAGGCCAGCCTGCCGGACGCCACCGGCCGGATGCGTCACTACTGGAGCATCGTGGTGCCGTGGTCCAGCCCGGACGGCACGCCCGCGGTGATCGGCCTCAGCACCGACATCACCGAGCTGCACGAACTGAAGGAAGAACTGCAGCGCCAGGCCGCCACCGACAGCCTGACCGGCATTGCCAACCGGCGCAGCTTCCACGCCCGCGCGGAAAGCGAGTTCGCCCGCAGCCGCCGGCACGGCACGCCGCTCAGCCTGGTCGCCATCGACATCGACCATTTCAAGCAGATCAACGATCTCTGCGGCCACCTGGCGGGTGACCGCGTGCTGCGCAACTTCGCCGGCTGGTGCCAGAGCGTGCTGCGTACCGAAGACCTGTGCGGGCGCACCGGCGGCGAAGAGTTCTGCATCCTGCTGCCGGAAACCGACATCGACGCCGCCCATGCGCTGGCCGAACGCATCCGCAACCTGACGAACGAACGGCTTGCAGCCCAGGAACATCCGGCGCTGCGCGTCACCGCCAGCTTCGGCGTCGCCAGCCAGTCCGCCGAGGACCGCCGCTTCGAAGACCTGTTCTCGCGCGCCGACCGCGCCCTGTACCTCGCCAAGCAGCAGGGCCGCGACCGCACCGCGCTGCTGCGCGCCGATTCCGCGGCCTGAACCGGCCTGCACCGCAGCCGAGGGCAATCGCCCTGCACCGGCATGCGATAATCCGCGATCGTTTCCCGATCACAAGCGCATCCCGCAATGCCCCGCGAAATCCTGGTCACCAGCGCCCTGCCCTACGCGAATGGCCGCATCCACCTCGGCCACATCGTCGAACACGTGCAAACCGACATCTGGGTGCGGGCGATGCGGATGGCCGGGCACACGCTGCATTACGTCTGCGCCGACGACGCGCACGGCACCTCGATCATGCTGCGCGCGGAGAAGGAAGGCATCACGCCCGAAGCCTTGATCGACCGCGTGTGGCAGGAACACACCGCCGACCTGCGCGATTTCGGCATCGGCCACGACCACTATTCCAGCACCCACACCCCGGCCAACCGCGAGATCACCTATTCGATCTGGCGCGCGCTGGAAGCGAATGGCCACGTCGAATCGAAGCCGGTCAAGCAGCTGTTCGATCCCGAGCGGCAGATGTTCCTGCCCGACCGTTTCATCAAGGGCGAGTGCCCGGTCTGCCACGCCAGGGACCAGTACGGCGACGCCTGCGAAGTCTGCGGCAGCACCTACAACCCGATCGACCTGATCAATCCGTATTCGGTGGTGTCGGGCGCCAAGCCGGTCGAGAAGGAGTCGCTGCACTTCTTCGTGAAGCTGGCCGATTTCGAGACGTTGCTGAAGGCGTGGCTGGAACAGCGCCGTGCCGTAGGCGGCCTGCAGGCGGAAGTCGTCAACAAGCTGAAGGAATGGTTTGCCGACGGCCTGCGCAGTTGGGACGTGTCGCGCGACGCGCCCTACTTCGGCTTCGAGATCCCCGGCCAGCCCGGCAAGTATTTCTACGTGTGGGTGGATGCGCCGATCGGCTATCTCGCCGCGTTCAGGGAACTCTGCGAAAGCGGCACCAAGCCCGGCCTCACGCCTGCCGACTACGCGCGCTTCACTCGCGCCGACAGCGACACCGAGATGGTGCATTTCATCGGCAAGGACATCCTGTACTTCCACACCCTGTTCTGGCCCGCGATGCTGCACGGCGCCAACCTGCGCATGCCGACGGCAGTCAACGTGCACGGCTTCCTTACCGTCGATGGCGCCAAGATGTCGAAGTCGCGCGGCACCTTCGTCAACGCGCGCACCTATCTCGACCATCTCGACGCGGATTGGCTGCGCTACTACCTCGCCACGATGCTGGGGCCGACGCTGGCCGACATCGACCTCGATCTCAAGGCCTTCGAGGAGCGCGTGAACTCGCACCTCGTCGGCAAGTGGGTGAACATCGCCAGCCGCTGCGCGGGATTCGTGCAGAAACTCTTTGATGGCAAGCTGGCCGACACGCTGCCGCAAGCCGAACGCGCACGTTACGACGCGGCTGCGGCGAAGCTGGAAGCCTGCGCCGCGCTGTACGAAGCGCGCGACTACGCCGCCGCGATGCGCGTGATCATCGAGGTAGCCGACGAAGCCAACGCCTACGTCGCCGAACACGCGCCGTGGACCATGGCCAAGGACGAATCAAAGCGTGCGGAACTGCACGTGGTGCTGACGCTGGCGCTCAACTACTTCCGGCTGCTGACGATCTGGCTGACACCGGTTGTCCCGGCGACTGCCAGGCGCGCCTTTGATTTTCTTGGCGACACGCCCGCGCGTTTCGACGCCGGGCGCACGCCGCTGCTCGGCCACGCGATCCAGCCGTTCAAGGCGCTCGCCACCCGTATCGACCCGAAACAAATCACCGCCATGATCGAAGCCTCGAAGGAATCGCTGCACGCCACGCCCGCATCCGGTTCGCAACCCGTTGCCTCCGCCGCAAGCCCAAATGAAGCCCCGGCAACTGCCGCGCCCGCGCACTCCACCATCATCTCCATCGACGACTTCGCGAAACTCGATTTGCGCATCGGCAAGGTCATCGTGTGCGAAGCGGTGGACGGTTCCGACAAGCTGCTGCGCTTCGAGCTCGATGCCGGCGAACTCGGCAAGCGCCAGATCTTTTCGGGCATCAAGGCCGCCTATCCGGAACCGGCCAGGCTGGTCGGCCGCAGCGTGGTGTTCATCGCCAACCTCGCCCCGCGCAAGATGCGCTTTGGCGTCAGCGAAGGGATGATCCTTTCCGCGGGTACCGGCGGCAACGACCTGTTTTTGCTGGACGCTGACCCGGGCGCGCAGGCCGGCGCTGCCGTGAAGTAACGACGATGTTCGCCAACAGGATCCCAAGCATTCTGGATCCGGATTGACACGGATGAATGCGGACGGATCAGGAGCTTCGCTTGCATCCCCGGCATGCCATCCAACACGCCCGCCGCCACCAACTCCGGGAGAGACATCATGAAACTTCGCCTCATGTCGGTTGTGCTCGCGGCACTGCTCCCGTGTGCGGGCAGCACGCAGGCCAGCGCGGCACCTGCAGCACAGACCAAGCCAGCGCCCACGATGGACCAGGTGCTGAAGGCCTCCAAACCTTCCGACTGGCGCGCGCTGGACCCCAACGACACGCTGTACATGGACCTGCCGGAAGGCCGCGTGGTGATCGAACTCGATCCCGCCTACGCGCCGCTGCACGCCGCCAACCTCCGCACGCTCGCGCACCAGCATTACTGGGACGGCCTGGCCATCCTGCGCGTGCAGGACGGCTTCGTCACCCAGTGGGGCGACCCCGCCGCCGAAGCCGAACACCCCGCGCATCCTCCGCGTTCGCTGGGCAAGGCCAAGGCCACCATCGCGCCGGAATTCGAGCGCGACAGCGCCGCCGACCTGCCCTTCACCCCCCTGCCCGATGGCGACGTGTACGCACCCGAAGTCGGTTTCAGTGACGGCTTTCCCGTGGCACGCGACCCGAAAACCGGCAAGACCTGGCTGGTGCATTGCTACGGCATGGTCGGCGCTGGCCGTGACAACACGCCCGACTCCGGCCCCGGCACCGAGCTGTACACGGTGATCGGCCAGGCGCCGCGCCAGCTCGACCGCAACATCGCGCTGGTCGGACGCGTGGTGCAAGGCATGCAATACCTGTCCGACCTGCCGCGCGGCAACGGCCCCATGGGTTTCTACAAGAACCCGGCGCACCAGACGAAAATCGAGCGCGTGCGGCTGGCTTCCGACCTGCCGCCGTCCGAACGCATGCACCTCGAAGTGCTGCGCACCGACACTCCAACGTTCGCCGCGCTGGTCGAATCCCGCCGCGACCGCAGCGACGCGTGGTACCTCTACAAGGTCGGCAAGATCGACGTCTGCAACGTGCCGTTGCCGGTGCGCGAAGCACCTGCGGCGGGACGTTGACCGGCCAGTTCGACGAACCCGTTACACCCCACCACATCCTGCGAAATGACTATTGCACCACCGTGTCGCATATCACGGGCGCTTGAACGGATGCTGTCCGGCGCGTTCCGACAACGCATTCTTGCGACAACGGGCTCCCCGTCGATTGTGAGCCCGCATTCAGCATGACATACTCGACGCAACGCCTCATCGTGGGGTCGAATTGCTGTTAGCGTGCATCCAGACATGTCGCGTACTCAGAAATCCGACGAAATACGGGACGCGTTCCTAGGAGAGCTTCGCGCTCAAGGAGCGTCTGTTGAAAGCTTGGCGAATCTCGCTGCCAAGGGTGAGAGCGCTGCGATTCGCAACGTATTCGCGGTTCTCGGGACTTCAGGGCGCGAGGTGTATTTGGTTGGTGGTATCGGTTTCATAAATGTTCATGTTCGGTCGGACCCGCCCGGCTGGTGGAACGTTATGAAGTCTGTGAAGTCGCAATTTGACCACATCTTCAAGAATCTCGGTGTAAAAACCTATTATGTATTCCTTGTCCCACGCAAAGATCATCAGATCACCGGCTACATAGCTACAGACTTCGTCTCTCCTCCGTTCATCAATGTGCCTTCCGGGGAGGAGACAAAATTTACAATCAAGGTTGCAGATCACCTTAATCCATTGAAATGCATTGTATCAGTCGGAAAGATTGCTAGGGCGCTTCTTCAATCTCCGGAGGAAAATACAAATGCACTCTAACTATTCAATCCAGCGGACGTGCTACGCGCGCCGCTGATTTCAAGCGTTAGCTTGCAAAGAAAAAAATGTCGCAACCCGAATCACATCCAATCCGAAACGGCGTAGTTGCAACCGTCATCGGCGGCTTAATTTTGGCTGCCATCTTGGCTGTGCTTGGGTACCTCTGGGCACCCGCTGGGTCAGCTTTCAGCTTTCTGTGGGCCATAGTTGTTGCGGTTGTGCGCTGGCTCGCTGGCAATCACGCAATCCCCGGTTGGCTTCTTCTTGTTTTGGTTTGTGGCTCGGCTGCGTTAGTTGTATCGCGCACGTTGGCGTTCCTACACAATATCGCTCGCACGCCGCCCTACGCTTCGTACACGTCCGACGCCTTGTTCGGGGCTGTCTGGCACTGGTCTTGGAGCGGTATTCAAATCATTCACTTATGGGCGTCTTGCCCAATTTGCCAAGCCGAGCTGGTGCAACTCAACGAGCGTGACAACTACCTCATGTCTACGCCGCATGCCAAGTTCTATTGCGAGCACTGTCGTGAGGTGCGCGTCGACATTCCTGGTGGGGGCCACCAATATGCGTTGTCTGTCGTTGAGCGGGAAATTCGGCGCAAGCTTCGCGTGTCGCGTGAGCCTGCGAGTGGTGTTGCAAGCTAACTATTCGGTCAACCAGACGCAAACCCGCTGCGCGGGTTGCGCCGCTGATCTCGGGCGTTGGGCGCAGGCGCGGTCACTCCGCCTGAAACAATGAGAACCGAAAAGGACAAGATGCTGGCCGGCGAGCTGTACAACCCGCTCGATCCGCATCTCTCAGCCGAGCGCCGTCGCGCACGGCTGCTGTGCCAGCGGCTGAACGACACCCGCGATGACCAGCAGGATGAGCGCGCCCGGCTCATCAGGGAGTTGATCCCTGCGTCAGGCCAGGACACGTGGATCGAGCCGCCGTTCCATTGCGACTACGGCAGCAACATCACGCTCGGCGACGAGGTCTTCTTCAACTTCAACTGCGTGATCCTGGATGTCGCGCCGGTGCGGATCGGGTCGCGCGTGCTGTGCGGCCCCGCAGTGCAGATCTATGCGGCGACGCATCCGCTGGGCGCGGCGGAGCGCAGGACGGGGCTGGAGCTGGGCAAGCCAGTCGAGATCGGCGACGACGTCTGGATCGGCGGCGGCGCGATCATCTGCCCCGGCGTCCGGATCGGCGCCGGGGCGGTGATTGGCGCGGGCAGCGTGGTGACGAAAGACATTCCGGATGGCGTATTCGCGGCGGGCAATCCGTGCCGGGTGCTGCGCCGGATCAATGGATGAACCCAAGTCGGGCGACCGCCAACCAGCCCGCCAAGCCGCTAGTTCCGGACCATTCCACTCCCGGCTGATCGCGACGGACCCGCTCGCCAATGGCGCATGACGCGCTGCGCCAAGCCATCGATCGAAAGGCGCCCCGGCCCCCACGCGATCACGGCCAGCAGCATCAGGCCCCAGACCTTGTGGTCGGCAAAGTCCGAGGTGTTGAACAGTCCCGTCCAGAACCCGTGCGGCCACAGGCCCGGGAACGAGGTGAAGGCGATGATGTTGTAGACGAACAGGAACAGCGCCGAGACCCGGCCAAACACGCCGAGGCCAACGAACCACGGCACGACGAGTTCGATCCAGGTGCCGAGCACCGCTGCGAAATCGGGCGACAGCAGCGGCACGTGGTACACGCTCTCGAACAGGTACTGCGTGCCCATCGGGTCCTCGAACTTGACCACCCCCGCGTGCCAGAACGCCAGCGCGACCCAGACGCGCAGGCACAGCAATGCCACCGGGCCGAGCCACGCCTGCAGCCATTCGGCAGCACGGCGATAACAGGTATTCAAGGATTGAACGATTGGCATGACTGCAGTGCCTGATGGGAAGTGGACGGAGGGAGCGCGGCCAGCAGGCCGCGATCCACGAGGCTTTCGATGCACGCGGCAAGATCGAAATCGCGATCCTGCTTGCACCCGGCTTGATACGCGTCATCCAGGGTTCCGCCGCGCGCCAGCGATTCGATGCAGGCGAAGCTCGCGGAATCCAGCGCAGCCATCGCCACCTGATCGTCCTCGCGCCACAGCACGACCTGCTCGCCGGCATCGGCAAGGTCGAGGCCTGCGTCGGTCGGCTGCGACGCGTAGCGCCAGATCGTCAGGACTGGATACGGGCTGACGAGCAAGCGGACACTCGGATGCAGGCCCGTTTGGTCCGGGCCATCGTCCAACGACGTTTCGGTGTCGCCAGACAACGCACTTTCCTGCCGCAGCCACTCCAGCCGCGCGACATCGACGAGGTAAGGCAACTCGTGAATCCCGGGAAGCTCGGTCAAATAATCTGCGAGGTGTTGGCCAAAGGTTTGCAGGTTGCCGCTGTGCGAGGGGTACGCAGCGCGATAACCGCGTGCGGTTTGCTCGAAGAACGCCTCGCCGACCAAGGCCAACACCGCGGGATAGGATGTGCGCAGGACACCAGCCTGGATCTCGTTGCAACTGTGGCGGTAAATGCGCAGGCGCGCGGCGGGTTCAAGTCCATTGCCCGCGATCGACGCCAACGGGCCGGCTTCGGCATCGTCGTACAACGCGGCGAGGAAGCGGCGTTGCGTTTCAAGCAGCGCGGGCACGGCGTGCATCGAGCACCTCCCCGGCATGCGCGGCTTCGTCCAGCAACACTTCCAGTTCGGGAATGTCCTGGTCCCATTCGATCAACGTTGGAACGGGACCGAACCGGTCGATCGCGTCGGCGTACAGATCCCAGACGGCGTCATCGACGCGGTGGTTGTGCGAATCGATCAGCAGTGGCACCGGCAAACCATCCTTGCGGGTGAAGCCGGCCAGATGGATTTCCTTGACCGCGGTGCGCGGCAACGCGTACAGGTACACGTGCGGATCGAAACCGTGGTTGACGCTGTTGACGTAAATGTTGTTGACGTCGCACAAGAGCCCGCAACCGCTGCGGCGCGCGACTTCGGCGACGAAATCCCATTCGCTGTAATCGCCTTCGCGAAAGCGCAGGTAGCTGGAAATGTTCTCGACCAGGATTTCCCGGCCGAGCGCGTCCTGCACCTGCCCGATCCTCGTTACCAGCAGGTCCAACGCTGCATCGGTGAACGGCATCGGCAACAGGTCGTTGCTGTGGCGACCGTCAATCGCACCCCAGCACAGGTGTTCGGAAACCAGCGCCGGCTGGTAGCGATCCACGATCGCCGCCAGCCGTTGCAAATGCGCAGCATCCAGCCGATCGGCGGAACCCAGCGACAAGCCGACGCCGTGCAGGCTGAGCGGATAGTCCGCGCGGATGCTTTCCAGTGCGGAATGGAATGAACCGCCCGCTGCGAACAGGTTTTCGCTGTGGGTTTCCAGCCATGCGATGGCCGGGCGCTCGCGCAACACGCGCTGCACGTGCGGGGCGCGCAATCCGATTCCGGCCGCAGCCGGAATCGGACGCACGCGCGTGACCGATGGATTCGTCACGGCACGACGCTCAACCGGCCTTGAGTCTGCCGCCGGCGATCTTCGTGCACAAGCCGGCCGGCACCGCCACGAAAGCGCCGGGATCGCGCGCCTTGGAATCCTGGCCCGCACACGAGTGGCCCGGCGACACGCAGTCGTTCTTGTACGCGGCGTTGATGCCGTAGCACGGGGCGTAGTGCATCTTGGCCATCATCGCTTCGGTCTTTTGCTGCGGGCTCGACTTCATCATCGCGTCGCCCTGCTGGGCCATGGCGGTGGAAGCGAGGGACGCGAAGCCAAGCGTGATCGCGCAGGCGAGGCTGGTCTTGAGGAGTGCGGCGTTGTTCATGGATGTGTCTCCGTGCTGGAAAGAAGAAGGGGTGGAAACGAACGCATCGTTTCCACCCCTCTTTTCGTCACGGGTACGCCGCAGGTTACGTCGAGGCGCTACAGCGGTTGCACGGCGTCAGCGCGGCGACAGCAGCCGATTGCCCAGCACCGCGTTGGCCACCACCACGATCGCGACGGCAAGGCCGTGGATCAGCAGGTCGGTCGCGGCCGCATCGTAGGGATGGAAGATCGCCAGCAACACCGCCGCGGCCGCGGCACTCGCCAGCCCCATCAGGATCGCGGTGAGCACCGGCCGCAAGGGGCACGCGCGGCGCAGCAGCCACAGCATCAGCGCCGACAGCGGGATCGACACGAGGACGATGAACGTCAGGCAGCGGGCTGGCGGAGCCGAGGCGCTGGCGATGTTGGCGGCCGGTGCAAACCAGTCACGCAGGCAGCCGAACCCGCTGGCGCCGATCCACAGCAGAACGCCCGGCAGCGCCAGCCACGCCCACGCGCGCGAACGCCCGGGCACGCCGAGTGTGAGCGCGGCCCAGGCCGCGCCCACGACCGTGAGCACGGCGCCCGCGAAACCCCACGCGCGTTCGGGCACGGCGGCGAAGCGGTCCAGCATCGGCGCGGCGCCGAAATGCAGCAACAATCCGGCCGCGATCGCCGCCACCACCGCCAGCCAGCCGAGCGCACGCAGCCACGGCGGCAGCAGGCGCCGCACCGGCGTCAATCCGGCACCCAGTGATTCGATCAATTCCTGTTGGCGCGGCACGCTGGACATGGGCCTATGATCCTCCATGCAGGCGCTCGCGCAAGGACTTCAGCGCGCGGTGCAGGTTCACTTTCAAGGCACCGGCGGTGCTGCCGGTTTCGGCGGCCGCCTCCGCCAAGGTGCGTTCCCTCAGGCCCAATTGTTCAACCGCTTCGCGCTGCCGCGGCGGCAGGCCCGCGACGGCCGCCTGCAGGCGTTGCGCATGCTGCGCGCGCTCGCTCTCGGCACTGGCATCGTCGCGGTCCGGATGCTGTTCGAGCGCGAGCTCGTCCTGGATTTCGCGGCGGCTGCGGCGGCCATGGCTGCGCAGCGCGTCGATCGCACGACGCTCGGCGATGGCGGCCAGCCACGCATCGTAGGAACGCGACGGATCGTAGGTGCGCCGCACCCGGTCCACGGTGATGAGGGTTTCCTGTACCACGTCGTCGAGCGCGTCTGCCGGCACGCCGCGGCGGCGCGCCACGTTGCGGATCAACGCCACCGAATCGGCCAGCACGCGCTCGTAGGCGCGGCGGTCGCCGGACTGCGCGGCCGCCATCCACGCCCGGCGTTGCCGATCGGCGTCGTCGCTGCCGCTGGCTGTGTCGTCGTGCATGGGGACGTGGCGATCTCGCAGGGGTGCGTGATGATACGCCGCGATGGCTGCAACGGGGTACACGAAGGCCTGACCTGAACGATGGGCTTGCATCAGGTTCGCGCCAGTCGATGCAACGGTTACATGCGGACGCTGCACCAAGGAAGATCTGACCAATCCCGCTTTTCGTCATTCCCGCGAAAGCGGACTGTGTTGGCAGGACTGCCAACGCGAACGCCGCTGGCGACCTGAAAGGCGAGCGCCAAGGATGGCGCGAGTCTATCCAGTGATTTTTCGGTAACACGTTGCCTTGCAAAGACGCTGGATCCCGGATATCGCTTCGCGCTTCTGGGATGACGAGCAAAATCAGATCTTTCCTGACGTAACCAGGACGGCTTCCGGTGCGAATACCGGATAACCCGTCAAGGATCGCACCCCCATGACCCTGCTGCTGCTCGCCTACTTCGGTGGTGTCCTCACCATCCTCAGCCCCTGCATCCTGCCGGTGCTGCCATTCGTGTTCGCGCGCTCGGACCGGCCGTTCCGGCGCAACGGGCTGCCGATGCTGGCCGGCATGGCAATCACCTTCGCGCTGGTCGCCACGCTGGCGACCGTGGGTGGTGGTTGGGCGGTGCATGCGAACCAGTTCGGCCGCGGCGTGGCGCTGGCGGTGCTGGCGCTGCTGGGCCTGAGCCTGCTGTCCACGCGCATGGCCAGGTGGCTCACGCGTCCTTTCGTCGCCTTGGGCAACAGGCTGTCGCAGCGTTCTGCGCAAGGTGACGGTTCGGTGTGGGCCGCAGCGGGCCTCGGCGTTGCCACCGGCCTGTTGTGGGCACCGTGCGCGGGGCCGATCCTGGGCCTGCTGCTGACCGGCGCAGCGCTGCATGGCGCCAGCGTGGACACTACGCTGTTACTGTTCATGTACGCCGCGGGCGCGGCAACGTCGCTGGCGCTGGCCTTGCTCGTGGGCGGCCGGTTGTTCGCCCTGATGAAGCGTTCGCTGGGCGTCGGCGAATGGATCCGTCGCGGGTTGGGCGTCGCGGTGCTGGCCGGCGTGGTGGCAATCGGACTCGGCGCCGACACCGGCTTGCTGACCCGGATCTCGCTGCCCGGCAGCAACGCCATCGAACAGAAACTGGTCGACGCAGTGGCGCCCGCGCCTGCGATGGCCGCACCGGCCGCGCCCGCATCCGATGCGTCATTGCCGATCGAGGGCGAACTGCCGTCGCTGGCCGGCGCCACCGGCTGGCTCAACACGGCGCCGCTGACGCCCGCGGCGCTGCGCGGCAAGGTGGTGCTGGTGGATTTCTGGACGTATTCCTGCATCAACTGCCTGCGCTCGCTGCCCTACGTCGAAGCGTGGTCGCGGAAGTACCAGGATCATGGCCTCGTGGTGATCGGCGTGCACACGCCGGAATTCGCGTTCGAGAAGGCCGCGGCCAACGTCGCCGCAGCCGTGAAGCGGCTGGGAGTGACCTACCCGGTCGCGCTGGACAGCGACTACGCGGTCTGGCGGGCCTTCAACAACCAGTACTGGCCGGCCGATTACTTCATCGATGCCAAGGGCCGCATCCGCCACCACTACTTCGGCGAGGGTGGCTACAAGGACGGCGAAGATGTCATCCGCCAGCTGCTCGGCGCAGCCGGCTACACCAACCTGCCCGGTGGTTACGTCGATCCCAACGCGAAGGGTGCGGAGGCCGCGGTCGCGTTCGGCATGCTGCGCTCGCCGGAAACCTACGTGGGATTCGCGCGCGCCGAAAACTTCGCGGGCGGCGCAGTGGCGCGCGATGTCGCAACCGACTATCGCGCACCGTCGCAACTGGGCATCAACCAGTGGGCGCTTGCCGGCCGCTGGACCGTGCGGCCCGACGATGCGGTGCTGGACGCGAGCCCCGGCGGCATCACCTACCGCTTCCGCGGCCGCGACCTGCACCTGGTGCTGGGGCCGGCCGCCGATGGCAAGCCGGTGCGTTTCCGCGTCACGCTCGACGGCAAGCCACCCGGTGCCGACCACGGCGTGGATATCAATGCGAATGGTGACGGTACCGTCACCGCCCAGCGCCTGTACCAGTTGGTGCGCCAGGTTGACGGCGACGAGGAGCGGACGTTCACGATCACCTTCCTCGACCCGGGCGTGCACGCGTACGCCTTCACCTTTGGTTGACCCATCGCAGCGCGCAGCGCAGGAGCAGGCCATGCCACGCAACCCTCCCATCGACACGTCCCGGCGGCGCTTGCTGCAATGCGCAGCGGGGGGCGCCGCGGTGCTCGTCACCGGCGGCCTGTTCAAAAGCCTCATCGCCTTCGCCGATGGCGTTGGCACCGATGCGCCGGGATTGATCCGCACCACGCCGGGCGAGGCCTTGCTCGAAATCTTCGGCGATGACGGCCGCGACCTCGGCCCGCGGCGCATGCCGCGGCTGGTGCTGGACGACGCCGCGTGGCACCGGCGGCTGTCGCCGGCGGCGTTCGCGATCCTGCGCCGCGGCGGCACCGAACCTGCCTTCAGCGGCGCGCACGAACGGCCTGCGGCACGCGGGCTGTTCCGCTGCGCCGGTTGCGCCACGGCGCTTTACGACGACGCCACCGAGTTCGACTCCGGCACCGGCTGGCCGAGCTTCTGGCAGCCGATCTCGCCGCACAATGTGGTCGAGCTGCGCGACATCAGCTTCGGCATGCTGCGCACGGAAATCCGCTGCGCCCGCTGCGCGGGACACCTGGGCCACGTCTTCGACGATGGCCCGCCGCCGACCGGGTTGCGCTACTGCATGAATTCGCTGGCGTTGCGCTTCGTGGCACGGACCCGTGCCTGAGGTCAACGGCACGGTGCGGATGGATCAGAACATGTGCCGCTCGATCCCGAGGTGCGCCATGATCTTGCTGCCGATTTCCTCGATCGAGGTGTGCGTGGTGTTGAGCGAGGGAATGTTCTCGCGGCGGAAGATCTGGTCGGCCAGCACCAGTTCGCGCTTGCAGCGGTCGAGCTTGGCGTAGGCGCTGCCGGGGCGGCGCGCTTCGCGCACCTGCGCCAGCCGCACCGGTTCGATGGTGAGGCCGAATAAACGATTGCGGCAAGGTTCCAGCCGCTTCGGCAGGCGGTCGTGTTCCAGATCTTCCTCGGTCAACGGATAGTTGGCCGCCTTCACACCGTAGTGCAACGCCATGTACAGGCAGGTCGGCGTCTTGCCGACCCGCGACACGCCGACCAGCACCACGTCGGCCTGGGTGTAATCGACATCGATGCCGTCGTCGTGTGCCAGCGCATAGTTGGTGGCGTTGATGCGCGCCTCGTACTGGTTGAAATCGACCAGCCCGTGCGCGCGATTCACCGCACCGGAACGGCGCGTGCCGAGTTCCAGTTCCAGCGTGCCGATGAACGGCGCCAGCACGTCGATCACCAGCGCGCCGGATTCGGCGATGATCTCGCACAACTGCTGATCGACCACGGTGTTCACGACGATCGGCCGCTCGTCGTTCTGTGCGTACACGGTCTTGATGCGCAACGCCGCGGCACGCGCCTTGTCCGGCGTATCCACGAACGCGATGCGGTGGCCGTCGAACTTCACGCCTTCGAACTGGGCGAGGATGGAATTGCCGATGGTTTCCGCCGTGATGCCGGTGGAATCGGAAACGAAGAAGACCGTCCTGCGACCATTCATGCCTTGGCTCCCGCGAGTGGCGCAGTGTAACCGCACCCAGCGTGGGCCGGCCGCGGCTTGTCTCGCAGGACAATGCCCGCGAAAATGGGCGTTTCACGGGCGCCCGCCCGCGCATGGAGACCGTCGTGACCGAACTCGTCCTGTGGCTGGACCACCTCCGAATGAGCGACCTCGCGAAGGTCGGCGGCAAGAACGCCTCGCTGGGCGAGATGATCGGCAACCTGGCCAAGCTGGGCGTATCGGTGCCGGGCGGTTTCGCGACCACCGCGGCGGCGTTCCAGGCGTATCTCGAAAAGAGCGGCCTTGCGGACAAGATCCGGAAACGGTTGGCCACGCTGGATGTCGAGGACGTCAACGCGCTGACGGCTGCCGGCAAGGAAATCCGCGGCTGGGTCATCGATACCCAATTGCCTGCCGATCTCGAACAGGCGATCCGCGAGGCCTACGCGAAGCTGTGCAAGGACGCCGGCGCCGCCGACATCGCGGTGGCCGTGCGCTCCTCCGCAACTGCCGAAGACCTGCCCGACGCGTCGTTCGCCGGCCAGCAGGAAACCTTCCTCAACGTGGTCGGCATCGAGGATGTGCTGCACAAGGTCAAGGAAGTCTTTGCCTCGCTCTACAACGACCGCGCGATCGCCTACCGCGTGCACCAGGGCTTCGCGCACGAGGACGTATTCCTCTCGGCCGGCGTGCAACTGATGGTGCGTTCGGACCTCGGCGCCTCGGGCGTGCTGTTCACGCTCGACACCGAATCCGGTTTCCGCGACGTGGTGTTCGTTACCGCCAGCTACGGCCTCGGCGAGATGGTCGTGCAGGGCGCGGTGAATCCCGACGAGTTCTACGTGTTCAAGCCGACGCTGCGCAACGGCAGGCACGCGGTGCTGCGCCGCAACCTCGGCGCCAAGCAGCAGCGCATGGTGTATTCCGGCCAGCCCGGCGAGCGCGTGAAGATCGAGGCGACGCCGGACGCGCTGCGCCGCAAGTTCTGCATCAGCGACGCCGACGTGCAGGAACTGGCCAAGCAGGCGCTGGTCATCGAACAGCACTACCAGCGCCCGATGGACATCGAATGGGCCAAGGATGGCAACACCGGCAAGCTCTATATCGTGCAGGCGCGCCCGGAAACAGTGAAATCTCGCGCGCACGCGACCCAGCTCGAACGCTTCCAGTTGAACGAGAAAGGCAAGGTGCTGGCCGAAGGCCGCTCGATCGGCCAGAAGATCGGCGCCGGCACCGCGCGCGTGATCCGTTCGCTCGACAGGATGAGCGAGTTCAAGCAGGGCGACGTGCTGGTCGCCGACATGACCGATCCCGACTGGGAACCGATCATGAAGCGCGCCGCGGCGATCGTCACCAACCGCGGCGGCCGCACCTGTCACGCGGCGATCATCGCGCGCGAGCTGGGCGTACCGGCGGTGGTCGGCACCGGCGACGGCATGCAGAAGATTCCGGACGGCACGGAAGTCACGGTTTCGTGCGCCGAAGGCGACACCGGTTTCATCTACGCCGGCAAGCTCGCATTCGAGCGCATCACCACCGACCTCGGCGACATGCCCAAGGCGCCGCTGAAGATCATGATGAACGTCGCCAACCCCGAGCGCGCGTTCGATTTCGGCATGCTGCCGAATCAAGGCATTGGTTTGGCGCGGCTGGAAATGATCATCGCCAGCCATATCGGCGTGCATCCCAAGGCGCTGCTGCACTACGACCAGCAGGACGCGGAAACGAAGAAGAAGATCGACGAACGCATCGCCGGCTACGCCGGCCCGGTCGAGTTCTACATCGACCGTCTCGCCGAAGGCATCGCGACCATTGCGGCCTCGGTGTACCCGAAGACCGTGATCGTGCGCATGTCGGATTTCAAATCCAACGAATACGCGAACCTGCTTGGCGGCGGCAAGTACGAGCCGCACGAGGAAAATCCGATGATCGGGTTCCGCGGCGCCTCGCGCTACGTGGATGATTCCTTCTCGGAAGCCTTTGGCCTCGAATGCAAGGCGGTGAAGAAAGTCCGCGAGCAGATGGGCCTCGACAACGTGTGGGTGATGATCCCGTTCATCCGCACGCTGGATGAAGGCCGCAAGGTGATCGAGGTGCTGCGCGCCAACGGCCTCGTGCAGGGTGAAAGCGTGGACGGCAACCAGGCGCTCAAGGTCATCATGATGTGCGAGGTGCCGTCGAATGCGCTGCTGGCCGACGAGTTCCTCGACATCTTCGATGGCTTCTCGATCGGCTCCAACGACCTCACGCAGTTGACGCTGGGCCTGGACCGCGATTCCTCGATCGTCGCCGGCTTGTTCGACGAGCGCAATCCGGCGGTGAAGAAACTGCTGTCGATGGCGATCCAGACCGCGCGCGCCAAGGGCAAGTACGTCGGCATCTGCGGACAGGGCCCGAGCGACCACCCCGACCTCGCCGAATGGCTGATGGACCAGGGCATCGAATCGGTGTCGCTGAATCCCGATACCGTGGTCGATACCTGGCTGCGGCTGGCGAAACACAAGGGCTGACGGTTCCCCGGAACCCGGCTGCAGCGAGGCCACGGACTGTCCTGCGGCTGGCCGTGGGGCGGCACGTGCGGGTGTCCCCGGGTCCGACACGCACTCACCCACAAGGGCCGCACATCAGCATCCGGGTGTTCTGCGGGGCCGTTCACGCCGTCACAACCTCAGCACGACTAGGCTCCCGCAATCCTCGCGGGCTTGGGGTGCCGTTCCGCGCTGCATCACAGATCACGCAACCGCTCCACGCGGTATGGAACTTGCTTGGGAATTGCCTATCCGGACCATCGTTGACGCAGTCGAACCGTGGCTTTCGAACTGAGCATCTGGCTTCCGATCCTGTGGATGGCGACAGGTACCTGCCTGTTTGCGGCCGTCCATTTCCTGCACGCCGGGCAGGCGCAAGGCAATGCCCGGCTGTTTCGGGCCTTCGGCGTCCTGAGCCTGATGGTGGCCGTGTACATCGGCCTCGGCGCCGTGATGCAGACGCCGCTGCAAGGCGCGCCGTGGATGCTGATCGAGCGCCTGCACGTCAGCTTCGCCTGCCTGACTTACGTGTCGGGATTCTGGTTCATCGCCATGTATTCGCACCTGCAGGCGTGGCGTCGTTGGGTTTGCGCGGCTGCACTGGTCTTCGGCAGCCTGCTGCTCGTGAACCTCATCGGGCCGCACGGTTTGCTGGTGTCGAGCCTGCAACCCGTGGCGCCACTGGTGCTGCCGTGGGGCGAACGGATCAACCAGCTCGCCAACTCGCCCGGGCCACTCGCGCCGCTGTACTACCTGGCCACGCTGGGAGCGTTTGGCTGGGCGTTCTGGCGCTGCCATGCGTTGTGGAAGCATGGCGAGACCCGACGCGCCCTGCCGCTGGCGGCCTTCCTGGTCCTGCAGGTGATTGCGACCGGCCATTCCGAATACACCATGCTGCATCCGCAGCAGCGATTCGATTGGGACGCCCTGCCCTTCCTCGTGCTGGTGCTGTTGCTCAGCCGTACCCTGAACCTGGAAACGCGCGGCTACGCGGCCGCGCTGGACGCCAGCAACGCCGCGCTGCGCGAGGAGAACAGGCTGCGTTCGCAGGCCGAAACCCGCTTGCGGCTGATGGCCTTCACGGACGCCACCAGCCAACTGCCGAACCGGCACGCCCTGCTCGACAAGCTCGGATCGATCCTCGCCGGCACGCCGCGGCCGCACGGCGCGCTGGTGGTGATCGACCCGCACCGGTTCGCGGTCATCAACCACGCTCTCGGCCACCGTACCGGCGACCTGTTGATGCGCGAACTCGGCCAACGCCTCTCGCGCACGGCCGATGGCGATGCATTCGTCGTCCGCCTGAGTGGCGACGAGTTCGCGGTGGTGTTCCTGGTCCATGCGGTCAACGACGAGGATGCCCTGGCGCATGCCGTGCAGAAGGCCGAAAGCCTGCGCGAGGACTTGACCCGGCCACTGCAGGTCGAACGGCACGAATTGTCGGTCAACGTGCACATGGGGCTGGCGATGTTCCAGCAGGCGGGCGGCGATGCCGGCGAACTGCTGCGCCAGGCCTACGCCGCACTGCACGCCGCCAAGCAAACCGGCAACGGACGCCCCGCAACGTTCGTGCAAACGATGCAAGACCAGGCAGAACGCAGGCTGCGCCTGGAAACCGACTTGCACGCAGCCATCGACAACCGCCAGTTGCACCTGCTGTACCAGCCGCAGGTCGATCGCGACGACCGCCTGACCGGTGCCGAGGCCCTGTTGCGCTGGAGCCATCCGGTGTACGGCGACATCGGCCCGCAGGAGTTCGTCGCCATTGCCGAAGGCAGCGGACAGATGCCGGCGCTCGGACGCCTGGTGATGCAGATGGCGTTTTCCACGCTGGCCGCCCTGCCCGTCCGCGAGCCTTTCCGGCTGTCTGTGAACGTGAGTCCGTGGCAACTGTTCCTGGTCGACTTCGTGGATACCGTGCGTGCAGCCATCCGTGAAACGGCGGTGGATCCGCACCGGATCACGCTGGAAATCACCGAGAGCACTTTCATCCACGACGTTCCCGACGTGGCCGCCAAGCTGCGGGCGCTCGCTGCGCTGGGCATCCACGTTTCGATCGACGACTTCGGCACCGGTTACGCTTCGATCGCGCTGCTGAAGACGTTTCCGGTGCACGAACTGAAAATCGACCAGAGCTTCATCCGCGACATGTCGATCGCGCCGCCGGACCGTTTCGTCGCGGCCGTGATCGCACTGGCCGACGCCATGGGCGTGCGCGTGGTGGCCGAAGGTGTGGAGCACGAGCCGCAACTCCACGCGCTGAGAGACATGGGCTGCCACGCGTTCCAGGGATACCTGATCGGCTACCCGCTGATGGCGGACGAACTGGCCCGGCGATGCGATCCGTGCGCGGCTCGCCCGCCTGTTCGCGAGACTGCCGCAAGCCCATCCCCGCCACGGCGCTGAAAACGCCGCCGTGGCAACCATGGTCTCCAGCGTGCCAGCTTGGGATACGCCGAAGCCCGTGCCAGGCCAAGGCAATGCAGGTTCAGCGTGGCTGCGGCACACTCGGCACTTCACGCCGCCTTCGGGGATGCCATGAAAACCATCTGCATCGCGTTGATGCTTGCCACGCTCGCCGCCTGCTCGCAGGTGCCGCAGCCCTCCACCAGCGCGGCAACTGCAGGCGACGCGGCCAGTACCAGCGCGTCGGCTCCTGCAGCGCAGGCGGCCACCGAAGCGGCGCCAACGGTCGACGCCACGCTGCTCACGCGATACCACTGGCTGCTCATGGATGCCGCGGACAAATCCGGCCGGCACATTGATGCGTTGTTCGCGCGACCCGACAAGCCGCTGCAGCTCGACTTCGACGCGCACGCCGTGTCCGTGTCCAACACCTGCAACCGCATGCGCGGCAGTTACTCGCTGGCGAATGGCAAGTTGACCGTCGGCCCCCTCGCGTCGACCCTGATGGCCTGCAACGACCCAACGCTTGCCGCACTCGATGCAGCGGCGGGCAAGGTGTTGCAGGGCACGTTCACCCTCGAACTCAACGCCAACCGCGCACAGCCGCGGCTCACGCTGGCCGCGTCGAACGGCGACGCCCTGACCTTCGCCGCCGAGCCCACCGCCGAAACCCGTTACGGCAGCGCCGGCGAGACGATGTTCCTCGAAGTGGCGCCGGAAACCAGACCGTGCAACCACCCGCTCAGGCCCAACGCGCAGTGCCTCTACGTGCGCGAACTGCACTACGGCGCGAATGGCATCCGCGAAGGCGAACCCGGCGCGTGGGAAGTGCTCGGCCAGGACATCGAGGGTTACACGCACGAACCTGGCGTGCGCAACGTCCTGCGCGTCAAGCGCTACAAGATCGCCAACCCACCCGCCGACGGCTCGACGGTCGCTTATGTGCTCGACATGGTGGTCGAGTCGCACGCGCCGGCGCACAGCTGAAACGCCGCCGGACTGTTCGCATCCAGTGCAGACGCCTTGCGGACTTCGCGTGACGCGCTTGCGACAAGGCGCTCCGCTGCTCAGCGTGCCCCGATTGCCTGCAAGGCCTGCGCCATGCGTTTGCCGGACACGGGTTCCGCGGTTTTGAGTTCCTGCGCGAACACCGACACGCGCCATTCCTCGGTGAGCCAGCGCAGCGTGTCCAACGCTTCGGAAGCGTTGCCCGCGGCACGCGCATCCAGCACGGCGCGCCAGTACGGCAACACTAGCTGCATGCGTGCGTGGTCGCGCGCGGGATCGCTGCGCAACTTTTCCGCACGCAGGCGCATGGCTTTCAGGTAACGCGGTAGATGCACCAGGCGCGCGTGCGGCAGGTCGCGCAGGAACCCCGGCGCGAGCAGCGCGTCGAGCTGGCTGCGAAGGTCGGCGTAGTTCGCCTGCGCATGGCCCTTGCTCGCCGGTTTCAGCCAGGGCTGCAGCTCCGCCAGCGCGGCGAGGATGGGTTCGGCCAGTTGCAGACGTTCCGTCGCGGCACCGAACAGCTCGCGCGACACGCCATCACGCAAGGCTTGCCACGACGACCGGTCGCGTACGTCCAGGTCGTGTTCGCCCGACACATCGGCAAAAGCGCCCTCGACGATGTCTTCGCGCAAGGCGTCGGCGCGGCCATGCGGCGCGAATGCCACCGCGAGTTTGGGTTTTAGCGGCAACTGCTTTTGCGCGCGTTTGAACTCGCCTGCCAGCGACAGCCGCAGCAGCCGTTCGACACCACTGCGATGCGACGTGTCTGCCTCATCCGCGTTCTCGAAAACACGCAGCGCCACCACGGCGCCCAGGTCCACCAGCGCCGGATAGGCGGTCATGCCGCCGCGCGCCGCCGCGGTGCGCGGAATCGCATCGAAGTCCCAGTCACATACGTCTTCGCGGGTGACCGCGCTTTCGGCTTCGCGCGAAAAGGCCTTGCGCGCGCGCGCGCCGAACTGCTCGCGCAACGCGGCAAGGTCGCGGCCCGCCGCGAGAATCTTCCCGTGCTCGTCGCGCACCTCGAAGCGCATCGCCAGATGCGCCGGCAGCGAGCCGGCGTCGAACGCCGCAGCGTCCACTGTCACGCCCGTGACTTTCGTCAGGAAACCCGCAAGCACCGTCGCCAATGGCTCGTCGCGCGCGGATTCGGCTTCGATGAAGGCACGCGCGAACTCCGGCGCCGGCACGAAGTTGCGCCGCAAGGCTTTCGGCAGGCTGCGGATCAAGGCCGCGACCTTGTCGGCCAGCAGGCCCGGCACCAGCCACTCGCAGCGCGCAGCGGAGATGGCATTCAACAGCGGCAACGGCACGCGCAGGGTGACGCCATCGGCTTCATCACCCGGCACGAAGCGGTACTCGAAGTGCAGCTTCTGCCCCGCCACGTCCATGGCATCGGGAAATGCATCCGCATCGCCTTGCGCGCCGGCTTCCAGCACGTCGCGCAATGACCAGCGGACTGCCGCGCGTTCGCCGGCGGACGCACGCTGGTACCAGGCATCCAGTGCGGCGGACGAAGCAATGTCTTCGGGCAATTTGCCGGCGAAGAACGCGGCGAGATCCTCGTCGGATTTCAGCAGCCCTTCGCGACGCTGCTGCGCCTCGATCTCGCGCGCTTCATCCAGTACGCGTGCGTTGGCGCGCACGAAATCCGCGCGGCAGTCGATCTCGCAACGCGCCAGCGCCTCGCGCAGGAAGATCGCATGGGCGAGCTGGGGGTCCTGTTTGGCAAACGTCACCGGCCGGCGCTCGGCCAGCACCAATCCGTACAGCGACACCTGCTCGTACGCCTGCACCGTGCCGCGCGGACGCGCCCAGTGTGGATCGTTGCAGGTGTGTTTGAGCAGATGCGCCGCCTGCCGTTCGATCCACTCCGGCTCGATGCGCGCGCACTGCATGCCCCAGACCTTGCCGCCAAGATCGAGGATTTGCGCCACCAGCAGCCATTGCGGCGGCTTCTTCGCCAGCGCGGAACCGGGAAACACCTTGAACTTGCGCTCGCGCGTGCCGCGGTACAAACCCTGCTCGTCCTTGCGCGCGACGTTGGTCGGCAAGCCAGCCAGCAGCGAGAGGTGCAGCGGCTCATAGGGTTCCGGATGCGGGTCACGCGACCGTTCGCCCTTCCCCGCTTCCAGCAGCAACTGGCGATGCAATTCGCGCCATTCGCGCATGCGCATGAACGACACGAAGTGTTTGCCGCACCAGTCGCGCAACTTCGATTGCGTCAATTCTTCGTGCGCCACGCGATAGGCATTCCACAGGTTCAACACGCCGATGAAATCCGATTGCGGGTCGGCGAATTCGCGATGCGCGGTGTCGGCCTGTTGCTGCTTGTCGGCGGGACGTTCGCGCGGATCCTGCACGCCGAGGAAGGCGACGACCGGCAACACTTCGAGCAGCACGCCAAGTTGTCCGGCTTCGATGAGCATGCGCGCCAACTGCGCGTCGATCGGAATGCGCGCGAGCTGCTTGCCGAGCGGTGTCAGCTTGCGTGCCTCATCGACTGCGCCGATCTCGGCCAACCGCCGCCAGCCGTCGTTGACCGCGCGCGGGTCGGGCGGGTCGAGGAACGGAAAGGCCTCAACATCACCGAGGCCAAGATCGAGCATGCGCAGGATCACATCGGCCAGCGCACTGCGCAGGATTTCGGGATCGCTGTACGGCGGGCGTGCGGCGAAATCGGCTTCGTCGTACAGGCGCACGCAAATGCCCGGTCCAATGCGCCCGCAGCGTCCGGCGCGCTGGTTGGCCGCGGCCTGCGAGACCGGTTCGATGTGCAGCCGCTCGATCTGGCTGCGCCGCGAGTAGCGCTTGACGCGCGCATCGCCGGAATCGACCACCCAGCGGATGCGCGGCACCGTCAGCGAAGTCTCAGCCACGTTGGTGGACAACACGATGCGTCGCGCCGCGCCGGGATGGAACACGCGGTCCTGTTCCTTCACCGACAGCCGCGCGTACAGCGGCAGCACTTCGGTATGCCGATACTGTCGCCGCGAGAGCGCGAGATGCGCGTCGCGGATTTCGCGCTCACCGGGCAGGAATACCAGCACGTCGCCGCGACCGATGTCAGACGACGTGCTTTCGCGGGTGATGCCGTCGATGGCAGCGACAACACGTTCGGTCAGCGCCGCTTCGCGCTCGGGGGGCACGTAGCGCACTTCGACCGGATACGCGCGCCCTTCCACCGTCACCACCGGCGCGCCGTCGAAATGCTCGGCGAAGCGTGCGGTGTCGATTGTCGCCGAAGTGACGATCAGCTTGAGGTCACGGCGCCGGTGCAGCAACTGCTTCAGATAACCCAGCAGGAAATCAATGTTTAGGCTGCGCTCGTGGGCTTCATCGATGATCAGGGTGTCGTAATCGGCGAGCCAGCGGTCGTGCGCCGTTTCCGCCAGCAGGATGCCGTCGGTCATGAACTTGATCAGCGTGTCCGCGCCAAGCTGCCTGGCGAAACGCACTTCGAAGCCGACCACGCCACCCGGTTCGCCACCCAACTCGGAAGCCACGCGCCGCGCCATCGCGCGCGCGGCGAGGCGGCGTGGCTGGGTGCAACCGATCATGCCGGCGACGCCGCGCCCGGCCGCAAGGCACAACTTCGGCAATTGCGTGGTCTTGCCGGAACCGGTTTCGCCCGCGACCACCAGCACCTGATGCTTGCGGATCAGTTCGACGATTTCTTCGGCGCGTTGCGTGATCGGCAAGGCATCGTCCAGGGTGACCGGCGGCACCAAGGCCATGCGTGCTTCACGTCGCGCAACGGATACGGCAATTTCCTGTGCCAGCTTGCGCAGCGCGTCGGGCGAAGCCGGATGCTTGCGTTCGAAACCGCGCAGGCGCGCACGCAGCTTGCCCGCATCACGGGCCAACGCGCGATCCAGCAGGCGTTCGAGGTCACGCGTGGTGGGCGCCTTGCCTTCGCGCGGAAGAGGCTTCGATTCCATCGTGACATGGTATTCGACGCATGTATGGCGTGTTGAAGCTATGAAAATGCGGATTATGCAAGCAGCCATCCTTGGCGCTGGGCGCCGGCCCGGCCATCCTTGGCCGGTCGCTCAGCCGGTCGCGTGATGCCACCGGCATCACGCAGACGACCGCCTTCGCCCTGCAAACCGGCTGCGAACCGGTCATCATTCGTGTTTTCCTGCACCGGAGCCCGTCATGCCGCGTCCCTCGTTGATCCTCGCCGCCGCCATCGCCTGTGCCTGCGCGGCGTGCTCGCAACAATCGCCCAACGCCTCCGGCAGCGCGGCCGCGGTATCCGCGGCACCTGCGGCTACCGTCGCCCAACCAGCGCCCGCCAGCACCGCGCCCGACATCGGCATCGACCTCGCCTATATCGACAAGGCCGTGAAGCCGGGCGACAACTTCTTTGAATACACCAACGGTGACTGGCTGAAGACCGCCGAGATTCCCGCCGACCGCTCCAGCATCGGCGCCTTCTACGACATCTTCAAGGTCACCGAGCAGCACACCGCCGACCTGATCAAGGGCGCGGGCGCCGACAATCCTGCCGCCGGCAGCAACGCGCGCAAGATCGCCGACTTCTACGCCGCTTACATGGATACCACGGCGATCGACAAGGCCGGCCTGGCGCCGCTGCAACCCGAATTCGATGCGATCAACGCGATCAAGACCCGCACCGACCTCGCGCGCGTGCTCGGCTCGCGCCTGCGCGCCGACGTCGATCCGATCAACGCGACCCACTTCCACACCCAGCACCTGTTCGGCCTGTTCGTGACCAAGGGCCTGGAAGAGGAGTCCACCCAGATTGCCTACCTGATGCAGGGCGGCGTCGCAATGCCGAGCCGCGACTACTACCTGTCGAAGGATCCGCACATGGTCGAAGCGCGCAACGCATACAAGACCTACGTCACGGCGCTGCTGAAACAGGCTGGCATTGCCGGTGCCGACAAGAAGGCCGAGGTAGTGATCGCGCTGGAAACCAGGCTCGCCGCCGCGCAGGAAAGCCTGGTCGAAAGCGAGGACATCCACAAGGCCAACACCCTCTGGGCGGCTTCCGAATTCGTGAAGAAGGCACCGGGTCTCGATTGGAACGAATACTTCAAGGCCGCCGGCCTCGAGGGCGTCA
>JAFEDX010000193.1 GCA_018241365.1 Pseudomonadota bacterium
TCGCCCAGCAGGTCATGCACGCCTGCCACGTCGCCCACCACCACCGGGCAACCGCAACCGATCGCTTCCATCAACGCCACCGGCAAGCCTTCCTGGTCGCCGGAACGGTCGCGGATGAAAGGCGCGACGAACAGCGCAGCGTGCCGATACAGCGCGGGCAGTTCGGCCTGCGGCGTGGCGCCCCTGAACTCCACCCGGTCGGCAATGCCGAGGCGCAACGCCTGCGCTTGCAGGTTGGCGAGTTCGGGACCGAATCCGGCGATGACCAGCCGTATTCGCGGGCGTTCGGCCCGCACCGCCGGCAACGCCGCCAGCAGGTGTACCAGCCCCTTCTTCGGAACCAACCGGCCGACGAACAGCAATTCGTCACTCGCACGCGGCTCGTTGGTATCCGGCACGAAGCGCTGCTGCAGGTCCACGCCCATCGGCAGCACTTCCAGCAACGGCGGGTGCAGGCCGATGCGCGCGACTTCGTCGCGCATCGCGGTGCTGACCACGGTCATGCCCGAACAAGCTGCCGCCACGGCACGCTTCATGCGGGTTGCAAGCCCGCCGCGCAGGCCGAACAGGTCGCCCCCGTGCGAGGTGACCAGATACGGAATGCCATGCCATTCCAGGAGCTGGCGCGCCACCCAGCCCTGCGGCAGCAACCAGTGCGCGTGTACCACGTCCACCTTGCGCCCGCGCAGGATGCGCCGCGCCGCGAGATACTGGCCCATGATGAACCCCGGCACCAGCAGCCACTTCCACCGCGACCGGCGCAGGTTGACGGCGATGCCGCCTGCGTTGACCAGGGTCTGCCAGCGCCGCGGTGCATAGCGGTACCGTACGACTTCGACACCCTCGAACAGACCGCTCGCATCGGCGCCGGGCGCATCCGGCACCAGCGCGATGACATCGAAACGATCGACCAGCCGCTTGCACAATTCGTGGACGAAACCGGGTTCGGGGTCGTCATGCCAGCGCGGGTAGGTGGAGGCCAGCACCAGCAGGACAGGCTTGCCCATCCCCTTCCCGCACCGCTTCCCGGACTGCACATTCAAGGTTTGCGTGCCTCGATCTCGTAGCCATCCGTCATCGCATCCCAGTCTGGCCATACCTTGCTCAGCAACCAGGCACACAGATTGACCATCAGGACCCCGACGGCAGCAACCGGCAACAAAAGTATCCGCCATCCGCGTGGTGCGTTCAGGGCACCTCCTGCGATCGCGAGGCAGGCCAACAAACCTGCCGCTGCGACTGCGTTGCTGCGGCGACGCAGCGAAACAACCTCCAATCCGGCTCGATTCAGGTCCCGCTGCAATCCGTACCGGGAGTAGCGCTGGAAGTCGTACGGGGCATCGTGGATGGGGTACAGGAAAGGCATCGACAGCCATACACGCCCGCCGGGCTTGGCAACCCGGGCGGACTCCGCCACGACCCATGCCGGATCGGAGACGTGTTCCAGGACTTCCAGGCACAACACGCCATCCATGCTGGCGTCAGCAAACGGGAGCGACCTGGCATCGGCAAAAACATGGGGATGTCCGCCGTACAGGTCGCGCCCGGTCGCAGGGTAATCGAGCGCGATGTAATGCGCGGAGGCAGGCAGATGGGGTTCGATCCAGCGATCCGCGGCGCCGATGTCCAGCACCGATCCGGTCATCGAACCAATGCCTGCCGGAACACGACGCCTGCCAAGCAGCCACTGCGGGTGAAGCGGCGTACGCCGAGCCAGCTTCGTTACTCGACGCAAGGCAAGCAGCAAGCCTCGGGAGCGCGAATGCGGGGGGTTAGCGGACATCAAACGGACCGCTGGACTGGGAAAACGTCGGTATTGCCGGCATTGAATGCGCTCGCAGTACGTCAGTCATCGCGCCGGTAGGTCAGCGAGGTGATCTGCTCGGATACGAGGCCAATCAGGAAGATGATCACGGCGGCGCTCCACAGCGCTGCGCTGATCAGGCTGAGCCGGTGGGAACCGAGGAAGGTGTAGGCCCAGTAAATCCAGCCGAGCAGGAAGAACACCACGGCGGTGGGTGCGAACAGTTTCAGCGGCGCGTACAGGGTGGCGATCTTGAAGATGATCAGCAGGAAGCGGACGCCGTCGCGCAGCGGCCGGATGTGGCTTTTGCCGGTACGTTCCGCCGCCCGGATCGGCACATAGGCGACCGGATAGGCGCTGCGGAAGAACGCCATGGTGGAAGTGGTCGGATAGCTGAATCCATTCGGCAGCAGGTGGATGAACTCGCGGAACTTGCCGGCGCGTGCGGCGCGGAAGCCCGAGGTGAGGTCGCGCACGGGATGGCCGGTCATCTTGGTGGCCAGCCAGTTGTAGAAGGTGTTGGCGATGCCACGCCCGACGCCGGCCTGGTCGCCCCAGCCGCGCGCGCCGACCACCATGTCGTAGCCTTCGTCGAGTTTGGCCAGCAGGCGCGGAATGTCGGCGGGATCGTGCTGGCCATCGGCATCCATGAACACCAGCACGTCGCCGTGCGCCGCGCGGGCGCCACGCTTGATCGCGGCGCCATTGCCCATCGAATACGGCGTGCCGACGCGCACGACACCATGCCCGGCACACAGCGCAGCGGTAGCGTCGGTGGAACCATCGTCGGATACGATGATTTCGGCTTCCGGTTGCGCCGCGCGCAGGGCCGGCAGCAATGCGGCAAGCGCGACGGCTTCGTTCTTGGCCGGCAGGATGATGCTGAGCACTGGGGTTTCCCTTGAGGTCGCGGCATCTTAGCGCAGGTAACAACATCGCCCGCGCAAGCGACATATCCGCTACGCCCCGGCACGCCCATTCATGCAGAAGAGCCAGCCGCAGGAGGGCCGGAAGGCCCGACTGGGCTTGCGAGGGCGTTGCGGCGTGACGTCCATGGCCGAGAACTCCGTGGTCGCGGCTCCCGCCGCTCCTACTCCAGCATGGCGTTGGCACGAATCAAGCATCCCGTTTGGGGAAATGGGACGCGGTTCTCGCCGCGGCCTGCCCAATGGGTGGGTTTTGCGCTACATTCGACTTGCGAATTAAGGGCTTCGACAACTTTCATGGCAACACAGATGAATCCGGCACCCAGCATGCCCGGCTTGTCCGGCATTCCGCGCCGCCTGGCGCTGGAAGGCGTGCTGTCGGAAGCCGATGCCCGCTCGGCGGTGGAAGACGCCGCCAGGCAGAAAATGTCCGTGACGACCTACATGGTCGAGAACGGCATCGTCGATGGCCTGCGCATGACCCAGGCGCTGTCGGCCGAATTCGGCGTGCCGATGCTGGACATCTCGGCGGTGGATGTCACCCAGCTGCCGATGGGCACGCTGAGCGAGGAGCTGATCGAGAAGCACACCGCGCTGCCGCTGATGAAGCGCGGCAACCGCCTGTTCGTGGGCGTGAAGGATCCGGCCAACCCGCGCGCGCTGGAAGAGATCAAGTTCCACACCAACCTCGCGATCGAGCCGGTCCTGATCGAAACCGAGCAGCTGAAGCGCGGCATCGAGCAAGCGCAGAACGCACAAAGCATCAACATCGGCGGCAGCGATGGCGACGAGGAACTCGACGGCCTTAGCCTTGGTGAAGACGACGATGCCGCCGACAATGCGGTGGTCGACCCCAACAGTACCGACGACGCGCCGGTGGTGAAGTACGTCAACAAGATCCTGCTGGACGCGATCAAGCGCGGCGCCTCGGACATCCACTTCGAGCCTTACGAAATGAAATACCGCGTGCGGGTACGTATGGACGGCGTGCTGCGTGCGGTGTCGTCGCCGCCGCTGAAGATGGCGCCACGCATCGCGTCGCGCCTGAAGGTGATGTCGCGCCTCGACATCGCCGAGCGCCGCGTTCCGCAGGACGGGCGCATGAAGCTCAACCTGTCCAAGACCAAGTCGTTCGATTTCCGCGTCTCGACCCTGCCGACGCTGGGCGGCGAAAAGATCGTGCTGCGCATCCTGGATGCCGCAGCGGCAAGGCTGGGCATCGAGAAGCTCGGCTACGAAGAAGACCAGAAGGAACTGTTCCTCGAGGCCATCAACAAGCCCTACGGCATGGTGCTGGTGACCGGTCCGACCGGCTCGGGCAAGACGGTATCGCTGTACACCGCGCTCAACATCCTGAACACGGTCGGCCGCAACATCTCGACGGTGGAAGACCCGGTCGAAATCCGGGTCGAGGGCATCAACCAGGTGCAGCACAGCGACAAACGCGGCATGACCTTCGCCGCCGCGTTGCGCTCGTTCCTGCGCCAGGACCCGGACGTGATCATGGTCGGCGAAATCCGCGACCTCGAAACCGCGGAGATCGCGGTGAAGGCCGCGCAGACGGGCCACATGGTGCTGTCCACCCTGCACACCAACGACGCCTCGCAAACCATCACCCGCCTGATGAACATGGGCATTGCGCCCTACAACCTCACCTCGTCGGTAACGCTGGTGATCGCCCAACGCCTGGCGCGGCGCCTGCACGACTGCAAGAAGCCCCTGGAACTGCCCAAGGCGGCGCTGCTGGCGGAAGGCTTCACGGAAGCGGAAGTCGATCGCGGTTTGACGCTGTACGACGCGGTAGGCTGCTCGGGCTGCAACGAAGGCTACAAGGGCCGGGTCGGCATCTACGAAGTGATGCCGATGACGGAGGAAATCCAGAAGGCCATCCTGGAGGGCGGCAACGCCATCCAGATCGCCGAGGCCGCACGCCACGCCGGTGTGCGCAACCTCAGGCAGTCGGCCTTGATGAAGGTGAAGCAAGGTATCACCAGTTTGGCCGAGATCGATCGCGTTACCAAGGATTGAAGGAAGTCCAACTCCCCTCTCCCATCGGGAGAGGGGTTGAGGGTGAGGGTTCGATCAATACCGAGCCTTCGCGAATCCGAACCCTCACCCGCCCCTTCGGGGCACCCTCTCCCAAGGGGAGAGGGAGAAAAGCACAAATGGGGAACCTGACCAATGCCCACCGCCACCCTCGCAAGCAAGCCCGCTGCCGGCAACGTCGGCGCCGCTCGTGCGGCGGTCAAGCAATTGACCGTGTACGAATGGACCGCGCTGGACAAACGCGGCGTCAAGATGAAGGGCGAGATGCAGTCGCGCAATGCCAGCCTGGTCAAGGCCGAGCTGCGGCGGCAAGGCATGAACCCGCAGGGGGTCAAGGAAAAACCCAAACCCCTGTTTGGCGCCGCGGGCTCGCGCGTGAAGCCGCGCGACGTGGCCATCTTCAGCCGCCAGATCGCCACCATGATGGCGGCCGGCGTGCCGATGGTGCAGGCGTTCGAGATCATTGCCGGCGGCCAGCGCAACGTGCGCTTCAAGAACATGCTGACCGACGTCAAGCAGAACATCGAAGGCGGTTCGGCCCTGCACGAGGCGATGGCGAAGTACCCGGTGCAGTTCGACGAGCTGTACCGCAACCTGGTGCGCGCCGGCGAGTCGGCGGGCGTGCTGGACACGGTGCTCGATACCGTGGCCACCTACAAGGAGCGCATCGAGAGCATCAAGGGCAAGATCAAGAAGGCCCTGTTCTATCCGGCGATGGTGATGGTGGTGGCGTTCCTGGTGATGCTGGTGCTGCTGGTGTTCGTGGTGCCGGTGTTCCAGAACGTGTTTGCCAGTGCGGGCGTGGCGCTGCCGGCCTTCACCCAGATGGTGGTGGACCTGTCGAACTTCATGCAGCACTACTGGGCGCCGTTCCTGATCGTGCTGATCGCCTTGATCGTGGGCATCATCATGGCGTACAAGCGCTCGGAAAAGATGGCGCACACGGTGGACCGGATGTCGCTGAAGATTCCGATCATCGGCAACATCCTGCGGCAGTCGGCCATCGCGCGTTTCGCACGCACGCTGGGCGTCACCTTCCACGCCGGCGTGCCGCTGGTCGAGGCGCTCGACTCGGTATCCGGCGCGACCGGCAGCGTGGTCTACGGGCAAGCCATCCGCAAGATGCGTGACGACGTTGCGGTCGGCCACCAGTTGCACCTCGCCATGTCCCAGACCAACCTGTTCCCGAACATGGTCACCCAGATGGTGTCGATCGGCGAGGAATCCGGCGCGCTGGACTCGATGCTGTTCAAGGTGGCCGAGTTCTACGAGGAAGAAGTCGGGAACGCGGTGGACACCCTGTCCACGCTGCTGGAGCCCCTGATCATGGTGATCATCGGCATCCTCGTCGGCGGCATGGTGATCGCGTTGTACCTGCCCATCTTCAAGCTGGCGGGCACGTTCTGACGATGCATCCGGCCCCTCTCCCCTCGGGAGAGGGGCCATGAATTCCATGCTCACACCGCCGTTCGGCGTGCCGTTCGCGTTCTGGATCGCGATGGCCGGCGTGCTCGGGCTGATCGTCGGCAGCTTCCTCAACGTGGTGATCCTGCGCCTGCCGGCGCGGATGGAATACTTCTGGCGGCGCGACGCGCGCGACATGCTGGAACTGGCTCCGGACGGCGAAGCCGCGCCGCCGGACCTGGTGCGCAAGGGTTCGCACTGTCCGCATTGCAAACATCCGCTGGCCGCATGGGACAACGTTCCGCTGCTGTCGTGGCTGCTGCTGCGCGGCCGCTGCCGCTACTGCAAGGCCCCGATCTCGATCCAGTACCCGCTGGTGGAACTGCTCACCGGCGCGGCCAGTGCGATCGTCGTGTGGAAGTTCGGCGTTGGCTGGCAGGCCGCGGCGGGACTGGTGTTCACGTGGATCCTGGTTGCCGCGGCCGGCATCGACTTCCGCACGCAACTGCTGCCCGACTCGCTGACGCTGCCGCTGTTGTGGCTGGGACTGTTGGCATCGCTGGTGCCCTTGTTCGTGCCCACCCACGACGCGTTGATCGGCGCGGCGGCAGGTTATGTTTCGCTGTGGGCGGTGTACTGGATCTTCAAACTCGCAACCGGCAAGGAAGGCATGGGTTACGGCGACTTCAAGCTGTTTGCCGCGGCCGGCGCCTGGATGGGCTGGACGGCGTTGTTGCCGGTGATCATCCTGTCCGCGCTGTCGGGCGCGATCATCGGCTTGCTGATGCTGAAGACGCGCGGGCAGGACCGCTCGGTGCCGATCCCATTCGGCCCCTTCCTCGCAGCGGGCATGTGGGTGTGGCTGGTCGCGGGGCCGCAGATTTTCTCGGCCTACGTGCGATTGTTGGGCGCCGGATAGCGGACAGAGATTCCTGCTTGAGAGGCGCGCAACATTCGCGGGCACCTGCTCCCCTCCCCTGCGAAAGAGCCATCCGTGGCCGCGCCGTGGTACCCAGAAGGGACGGATGAAGGTACGCTCACGCGCAACCACCAGCATCCGGACTGGAGTTGACCATCCGCACGTTCGCACCCTCATCCAACACCGCGCGCCAGCTTTCCCCGGAAGGAGAAGGACGCGGCAGGTTGCTTGCATACGCGGCGGCCACGCTGCTCATCGCGCTGGTGATGCTGCCTAACATCGTGTGGCTGGTGCACGACCACGCGGCTCCATCCTGGGTCCCGGGGTTGGTGCTGCCGCTGGCGGGGCTGCTGATCCTGTTCGCCCTGCTCGGGCGCTGGCCGTGGCTGGCCTGCCTGCTGCTGGCCCCGTTCGCGCTGCTGGCGCCGCTGGAAACGTTCTACGTCTGGCAGTACCACCACCCGACCTCGGCGCAGATCATCGCGACCATCGTCGCGACCAATCCGCTGGAAGCCGACGAGTACTTCGGACGCATGCTGGCGCCGTTGGCCATTGCACTGCTGGGGGGCTTGGCGGTCGCGCTGCTGGCGGCGTGGGCAAGCTGGCGCGCGCGGCTGCGCTGGCGCGGCGGACCGCGCATGGCCGCCCTCGGCATCGGGATTGTCGCGGCGGCGGTGCCGCTGGGCATCGGATTGGCCAGCGCACGTGGCCAGATATCCGCCAGCACCGAGCCGGCATCGAACGCGCCGTGGGTCGAATACGGCGCAGCGATCAAGGAAGGTTTCCCGTTCGGGGTCGTTCCGCGCGTGGTCGAATACCGCATGGAATGGGACCGGATGCGCCGCGACGCGGCCAAATTCAAGGCGTTCCGCTTCCACGCGCAGCGCGTCGGCCCGCCCCTGCACCAGCGCCAGGTGTACGTGCTGGCGATCGGCGAAAGCAGCCGGCGCGCGAACTGGCAACTGTTCGGCTACGACCGGCCGACCAACCCGGAGCTGTCGAAACTCGCAAACGTGGTGCCGATCACGCACTTCATCACCACCTGGCCGGAATCGATCGCGGCGATTCCGATGATCCTGACGCGCCGCAAACCGGACATGGCGTGGGACGCTCCGTGGCACGAGGCTTCGGTGCTGCGCGCCATGCAGGAAGCCGGCTACGAGACCTACTGGATATCCAACCAGCAGGCGATCGGCGAATTCGATTCGCCGGTGTCGATGTACGCCTATGAAGCCGAGCACGTCGAGTGGCTGAACCACGCCTCGTGGACCGCGCCCGGCAGCTACGACGGCGACCTGATCCAGCCATTGAAGGATGCACTGGCGTCTTCCGACAAGGACCTCTTCATCGTGCTGCACATGATGGGCAGCCACGTGAAGTACGACTATCGCTACCCCAGGGCATTCGAGCGCTGGACGCCGACGCAGGTGTCACCGCCGGGCGAAGGTACGCGGATCGAACGCGTGCGCAACAGTTACGACAACACCATCCTGTACACCGACCACGTGCTGGCCGGGGTGATCGGCGTGTTGAAGCACAGCGGTGCGGTGACCGCGCTGTGGTTCGAATCCGACCACGGCGAATTGATCCCGACTTCAACCTGTGACAAGGAAGGCCACGGCGTCGGCACCGTGCCGGAGTACGAAATCCCGGCGTTGTTCTGGTATTCGGATGCGTATGCCACGGATTTTCCGCAGCGCGTCACGGCGTTGCGCGCGAACGCCGGCAAGCGCACGCTCAGCGCCGATACCTTCGAATCGCTGATCGACATGGCGGGCGTCAGTTTCCCTGGCCACGACGAATCGTGGAGCCTGTTCAGTCCGGACTGGCGCTACCACACGCGCTGGGTTGCACAGACGCGCCACATCGATTTCGACACCGCGCGCTTCAACAAGGAATGCGAACGCGTATTGCCCGGCCACGCCAACGGTGCCGCACCGTGACTTGCAGGCCAGCCCCGTCGCCATGAGCATCGCCGGCACGCGTCGCGGCATCCGTCACTACGTGGTCGCCCTGACCGGCGGCGTGGCGTCGGGCAAGAGCGCCGTGGCGCGGCGTTTCCAGGCGCACGGAATCCGTGTGTACGACGCCGACGTCGCGGCACGCGAGGTGGTCGCGCCCAACTCGGCGGCACTGGCCGAGATCGAGTTCGTGTTCGGGGCCGGGATGCTGCAGGCTGATGGATCGCTGGATCGGCGTGCAATGCGCGAGCGGGTGTTCGCCGATCCAGCAGCGCGTCGCAAACTCGAAGCCATCATCCACCCACGCGTGCGTGCGTGGCTGCAGCGGCACGTCGGGATGGATCGCGGACCGTATTGCATGCTGGCCATTCCGCTGCTGGCGGAAAACCGCGGGGAATACGCGTGGGTGGATCGCGTGCTGCTGGTGGACACTCCCGAGAGCATCCAGATCGAGCGCTTGATGCAACGTGACGGCGTCACGCGCGACCACGCCGAACGCATGCTGGCCGCGCAGGCGACACGTGCGCAACGCCTGGCCATCGCCGACGACGTGATTGCCAACGATGGGAAGGAATCCGCCCTGGACGCCAAGGTTGCGGCGCTGCATGCGCGCTACCTGGAGCTGGCGCGTTCGCCCGCGTAGGAGCGACCGGGGTCGCGACCACGAAACCCGCGACGTATTCCATGTGCGTCCGTCGCGTGCACGCACGCTCCTACACCACGTCGCGAAACGCGCGGATACCCGCTACGCCTTGCGCACCCGCGTCACGCGCACGTTCGAGATCGGCGGGACCGACGCCACCCAGCGCGTACACCGGCAACCGCGCATCGGCCACCAGCCCGGCAAACCGTTTCCAGCCGAGCGACCTGGCCCCGGGGTGCGACGCGGTGGTGCGCACGGGTGACAGCGTGGCGAAGTCGGCGCCGAGTCGAGCGGCAAGGCCGAGCTCTTCCGCGTCGTGGCAGGACACACCAACCCACGACGCAGGTGGCAAAGGGCGCTCGCGCAGCTCGCGCAACTGTGCGGCGCGCAACTGCACGCCGACGCCCAGCTCGCGCGCGAGCCCGATGTCGTGGTTGACCAGCAGACGGCCGTGCATGGACGGCTCGCCAGCCAGCCACGCGGCCGCAGCGCAGCGCACGTCTTCGCGCGACGCATCCGGCATCCGCAACTGGTACAGGGTTCCGGCCATCACCTCTTCCTTGTCCGCCCAACGCGACGCACTGGCCTCGTTCTTCCCCTGGCCTTGCCTGAAGAGAGGACCGGGATAACGGGGCGCCCCGGTGATGACGTAGCGCGCCGGCAGCCGCAAGGCCGCGACGATGGGCGCATCGGCAGCCGGCATCGCGGCCACGTCCATGTCCCACACGTGCGTCCAGCGCAAGGGGTGCCCCTCGCGCGCCCGCGGCTCGCCGTGCCACTGCGTCACCCGCAGTGCATGCAGGCGCACGGACTTCTCCGGGTACCGCCACGGAATCGAGATCAGGGGTGCGGACGCGAGCACTTCAATGCCAAGTTCCTCGCGCAATTCGCGGGCCAGCGCCTGCGCCACGGTCTCGTTGGGTTCGAGCTTGCCGCCCGGGAACTCCCATAGGCCGGCGAGATGCTTGCCCGGGAGGCGCTGCATCAGCAGCACGCGACCCTGAGCATCACCCACTACGCCGGCCGCGACTTCGATCATCGACGTGCGTAATCGACGAAATCGAAAGCGAACGCATGCTTCGCATCGGCGGGATGGTGTTCCCGCGATGTTTCGCGCCAGTCACGAGGGTCGAAAGCAGGGAAATACGTATCGGCATCCGGCGTCGCGGCATCGACCAGGGTCAGGTGCATGCGCGCGGCACGCGGCAACGCCAGCGCGTAGATTTCGCCACCGCCGATCACCATCAACTCGCTGCCGTTTGCCAGTTCAACGGCAGCATCCAGCGAGTGCACGACGTGCTGGCCATCGAACGGCGCAGCGTTGCCGCGCGTCAGCACCAGGTTCGGCCGCCCGGGCAACACGCGTCCGATCGCCAGCGCGGTCTTGCGCCCCATCAACACCGGCTTGCCGAGCGTCAGCGCCTTGAAGCGCTTCAGGTCGGCGGAAAGATGCCAAGGCATCGCACCATCGCGGCCGATGGCGCGGTCCCGGCCGAGCGCGGCAATGAGCGTAATCATTCAAACGTCATCTGTAGGAGCGGCGGCAGCCGCGACTCAATCGGGCCTGCCGGCCCTCCTACAAAGTCAACCGCAGGCGAGATCGGTGGACGCCGGATGCGTACGCCGCTCACACCGCCACCGGCGCCTTGATGGCCGGCCACGGGTTGTAATCGACGATGCGGATGTCTTCGTGGCGGAAGTCGAACAACGACTGCACGTCGGGATTCAGCACCAGCTTCGGCAGCGCGCGCGGCGTGCGCGCCAACTGTTCGCGCGCCTGCTCGACGTGGTTGGAATACAGGTGCAGGTCGCCGAAGCTGTGCACGAAATCGCCGCGTTCGAGCCCGCACACCTGCGCGACCATGCAGGTGAGCAAGGCGTAGCTGGCGATGTTGAACGGCACGCCCAGGAAGATATCGGCCGAGCGCTGGTACAACTGGCACGACAGCTTGCCGTCGGCGACGTAGAACTGGAACAACGCGTGGCAGGGCATCAGCGCCATCTTGTCCAGTTCGCCTACGTTCCACGCCGACACGATCATGCGACGCGAATCGGGGTTGCGCCTGATCTGCTCGACCACCCGGGTGATCTGGTCGATCGTGCCCCCATCAGGCGTCGGCCACGCGCGCCACTGCCTGCCGTAGACCGGGCCCAACTCGCCGTCCGCACCCGCCCATTCGTCCCAGATGCTGACGCCATGTTCGTGCAGGTAGGCAACGTTGGTGTCGCCACGCAGGAACCACAGCAACTCGTGCACGATCGACTTGGTGTGCAGCTTCTTGGTGGTGAGCAGCGGGAATCCGGCGGCGAGGTCCATGCGGATCTGCCGTCCGAATACCGAGCGCGTACCCGTGCCGGTGCGGTCGCCCTTGTGGGCGCCATGTTCCAGCACATCGCGGAGAAGGTCGAGGTAGATCTGCACGGAATCACGTGTCCAGTGGCCAATCGGCAGAGTGTAACAACGACACCTGATGCCGTGGCGGGCGGCCACTCCATCGCCAGCCGAACCCGGCCCCAAACCAAATGGTCGTTCCGGGGCTGCTCACGCTGCGCGTAGGCAGGACCCGGAACGACAAGCAGGCGATGGATACCGGATTGCGCCCCTTCCCCCCAACGATGAAGTTGATGAGGGCGAGAAGGCTTGCGTCCGCAACACCAGGCCCGCAGTGCGTCATCGGGATTTTCGGATTCCCGATCCAGACCCGGCGCCACATTCAGCCACGGTTCGGTTAGGCTTGCCCGATCATCATTCCACAGGGGTGTCCCCCGACCATGAATTCCGCCATGCCCGCTGTCTCCAAGACCCGCTCGTTCTCGACCGTGTTCCTGATCGAGATGTGGGAGCGCTTCGGCTATTACGGCATGCAGGCGCTGATCATCTACTACATGGTCGAGCGGCTGGGCTTCCAGGACACGCCGGCCAACCTGACGTGGGGTGCGGCAGCCGCGTTGATCTACGTGGCGCCGGCGATCGGCGGCTGGGTCGGCGACAAGTTCTTCGGCACCCGCCACACCATGCTGCTGGGCGCCTGCGTGCTGACGGTGGGTTACGCGCTGATGGTGGTGCCCGCCCACAGCACCAATTTCCTGTTCCTGGCGCTGGGCGTGATCGTGGTCGGCAACGGCCTGTTCAAGGCCAACGCCGGCAACCTGGTGCGCAAGATCTACGAGGGCGACGACACCAAGATCGACAGCGCCTTCACGATCTACTACATGGCGGTGAACATCGGCTCGACCTTCTCGATGCTGCTGACGCCCTTCATCAAGGATTACTTCAACGCGCCGTTCGACGGCCAGTTGACGTGGCTGCTGGGTTCGAACGCGCAACACCTGTTCGGCGACAACCTGGGTTGGCACATCGCCTTCGCAGTATGTTGCGTCGGCCTGCTGGTCGGCCTCGGCAATTACCTGGTGATGCGCCACACCTTGAGCTTCATCGGTTCGGAGCCGGACCACCATCCGATGAAGTTCTGGAAACTGCTGGCGGTGCTCGTGGGCGGCATCGTGGTGGTGTTCATCTCGGCCTTCATCCTGAAGGAGCGCACCGTCGCGCAATATTTCGTGCTGGTGGCTGGCGCCTGCGTGCTGGCGATCTTCGCCTGGCTGATCGCTTCGTGCCACCGCAGCGAGCGCGCGGGCATCATCATCGCGCTGATCCTGGTGATCGAGACGGTGTTCTTCTTCATCTTTTACCAGCAGATGTCCACGTCGCTGAACCTGTTCGCGCTGCGCGACGTGGATCCCGCCTTCAGGCTGTTCGGCGTGCACCTGTTCAACTGGATTCCCGCCCAGTTCCAGGCTCTGAATCCGCTCTGGATCTTCGCGCTGAGCCCGATCCTCGCCGTCCTGTACACGCGCGCCGCCAGGCGCGGCAAGGACCTGTCGATTGCATCCAAGTTCGCACTGGGCTTCCTCGCGGTCGCGATCGGCTTTTTCATCTACGGCGCGGCCGGTCACTTCACCACCTCGCCCGGCAAGACCAGCCAGTGGGTGATGGTGTGGGGTTACGGATTCGGCTCGCTGGGCGAGCTGCTGACCAGCGGCCTCGGCCTGGCTTTCGTCGCCCGCTACGTGCCGGCGCGGATGGGCGGTTTCATGATGGGCGCCTACTTCGTGGCCTCGGGCGTGGCGCAATACGCGGGCGGCAAGGTTGCAACTTTTGCCAGCGTCCCGTCCAACATCACCGACCCGGTCGAGATGATGCCGATCTACACCAAGCTGTTCAATGCACTGGGCTGGGCTGGCATCGCCTGCACGATCTTCGCGGGTATCGTCGCGCTGGTGCTGTGGTGGCTGGACCGCAAGGGCATCCTCCGGTTCTCGCAAAACCAGGCTGACTCCGTGCCTGCCGCCGCACAAGGCATGCCCACCGTCGCCGCCGAGCAGTGACCCAAGTCATGAACGTGACGGGTGTCATGGCCGTTGACATGGCCTTCGGCACGGGCGCGCCGCTACACTGATCCGCTAATTTAAGGCATGCCTGCCAGGCCGCCCGCGCGTCGAACGCTTCGCCGCGCGGGCGGTCCAATGGGCGCATCCGTGCATTCCGGAAAACCTTCGATGTCGCGAACGAAATGGATCCTGACGCTGGCCGGTGTCGTCATCGTGGCCATCATCCTGTGGCGCCTGTTCGCGGGCGGCGACAAACCGCGCGGCCCCGGCGCTTTCGGTGCCGATGCGCCGGTGCCGGTGACGGTGGTGCCCGCCAGCGCCCAGAACGTGCCGATCTACCTCACCAGCCAGGGCACGGTACAGGCCCTGAATACCGTCAATGTGCAGCCGCAGGTCGGCGGGCAATTGCTGAAGCTGGACTTCGTCGAAGGCGGCCCGGTGACCAAGGGTCAGGTGCTGGCGCAGATCGATCCGCGCACCCTGCAGGCGCAGCTTGACCAGGCCATCGCCAAGCGCCAGCAGGATGAAACCCAGATGGCGACCGCCAAGGCCAACCTCGAGCGTTCGGAAAACCCCAAATACGCGCCCTACGTCGCCCAGATCGACCGCATTACCCAGAAGAACACGCTGGCGCAATGGCAGGCCGCGGTGGCGGCCGACAACGCCTCGATCCAGGACACCCAGGTGCAGCTCGGTTTCACCAGGATCACCTCGCCGATCGACGGCCTGGCCGGCATTCGCCAAGTCGATCCCGGCAACGTCATCTCGACCACGACCACCATCGTCACCGTCACCCAGACCCACCCGATCTACGTGATCTTCACGCTGGCGGGCAAATACCTCGACGAAGTGCGCACGGCGCAGGCCAAGGCGCCGCTTACAGTCGCGATCATGGATGCCGCCAACAACGTGATCGAGGGCGATGGCAAGCTGCTGGTGATCGGCAACCAGATCGACCCCAACACCAATTCGTTCCAGCTGAAGGCCGAATTCCCGAACGGCAACAACCAGCTGTTCCCGGGCCAGTATGCCAACACCAGGCTCCAGATCAACGTGGATGCGGACGCACTGGTGGTGCCGACCGCAGCAGTGCAGCGCGGCCCGGATGGCGACTACGTGTGGCTGGTGACCGACCAGGCGCCGGCCAACGCAGACGCGAACAATCCACCCGGCGACGCCAAGGCCGGGCCGAGGCGTGGCCAGCGCGCACAAGGGAATAATGCCGCAGCCGACAACAAGCCGGCCCGCTACGTCACGATGCAGGCCGTCACCACCGGCGGTGAAGCCGGCGATACCGGGTTGATCGTCACCAAGGGCCTGAAGGCAGGCGACCTCGTGGTGACGGCGGGCCAGTTCCGCTTGAAAGAAGGCAGCAAGGTCACCCCGCTGAAGCCCGGCGAAGTGCCGCCGCCGCCCACCACCGCGGCCATCAAGGCCGCGGCGCAGAATCCCGGGCGCGGGCGGAGGCGCTGATGGGACACCCCCTTCCACGTGAAGGGGGGCGATGCGCTTGGCACCACCAAGTGCATCGGGGGAATGTGCTTCGCACCCATGCTGAGAAGCCATCCCCCTCGCCGCGCTTCACGTGCGTTCGTTGCCGCCCTGGTCTTCCCGCAGGTGGGGGAAGCAAAGCGCCGGCCTTCTGCCGCCATCCTGCCCACGCCTGGTACCCATGAGCTTTTCCAGCATCTTCATCCGCCGCCCGATCGCGACATCCTTGCTGATGCTGGCGGTGCTGCTGCTCGGAGTCATCGGCTACCAGGCGTTGCCGGTGTCCGCGCTGCCGGAAATCGAAGCCCCAAGCCTGGTGGTGACCACGCAATATCCGGGCGCCAGCGCGACCACCATCGCGACCCTGGTGACCACGCCGCTGGAGCAGCAGCTGGGCCAGATCTCGGGCCTGACGATGATGAGTTCGAACAGCGCGGCCGGTCTGTCGACCATCACCCTGCAGTTCGCGATGGACACCAACCTCGACGTCGCCGCACAGGACGTGCAGTCGGCGTTGCGCACCGCGCGCCTGCCGGGCAGCCTGCCCTACCCGCCGGTGTACAAGCGGGTGAACCCGGCCGACGCGCCCATCATCACCCTCGCGCTGACCTCCGCCAGCCTGCCGCTGCGTGACGTCAACGACTACGCCGACTCGATCCTCGCACAGCGCCTCGCGCAGGTGCCGGGCGTGGGCCTGGTGTCGATCGCCGGCAACGTGCGCCCGGCGATCCGCATCCAGGTCGATCCCGGCAAGCTGTCCAACCTCGGCCTGACGATGGAGGACTTGCGCAGCGCCCTGACGCAAGCCAACGTCAACGCGGCCAAGGGTTCTCTGAACGGCACGGTGCAGACCTACGAGATCGGCACCAACGACCAGTTGCAGAGCGCGCAGCAGTACGCGCAGACCATCATCTCCTACAAGAACGGCGCGCCGGTGCGGCTGTCGGACGTCGCCAACGTCATCGAAGGCGTCGAGAACGACCAGCTCGCCGCCTGGGCCAACGGCAAGCCGGCGGTGCTGCTGGACATCCGCCGCCAGCCCGGCGCCAACATCATCAAGACCGTCGACCAGATCGAGCAGACCCTGCCGTCGCTGCGCTCGGTGCTGCCGGCCGGCATCCAGCTGTCGGTGTTCGCCGATCGTACCGTCACCATCCGCGCCTCGGTGCGCGACGTCGAGATGACGCTGTTGATCTCGGTGGCGCTGGTAGTGGCGGTGATCTTCATGTTCCTGCGCCGCATGTGGGCGACGGTGATCCCGGCGGTAGCGGTGCCGCTGTCGCTGATGGGGACCTTCGCGGTGATGGCGTTCGCGGGCTTCTCGCTCGACAACCTGTCGTTGATGGCGTTGACGGTGGCGACCGGTTTCGTGGTGGACGACGCGATCGTGATGATCGAGAACATCGTGCGCTACCTCGAACAAGGCAAGGAGGGCCGCGAAGCCGCCGAGATAGGTTCGCGCGAAATCGGCTTCACGGTGCTGTCGCTGACCGTCTCCCTCATCGCCGTGTTCCTGCCGCTGCTCCTGATGCCGGGCGTGACCGGGCGGCTGTTCCATGAATTCGCGTGGGTGCTGACCATCGCCGTTGCGATCTCGATGTTCGTGTCGTTGACGCTGACCCCGATGATGTGTGCCTACCTGCTGAAGCAGGGTTCGCTGCCATCCGGTGACGAGCAGGCGCTGGAACAGCAACACGGCTTCTACGCGAAGATGCTGGGCTGGTACGAAGCCAGCCTCGACTGGGTGCTGGACCATCGCCGCACCACCATGCTGGTCGCGACCGCCTCGATCGCGGTGACGATCCTCCTGTACATCGCGATCCCGAAGGATTTGCTGCCCGAGCAGGACACCGGCCTCATCACCGGCGTGGTGCAGGCCGACAGCGACATCGCATTTCCGGCGATGGAGAAATACACCGAACAAGTGACCGAGGCGCTGCGCCGCAACCCGGCGGTCGCGGGCGTGGCGGCCTTCATCGGCGCCGGCGCAATCAACCCGACGCTCAACCAGGGTCAGGTCAGCATCGTGCTGAAGCCGCGCGGCGAGCGCGGCAGCCTCGACGCGGTGGTGGCCAGCCTGCAACACGACGTCGCCGGCATCCCGGGCGTCGAGTTGTTCCTGAAGCCGGTGCAGGACATCACCCTCGACACCACCGTCGCGCCCACCGAATACCAATACGCGATTTCGGAGATCGACCCGAACGACCTCGTGAAGTACGCGACCCAGATGGCGCAGGCGGTCAAGCAATTGCCCGAACTGGCGGACGTCTCCGACAACCTCGCGATGAACGGGCGTGCGCTGAAACTCGACATCGACCGCACCGCGGCGAGCCGCCTCGGCGTGCCGGTGCAGACCATCGATGACACCTTGTACGACGCCTTCGGCCAGCGCCAGATCTCGACCATCTTCACCCAGCAGAACCAGTACCGCGTGGTGCTGGAGGTGCAGCCGCAGTTCCGCAACCGCGCCGACCTCATGAACATGCTGCGGGTGCGCTCGAACGGCGCCAGCGGCGCGCTGACCGGCAGCAATGCCACCAGCCTCGGCATGCTGCAGTCGTCCAACTCGTCGACCGCGACCGGCATCGGACAAGCCAACACCGGCATCCCGCTGGGCGGCGGCAGCACGGTGCCGCTGTCCACCCTCGCCAGCGCCACCGTTACCGACGCGCCGCTGGTGATCGCGCACCAGAACCAGCTGCCCGCGGTGATCATCTCGTTCAACGTCGCGCCGGGTTACTCGTTGTCGCAGGCCGTGGACGCGATCAACCGCACCGAAGCGTCATTGAATTTCCCGCCGCAGATCCGCGCCGGATTCATCGGCAAGGCCGCCGAATTCTCGTCCTCGCTCGGCAACGAAGCGCTGCTGCTGCTGGCCGCGATCATCGTCATCTACATCGTGCTGGGCGTGCTGTACGAAAGCTACATCCATCCGCTGACGATCCTCTCGACGCTGCCGCCGGCCGGCGTCGGCGCACTGCTGGCGCTGATCCTGTTCGGGATGCCGCTGTCGGTGGACGGCATCGTCGGCATCGTGTTGTTGATCGGCATCGTCAAGAAGAACGCGATCATGATGATCGACTTCGCGATCACCGCGCAGCGCGCCGGCATGAACGCGCACGACGCGATCCGGCGCGCCTGCCTGCTGCGTTTCCGGCCGATCATGATGACCACTTTCGCGGCGCTGTTCGGCGCGCTGCCGCTGGCGCTCGGCAACGGCATCGGCGCGGAGCTGCGCCGTCCGCTGGGCGTGTCGATCGTGGGCGGCCTGCTGCTCTCGCAACTGGTGACGTTGTACACCACGCCGGTGATCTACCTGTACATGGAACGTTTCCAGGACTGGCTGAAGCAGCGGATGGAGCACCACGAGCATGCCGAGCTGGCGTCGGACAGCGGGAAGTGAGTAGCGTCACGATGATCCATATGTCGCACAAAGTCTCCTTGCCGCTCCCCTCTCCCCTCGGGAGAGCCGCCATCCATGGCACAAAAACTCCGTGGTGGCGCGTAGCGCCAGGTGAGGGTCCGGCACGTCAATGGACCCAACGTCACGCGCGGCTCTTACCCTCACCAGCAGCCCCTCTCCCGGAGGGCGAGGGGAGCAAGGCGCCATGAACATCTCCGCGCCCTTCATCAAGCGTCCCATCGGCACCTCGCTGCTGGCGGCCGGCGTGCTGGCCGTAGGCATACTGTGTTACACACTGCTCGGCATCAGCTCGCTGCCGCAAATATCGTTCCCGGCGATCTGGGTCTCGGCCAGCCAGTCCGGCGCCAACGCCACCACCATGGCAGCCACCGTTGCCGCGCCGCTGGAACGCCATCTCGGCCAGATCCCCGGCATCCAGATGATGAACTCGCGCAGCTCCAACGGCAGCGCGTTCGTGATCCTGTTCTTCGATGCGGGCGTCGACATCAATTCGGCCGCACAGCAGGTCGATGCCGCCATCAATGCCGCGGTGCCCGACCTGCCGACCGGCCTGCCGATGCCGCAGTGGCACAAGGCCAATCCCAACGACGACCCGGTGATCTCGCTGGCGCTGACCTCCGACACCCAGCCGCTGTCGGAACTGTTCGATGCGGCCAACACCCTGCTGAGCCCGCGCCTGTCGCAACTGCCGGGCGTGGCGTCCGTGGATGTGTCGGGCAGCGCGCAACCCGCGGTGCGGGTGGACGTGGACCTGCACAAGCTCGACTCGATGGGCTTGTCCACCAACGACATCCGCAATGCGATCACCGCCGCCAACGTCACTTCGCCGCAGGGTTTCCTGTCCGACGGCAAGACCGAAACCGCGATCATCGCGAACGACCAGTTGCACACCGCGCAACAGTTCGCCGATCTCGTGGTCGCCACCCACAATGGCACGCCGGTATTCCTGCGCGACGTCGCCAAGGTCTACCAGGGCGCGCAGGACAGCTTCCAGGCCGCCTATTTCAACGGCAAGCGCTCGATCCAGCTACAGGTCTTCAAGCGCCCCGACGCCAACGTGATCGCGACGGTGGACGGCGTCAAGGACGAACTCGCCGGCTTGCGCAACCTGCTGCCGCCGGGCACGCAACTGACGCCCTACTTCGATGGCACGCCCACGATCCGCGATTCGGTCAACGACGTGCAGATCACGCTGCTGATCTCGCTGGCGATGGTGGTCCTGACGATGGCGGTGTTCCTGCGCCGCCTCGCGCCCACCCTGATTGCCTCGGCGGCGGTGCCGCTGTCGCTGTGCGGCGCCTTCATCGTGATGTACGCGATGGGTTACACCCTCGACAACCTGTCACTGCTGGCACTGGTGATCGCGCTGACTTTCGTGGTGGACGACGCGATCGTGGTGATCGAGAACATCACCCGCCATCTCGACGAAGGCAGGACGCGGCTCGAAGCCGCATTGCTGGGCGCGAAGGAAATCGGCTTCACCATCATCGCGATCACCGCATCCCTGATTGCGGTGTTCACACCGATCCTGTTTGCGCCGGGGATGATCGGTGTGTTCTTCCGCGAGTTCACGGTCACCCTGATCGCCGCGATCTTCGTGTCGATGATCGTGTCGCTGACCCTGACGCCGGCGCTGTGCGGGCGTTTCCTGCGCCATCATGCGCCTGTTCCGCAAGAACCCTCACGCCTGTCACGCGTGCTGGATGCCTTCCATGCCGGCATGCTGACGATCTACACGCGCACGCTGGACTGGGCGCTGCACAGGCACCCGAAGCTGATCGCGTGGTCGCCATTGTTGCTGCTGGCGCTGACGATCTTCCTGTTCACCAAGGTATCCGGGACCATGTTTCCGCCGCAGGATTCCGGCCTGATCTGGGGCCGCGCCAGCGGCAGCACCACGATGTCGTTCGCCGACCTCGAAGCACGCACCCACACCATCGTGCAGGCGTTGCGCGCGGATCCCGCGGTGGAATACGTCGGCGCGTCGATCGGCACCGGCCGGCGCGGCGCCAGCGGCTGGTTCAGCATCCAGTTGAAGCCGCTCGGGCACGGCCGCAAGGATTCGACCCAGCTGGTGGTGGCGCGGCTGTCGGCCAAGATGGCGCAATATCCCGATCTCGACGTGCGGCTGCGCCCGCACGAAGACCTGCCCTCGGGTAGCGGCGGCACCAGCCAGGGCGGGCAGTACAGTGTCAACCTGCAGGCCAACGACGCCAGCGAACTCGAGGAGTGGCTGCCGAAACTGCAGGCGCAACTGAAGAAGAATCCGATCTTCCGCGACGTCGGCACCGACCTTGATTCGGGTTCGCTGCTGCAGAACATGGTGGTGGACCGCGCCAAGGCCGCGCGCCTCGGCGTGTCGATGGCGGCGGTGGACGATGCGCTCTACAACGCCTTCGGGCAACGCACTATCTCGACCATCTATTCGCCCACCAACAACTACCAGGTGGTGCTGACCGCGCTGCCGGCGCAAACCGCATCACCGGCGGCGCTCAACACGCTGCGCGTACTTTCATCCAACGGCCAGATGATCCCGATCAGCGCCATCGCGCACCAGGAATCCACGATCTCGCCCAGCCAGATCAGCCACATCAACCAGATGACCAGCATGTCGCTGTCGTTCAACCTCGCGCCCGGCGTGAGCCAGGGCGAAGCGATGCAACAGATCAACCGGACCATCGCCGACATGCGCATGCCGGGCGACATCAAGCTGGGGCTGGGTGACTTCTTCCGCCGCTTCGAGCAGCAGCAGCAGGAAATGCCGCTGCTTCTCCTGGGTGCGATCCTCGCGGTGTACCTGGTGCTCGGGATGCTGTACGAAAACCTGATCCACCCGGTGACGATCCTCTCGACCCTGCCCGCCGCCGGCGTGGGCGCGCTGCTCGCCCTGCTGGTCACCAACACGCCGCTGTCGATCGTCGCGATCATGGCGCTGGTGCTGCTGATCGGCCTGGTGAAGAAGAATGCGATCATGATGATCGACTTCGCGCTGGTGCGTGAACGCGAAGGCCGTACGCCGCTCGACGCGGTGCGCGAGGCCTGCCTGGTGCGCTTCCGCCCGATCATGATGACCACGATGGTCGCGATCCTGGCCTCGGTGCCGCTGGTGATCGGCATCGGCACCGGTGCGGAACTGCGCCGCCCGCTAGGCATCGCGATGCTGGGCGGCCTGATCTTCTCGCAGAGCCTGACCCTGCTTTCCACGCCCGCGATCTACCTGGTGTTCGCCTCGTGGGCACGACGGAGGCGCGAGCGCAAGGCCGCCCGGCTGCAGCGCAAGTTGGCCGTGCAGGGCTGAAGGCGGCTACAGCGCGGGTTCGGCCGCCGTTACAATCGGCCCTTCGTGTGTCGTGCAGGGGCCAGCGAACCATGACCGAGCATCGGGAATCCCGCAGGATCGCCTTCATCGGCGGCGGCAACATGGCACGCAGCTTGATCGGCGCGCAACTTGCGCGTGGCATCCCCGTGACCGCGATCAGGGTGTCCGAGCCGCGCGCCGATGCACGTGCGGCACTCCGCCGTGAGTTGGGCGTGCAGGTGCACGACGACAACGCCGCTGCGGCAGCCGGCGCGGATTGCGTGGTGCTGGCGGTCAAACCGCAGGTGATGCGCGAGGTGTGCGAAGGACTCGCGGCGCCGCTGGCCAGCACGCACCCGCTGGTCATCTCGATTGCAGCCGGAGTGCGCATCGCGCAACTCGAACACCTGTTGGGCGCGCAGCACGCGATCGTGCGTTGCATGCCGAACACCCCGGCACTGGTCGGCTCGGGCGCAACCGGGATGTGCGCGAACCGCAATGTTGACGCGGAACAACACGTGCTGGCCGAAAACCTCCTCGCTGCGGCCGGCATCGTGCGCTGGATCGATTCCGAATCGCAGATGGATACGGTGACCGCGCTGTCGGGCTCCGGCCCCGCCTACTTCTTCCTGCTGGTCGAGGCCATGGAAGCTGCCGCGGTGAAACTCGGCCTGCCGCGGGATACGGCCCGGACGCTGGCCGCACAGACCTGCCTGGGCGCGGGGCACATGCTGGCCGACAGCACCGAAACCGCCGCGGAATTGCGCAAGCGCGTCACCTCGCCACACGGCACCACCGCCGCCGCGCTCGCCGTGTTCGAGCAAGGCGGATTCAGGGCACTGGTCGAGCAGGCGTTGGCGGCGGCGGAGCACCGCGGTGCCGAAATGTCCGCCGAACTGGAAAAGACGGGATGACCTATCTTGCCAACGCCTTGTCGCTGCTGATCCAGTTTGCGTTCGGCTGCGCGGTCGCATTGTTCGTGTTCCGCCTGCTGGCCGAGGCCGTGCGTGCGGATTTCTACAATCCGATCTGCCAGTTCCTGTACCGCGCCACCAATCCGATCCTGACGCCGATCCGGCGCGTGATCCCGACCTGGCGGCGCATCAACCTCGCCGCACTGCTGATCGCCTGGCTGCTGGAGGTGATCAAGAACCTGCTGCTGCGCTTCACGGTGCCCGATTTCTGGGCATCGAATTGGGGCACCCTGCTGCTTGGCGTGGCCGACCTGCTGAATTTCTTCATGATCGTGTACCTGATCATGATTGTCGTCTGGGCGCTGCTCAGCTACGTCAACGTCGATGCGCGCAATCCACTGGTGCCGCTGCTCGGCAAAGTCGTGGATCCCGTGTTGAAACCGTTCCGCAAATTGCTGCCGCTGATCGGCGGCTTCGACCTGTCGCCGGTACTGGCGATCCTGGTGATCCTGCTGGTGCAGACGATCGTGGTCGCGTGGCTGATGGATCTCGGGCACACGATTTGAGCTTCGCCTGCATGGCTCGATGCGACATCCCTGTCTTCTTCCGCGCGCCAGACTCGCCACATCCATGTGGCTCGCCCTTCGGGCCGCCTTCGGCGTTCAAATCGGCAGTCCCTGCCGATTTAGTCCGGGCGCGCGGGTGACTTTCTCTTGCGTGGCCAAGAGAAAAGTCACCAAAGAGAAGGCCACCCCGCGAACACGCTCTTCGCCCATCCATGGGCTGCGGGTTCACTCGCGTCCGCCGGGGTTCGCCGACGGCACATCCTTGTGCCCACGGCGAACTGGCCCGCGTCCTGCGGGCCATCCTTCGGACTCACCCGCCGCCCGCTCGCCGTATTCGAGGGGCCCGCTTCGCGCGCATCCTGCGCGCAGGATGGACCGAGGCAAATTGATTTGTCGTGCTTCGAACAAGGCCATGGATGGCCGGTAACGAAGCGACAGACGCGCCGTTGGCGGTGCCGCAGCCGCGCTGCCGATCGTGCGGGCAAGGCGCGCATGTCCGACTGCAGGGATGCGGGACTAAATCGGCAGGGACTGCCGATTTGAACGCCGCAGGCGGCCCTGAGCGTCAGCGAAGGGCGAGCCACAGGAATGTGGCGAGTAGTCTCGCGCCGGCGCGCGATCGGCAAGCGGCAAGGGTAGTCGAACGAACACGATGCTCGTTCGACCACCGCCACGGGCGCAATGGTTTTTGGCTACTTTTTGCCGAAACAAAAAGTAGCTCGCTCGCCGCCGAGGCGAGCGAAACCAAACGAAAGCGCTTCGCACTCGCTTGCCGTGCAACTGCACGCGGAAAAGATGGCGGCGGCGTCAGCGCTGGCAGCGCGCCCAGCGCGCGATCACCGCATGCAGCGCGTCGAGCCCGTCGGTAAGCGCAGCGGGTCCCGGCTGCAGGATGATCGGCGACTTGATCTCGTGGAGTTCGCCGTCGCGCACCGCAGGAATTGCATCCCAGCCCGGGCGGGCGGCCACACTGGCCGGCTGGAATTTCTTGCCGCACCACGACGCCATGATGATGTCGGGCGCGCGCCGCAGGACTTCCATGGGATCGGCAAGGATCCGGTTTTTGGCGAGCGATTCTCCGGCCAGTTCCGGAAACACGTCGTCACCGCCGGCAATGCGGATCAACTCGGCCACCCAGCGGATGCCGGTGATCGGTGGTTCGTCCCACTCCTCGAAATACACCCGCGGCCGGCGCGTCAGCGCGGCGGCACGCGCACGCACGGATTCGACGCGCGCTTCAAGTTCACGCGCGTACGCATCGGCTCTCCCAGCTGCGCCAACCAGCGCTCCCAGCCGACGCACGTAAGCGAGGATGCCTTCGACCGAACGGTGGTTGCTGATCCAGACCTCGACCCCTGCCTTGATCAAGTCGCGGGCGATGTCGGCCTGGATGTCGGAAAACCCGATGGCCATGTCGGGCGCAAGCGCGAGGATCCGGTCGATCTTCGCGCTGGTGAAGGCCGAAACCTTCGGTTTCTCTTTCCGCGCCTTGGGCGGTCGCACCGTGAAGCCGCTGATGCCGACGATGCGATCCTGCTCACCCAGCGCGTACAGCACCTCGCAAGGTTCTTCCGTCAGGCAAACGATGCGGCGTGGGCCCGTCATGGCGCTCAATCCTGGAGTCGCCGGGCGAGGAAGTACGACACATGCCCCTCCGGAAAATCCTTGAGCTCGCCGTAAACGCGATAACCCAGTTTTTCGTAGAACGGCCGCGCCTGGAAACTGGTGGTTTCGACGCGTGCCTGCTTGAAGCCATGCCGCAGCGCGAATTGCTCAGCACAACGCACCAAGCGGGTGCCAAGCCCGACGCCCCGCGCAGAATCACCCAGCCACAACAGCTCGATGTTGAGGTAACTCCAAAAGGCGTTGGCGCGGATGCCACCCACCACCTTGCCCGCGGCGTCGCGCGCGAACACCGCGAACTTCAAGTCATCTGCCACCTCGGGCAACCCGGGCACCGTGCGCCGATTGAAATCCTGGATGCCTTCGCTCAGCGTCCGAAGATCGGCCAGCGTCGGGTCGGTCGCCACTTCCACATGGAATGTGTCGTGCGACATCGCGAATCAGGGATACAACAGGCGCCTGCGCCACACGCCATCCACCAGATCCCAACGTTCGCGCTCGTTCCAGCGATGCGCGCCCGCGTACCAGAACTCGACGAGGTCGGGTACGATGCGGTAACCGCCCCACTCCGTCGGGCGCGGCACCTCGCGCCCCTCGAATTTGTGCTCGAACTCGGCAACGCGCTGTTCCAGCAGCGCGCGCCCGGGCAAACTGCGCGACTGCAGCGAAGCCCACGCGCCCAGCTGGCTCAAACGCTCACGCGTCACGAAGTAGGCATCCGATTCGGCCGCCGGCAGTTTTTCAGCGTGCCCTTCGATGCGTATTTGGGCAGGCGGATCGAGCCGCTTCCAGTGCAGGCACAGCGCGACGCGCGGATTGGCGGCGAGCTGCACGCCCTTGTCGCTGTCATAGCGGGTGAAGAACGTCAGGCCACGCGCTTCGATGGTCTTCAGCAGCACCATGCGCGAGTGCACGCGGCCATCCGGATCGGCCGTCGCCAAGTTCATCGCATCCGGCTCGGGATCGCCGCTGGCACGTGCGGCGGCGTGGAGGCGCTGCAGGACATCGAGAATCGTCGGGTTCAACATAGGCCCGCGATCTTAACCCTGCTCTACCCTGTACCCGTGCTGATACACCGCCGTCAACCGCCAGCCGTTCTCGCCGGTCAGGTTCAGCTTCTTGCGCAGGCGGCTGATGTGGGTATCGACGGTGCGCGTGGTGACGTCGCCGGCGAGGTTCCAGACGTTTTCCAGCAGGGCATCGCGGCTGACGATGCGGCCTTGCCGGCGGAACAGGTAGCAGGCCAGTTCGTACTCGCGCTGGGTCAGTTCCACCGGCTCGCCATCGACGCTGATCTGGCGGCGTTGCTGGTCGATGCGGTAAGGCGGCAGGTCCAGCACCTCGGTGCCGTCGGTGTCGGCGCCACCGCGGCGGCGCAGTACGGCCGCGACGCGCGCCAGCAACTCGGCCTGCTTGGGCGGCTTCACCACGTAGTCGTCGCCCCCCGCGGCCAAGCCCTCGACGATGTCGGATTCCTCGCCACTCGCGGTCAGGAAGATCACCGGCAGGCTGGCGTTCGGCGATTGCCGGATCCACTCGAGTACCTCCAGACCCGTGGCGTCGGGCAAGCTGCGGTCGAGCAGCACCAAGTCCACGGCCTCGTTGCCGAGGCGGCGCCGGAAATCGTTCGCGGTCTTGAACACCGCGCAACCGTAACCCGCATGTTCGAGCCACAAGCGCAACAGCTCAGCCTGACTCGCATCGTCCTCGACGCACCCGACCGTCCAAGTCACTGCACTCATTCTCGTCCTCGCTCCACTGCCAACTGCATGCTCCCCTCACGCCCTTTGCCAGCCGAGCAGCGCCCCCCGTGTCCTTCGCATTGGCACAGGCGACCCTGCAAGCATCAATCGACTTCGAAATTGATCCGCATGTTGACGCGCCATTCCAGCACGGCGCCGTTCTTGTCGGTGGATACCTTGATGTCGTTGATCCACGCGCCCTTGATGTTCTTGACGGTCTTGCCGGCCTTTTCGAGACCATGACGCACGGCATCCTCGATGCCCTTGCTTGACGAGGCGCTCAGTTCGATGACCTTGGTGACGGACATGACGCTGCTCCTGCTCGACGGAAACCATTCGCAATGCCTGCAATGGCCTCAGTATAGCCCAGACCTTCGGAAAGAAAACCGTGATTTGTCAAGCATCTGCGCGAATCAGCCGGCAACGCACCCCATCAGACGCGACCCGCCAGTTCCCGATGCAGTGCCGGGGTCGCCGCCAGGACGCTAGTGGTCGCGAGCGTCAGCCCGGCGCCATGCAGGTCGCTGAACACGCCGCCTGCTTCGCGCACGATCACGGCCAGCGCCGCGATATCGAGGATGTTTACGTCGGACTCGATCACCACGTCGAGCGATCCGCGCGCCAGCAGGTGGTAGTGGCAGAAATCGCCGTAACCGCGCACGCGGTTGACCTCGCCGACCAACGCGCCGAACGCGTTCCAGCGTGACGTGTCGCGGGTCAGCGTCTTGATGTTGCCGATCGACAGCGCAGCGTCACGCAGGTTTTGCGTGTCCGCGACGTGCACACGGGTACCATCCAGGAACGCGCCGCCACCGCGTCGCGCCCACATGGTTTCGCCATACACCGGGGCGTGCGAAACACCCAACACCAGTTCCCCTGCGTGCATCAGCGCGATCTGCGTCGAGAAGAACGGGGTGCCGCGCACGAAGCTCTTGGTGCCATCCAGCGGATCGACCAGCCACAACAGATCGCCCGAACCGGTGCGGCCGCGTTCCTCGCCGTAGACTGCATAGCCGGGAAACGCATCCAGCAGCGTGGCGCGGATGGTGTCCTCGGCTTCGCGGTCGGCGATGGTGACCGGCGTCGCGTCGGGTTTCACCTCGACCGCCACGCCTTGCCCGAAATACCAGTTGATGCGTTCACCGGCCGCACGTGCCGCTTGCAGCGCCACGCCCAGGGCGTGGTCAAGGAAGGCTTCGTCGAGGGTGGTGCCCATCATCAATTCCTGTCGGGAGCGGCGCGCACGCGCTTGAGCATGCCGGATGCCGCGGCGATCATAGCAAGATGAACGGCTTCGCTTCTCTCAATGCGGCCCTCGCGGCACGCGATCTCGCGCACGTGTGGCACCCCTGCACCCAGATGCGTGAACATGCGGGCGAACTGCCGCTGGTCCCCATCGTGCGTGGCGACGGTGCCTGGCTGATTGACGCGGAGGGCAAGCGTTACCTCGACGGCATCAGCTCGTGGTGGAGCAACCTGTTCGGCCATGCCAATCCGCGCATCGCTGCCGCCATCGCGGAACAGGCCGCCCGCCTCAACCACGTGATGCTGGCGGGATTCACCCACGAGCCGGCGCTGCAGCTGGCCGAGGAGCTGGTGCGGATTGCGCCGACCGGGTTGACCCGTGTGGCCTACGCCAGCGATGGTGCCAGCGCAGTGGAAATCGCGCTGAAGATGAGTTTCCACTACTGGCGCAACGTCGGCCGCCCTGAGCGCACGCGCTTCATCGCGCTGGCCAACGCCTACCATGGTGAGACCCTGGGTGCCCTCAGCGTCAGCGACTTGCCGCTGTACCGTGCGGTCTATGGACCGTTGCTGTTCGATCCCATCGTCGCACCGTCACCGGACTGGCTGGATGCCGAGCCCGGCGAATCACCCGACGACGTTGCACGACGCCGGCTTGGCGACCTGCGTGCGCTGCTGGAACGCCGTGCACGTGATACCTGTGCCGTGATCATCGAACCGCTGGTGCAATGCTCCGGCGGCATGCGCATGCACTCGCCCGCGTATCTCGCCGGGCTGCGCGAGCTGTGCGATGAATTCGAGGTCCACCTGATCGCCGACGAAATCGCGGTGGGCTTCGGCCGCACCGGCACCCTGTTCGCCTGCGAGCAGGCATCCATCTCTCCGGATTTCCTGTGCCTGTCCAAGGGTCTGACCGGCGGCGCGCTGCCGTTGTCGGCGGTACTGACGACGGATGAGGTGTACCGGGCGTTCCTCGGCGACTACGCCGCCAACAACGCATTCCTGCACTCGCACACGTTCAGCGGCAACCCGATCGCCTGTGCGGCCGCGCTTGCGTCATTGGCGATCTTCCGCGAACAACCGGTGCTGGAACGCATCCACGGACTCTCGACCCGACTCGCGGTGCGCATCCAGCCGCTGCGCGATCATCCGCACGTCGCCGGCATTCGCCAGACCGGCTTGATTGCGGCGTTCGATCTCGTCGCCGACAAGTGCGCCAATGCGGCGTATGCAGGCTCCGAACGCCGCGGACGACGTTTCTACCGGCGTGCACTGGAACGCGGCGTGTTGTTGCGACCGCTGGGCGATACGGTGTATTTCCTGCCGCCGTACTGCATCCATGACAGCGACATCGACCAGATGGTCGATGTCGCAATCGAGGCAATCGATGTGGCAACGGCCTGACGTCGAGCTTGGACCGCTTTCGTGAACAGTCAGGCCAAAGGGCTCGTTGCCGTGGATGGCAACTCCACCCGCTGATCAGGTTCTGCCAGGCACCGGTCCACTCGGCCAACCCAAGCCTCGAACGCGGCCGCGATCATGGACAACCGCAAGATTAGTGCCCGTGCACCGTCACCGACGGGTCCAGCATCTGCAGGGCCTGACCGACATTGGTGGCGCCGGTGCGCTGGATGTCCTGCTGGTTGTAACTGTTGCCCGCCACCGGCAGGCACTGGCCCTTGGGCGGCGGGATGTGGCTACCGGTATCGCGGATGCACATGCGCGAATCAACCGGCGGATTGGCACGTTGCTTCGCCGTATTGGCTTGCTTTGCCTGCTGCTTCGCGACAGGCGAGGCGGGCGGGTTGGCGTTCTGGCTGTCGGTGGCTGACTGGGCGAATGCGGTCGCGGAGACCGTGCACGCACCAAGGACGACTGCCAGTGCGGTGACGAGGATTCGCTTGTTCATGGTTTGCCTCCGGATCTGGTGAGGACATTGTCCACCTCGGGGCGCATCCAGACACCATGCGCGATCCCGGGCAACAGGTTTCGTTCATACTTTGGACTCCGACCGATCACGGATGGTTCCGCTCTCGCATGCGCATTCCCCGCTTCCATCTTGACGCTCCGCTCACTCCGGACGCACGGGTGCAACTGCCCGCGCAGGCGGCGGCCCACGCGCTGCGCGTTCTGCGTCTGCAGCCTGGCGACGCCATCACGCTGTTCAACGGCGATGGCAATGAATACCGCGCCCGGCTGGTCGCGACGCATGGCCGCGGGGCGTCCGCGCAGGTGGAGTCCTGCGTGAAGGTGGAAACGGAATCCGCGCTGCGCATCACCTTGGCGCAGGCGCTGGCGCGCGGCGAGAAGATGGACTGGATCGTCCAGAAGGCGATCGAGCTCGGCGTTGCCGCCATCGTCCCCATCGTGACCGAACGCAGCGAAGTCAAACTGGATGACCAGCGCGCCGCGAAGCGGCTCGACCACTGGCGCGCGGTGGTCAGCGCCGCATGCGAGCAAGCGGGGCGTGCCGTGGTCCCGTCAATCGAAGCGCCCCAGCCACTCGCTCAATGGTTGGCGACACCCGCCACGGACGGCGCCTTGCGGCTGATGCTGCACCCTGGTGACGGAACCCGGCTGCGAGCGCTTGAATCCGTTGCGAACGCGGTGACGCTGGCCGTCGGCCCCGAGGGCGGCTTTGGCGAACGCGACCTTGCCGCATTGCGCGAGGCAGGTTTCCGGAACCTCGTGCTTGGCCCACGCATCCTGCGCACCGAAACCGCTGGCCTCGCCGCCATCGCGGTGCTGCAGGCGCTGTACGGAGACTGGTAGCCGGCCATCAATCGCTGCGCAGCACACAGCCGCATCTGCGCAAGATGGTGATCAAGGAAACACCCGGCATCCCCCGTACGCGTTGACGTCTGCGCACCGCGCGCTGGATGCTCAACCCGTCACCGGTTGCGGCGACGAACGGGGTGTACTCAGGCGGCAACGCCCAACGCTTCGACGATGCGGTTTTCGACGGCCGCGAGGTCGGGGATCCACGCAGGCTCGTCGTGGACGAGCACCTGCTCGCGCACGCCGGCCGGCAACCCGCCGGCATCCATGTCGGCCATCAACATGTCTTCGGAGATCAGGGTGAGGCGCGGGAAGCCTTGTGTCAGCACGCCGAAATACGGCAGGCGTGCGTGCCCCCCCAGGGCCTTCAGGATCGCGACACGGGTATTCTCGGTGGATTCGGTCGTGGCGGTCCCGACCAGCGCGGAAAACGCCAGCACCGGCAAGCCCCAGCCACGCCACGCGAGGCGGCCGAGCAGCCACGCCGGTGCGCCTGCGACCGGCGCGGGCCGCGCGTAGGTGATGACTTCGGCCATGGTCGTGTTGGGCACCAGCACACGCCCGCCCGTCACCGGCAACATGACGCCTCGAATTTCGCGCGGCAGGGCTTCCCGTACGCTCATGCCTTGGCCCCGCCTGTCTTGGCGGCGTCGGGCCGCGGGCTGGTGGTTTCGCTGTCATGCAGCCAGCGTTCGATGGGATCCGTGTGGATGCTGACGGGAATGATCGTTTCCATCGGCACCAGTTCCAGGCCGGCAAGACTGTCCGGAAGGACCGGTTCTGACGTCTTGCCCGCACCGTCCGCCTTGACCTTCGCCACCGGCGACTCGGGATCGACCAGCTGCCAATCATCCAGCGATGGCAGGCTGGCCAGCACATCGGCATCGTCCAGCACCGGGGCCGCGGGTTCCACGGTGACCGGTGGCGCTGTTTCATCCGTTGCTTCCCGCGCCTCGGCTTCAGCCTGCGCAGGGACAACCGCATCCCCGAGCACCCGCCAGACCTGCGCCGAATCGGATGATGGCCCTGCCTGCGGTTCGGCGAGCCGCGCATCGATCATCGCCGACAGCGTTTCGGTATCGACATCCAGCGCGGCTTCGGCGTCGAAGTCGTTGTCCACGGATGCCACGGGCAGCACGTGCGCGGTGGTTTCGGCATCCTCGGATTCCGGCTCTCCGGCCCTGGCGGCGGAAGCGGCGGCTTCTTCAACCGCCTGGTCCATGGCCATCACGTCTGCCAGCGCACTCATGGCCACCGGCCTTTCCACCGCCGCCGCGGCTGGAGGGTTCTGTCTTGCAATGAGGTCGATGGTCATCGTTTCGATCTCTTCGGGGGACGGCGGCAATTCCGCCAGGTTGGCATCGAGCGGGGCAGCGGCGGGAGTGGGCTCGTTTTCGGCGACGGCAGCCACCGCGGCCGGCGAAACACCGGATTCTGCTGGTTCCGGGCGCGGCGGATCGACATCAGGGTTGCCGCTGAGTTTGGCAACGAGGTGCCGCAACCAGCGCGCACGTTCCCAGCCGTCCAGTCCGCGCGAAATTTCGGGATCGTTGTAGACCACCGTTGTGCCTGCTTCGTACAGGCGCGCCTCGAGCGCATCCAGCCAGTCGCCGTCATCGAGGTTCACCAGCGCCGCCATCGCCTGTGCGCCGGCCATGCGTGCCACGTCGAATTCGCTGGCGGGGGCAGCGTACACGACTTCGACGTGTCCGCTCACGGCCTCGCGCACGTGCTCGACGGCGGCTTCCTGGCCATACGCCAAGGCGATGCGCGGCAACCCGCTGACCGCATGATCAGGCATGGCGCGCCTCCAGCATCTCCTTCACGTTGCGCAACAGGTCGGGCTCGCTGTACGGCTTGCCGAGATAGCGATCGACGCCGATCTCGAAAGCGCGCTCGCGATGCTTCTCGCCGGTACGCGAGGTAATCATGATGATCGGCACCTGGCGGAAGCGTGCATCGTTCTTCATGTGCGTGGCGAGCTCGAACCCGTCCATGCGGGGCATCTCGATGTCCAGCAACATCACGTCGGGGATGCGCTCCTGCAGCTTCTCGAGGGCGTCCACGCCATCCTTGGCGGTGACCACTTCGAGCTGCTCACGCTCGAGCACGCGCGTCGTGACCTTGCGCATGGTGATCGAATCGTCCACCACCATGACCAGGCGTGGCGCGCCTTCGTCGCTGCGCAGCACCGCGACTGGCGGCTCGATCGGTTCCGGCGCCGCGGCCTCTTCGCCGACGACGACGGTGGTGCGCGCGATGAAGTGGCGCACCAGCGGCGCGGGATCGAGGATCAGCATCACCGAGCCATCGCCCATGATGGTGGCGCCGAACATGCCCGGAACGTTGCTGATCTGCGGGCCGACCGGCTTGACCACGATTTCGCGCGAACCGATCACGCTGTCGATGTGGATGGCCGCGCGCATGTCACCCGCGCGCACCATCAACAGCGGCAACTGGCCGGTGCTGTCCTCGGTGGCGTACGCAGGCGCCAGGCCGAGCAGCTCCGAGAGTTCGTGCAATTGGTATTCCTCGCCGCCATAACCAACGCTGCGATCGCCGGCCATGCGCGCGGCCATCTCGTCGCGGGGGATGCGCGACACCGCCTGCACCGAGGTCATCGGTACCGCGAACGTGGTGTCACCGGCGCGCACGGTGATCGCCTGGGTGACCGCCAGCGTGAACGGCAGGCGGATGTTGAAGACGGTGCCGCGGCCACGCTCGGATTCGATCGCAAGCGAGCCGCCAAGCTCCCGGATCTGGTTGGCGACCACGTCCATGCCGACGCCACGTCCGGAAATCTGGCTGATTTCGCCGGCGGTGGAAAAGCCTGTCTCCAGCACGAAGTTGAACAGCTCGGCATCCGCCACCGGTGTATCCGGCTGCAACAGGCCGCGCTCGATGGCCTTGGCGCGGATGGCGTCGCGATCGAACCCGGCGCCATCATCGGAAACCCGCACCAGCACCTCGGTGCCCTGGCGACCCACCTCGATGGTGACGGTGCCTTCCATCGGTTTGCCGACGGCGACGCGCTGGGCCGGATCCTCGATGCCGTGCGCCAGGGCATTGCGCAGCATGTGTTCGAACGGCGCCTTCATGCGCTCCAGTACGTTGCGGTCCATTTCGCCCTGCGCGCCCAGCACCTTCAGCTGCGCGCGCTTGCCAAGTTCGTCGGCGGCGCCACGCAGGGTGCGGCGCAGGTTCGGCACCAGCGACTCGAACGGCACCATGCGCGTGCGCATCAGGCCGTCCTGCAAATCGGAGTTGACGCGCGACTGCTGCAGCAACAGGGTTTCGGACTGACGCGCCTGGTCGTCCAGGATGTCCTGGATCGAGGCCAGGTCCGACACCGATTCGGCCAGCGCGCGCGAATACTGCTGCAGGTTGGAGAAGCGATCCAGTTCCAGCGGATCGAACGTGGCGCCTTCGCCGGCTTCGTTCTCGCGCTGGTAACGCGACAGGATCTGGGTCTCGGTTTCGATTTCGAGCTTGCGCAGCTGCTCGCGCAGGCGCGCGACGGTCTGGTTGAGCTCGACCAGGTTGAAACGGAAATTGCCGACCTGCTGTTCGAGGCGCGCACGGTAGATCGAAGCCTCGCCCGCCGCATTAACCAGCGAGTCGAGCAGGTCCGAACGCACGCGGATCAATTCCGCTGGCGCGCGAGCCTCGGCTTCTTCGATGTGCGGCGCCGGACGCGGTGCGAGGCGCGGCGCAGGTGCCGCAACCGGCGCCGGTGTCGCTGCAGACGTGGGCACGGGCCGTTCCGGCGTGGCAGCGACGGCCGCCGCTGCTGCCTGCACCGGCCGACCTTCCGCCAGCGTATTGAAACGTTCGATCGCATGGGTCGGCGTGACAACTGCACGTCCCTGCTCCACGCGTCCGAGCATGTCGTGCAGGCGGTCGAAAGCGCGCTCCAGCGAATCGACTTCGACCGGTTCCAGCGCGCGCTTGCGATCGCCGACCTTCTCCAGCAGGGTTTCCATCGCATGCGCGAGGTCACCCAACGCGGAAATGCCGACCACGCGTGCACCACCCTTCAGCGTGTGCAGGTTGCGCTGCAGACCGCGCACGCTTTCGGCGTCGCCCGGCGCATTGCGCAACACAGCCATCAGGCCGTCGCTGGCATCCAGCAGTTCGTTGCCTTCTTCGGTGAACAGGCCGACCAGCTCCGGATCCAGTCCGGGCACATCCAGCGCCCCGCCCGGTTGCGGGTCATCCGGGAACGCCGGCAACGCGGCCGCCGCAATGTCCCGCTCGGCTTGCGCGCGGGCGGCGGCGATGCGCGCGGCTTCGGCCTGCTCCGCGGCACGGCGTTCCTGCTCAGCCCGTTCGGCCGCCAGGCGTTCCTGCTCGGCCTTTTCCTCCGCTGCACGTGCGGCTTCGGCTTGTTCTGCCGCAAGACGTTCCTGCTCTGCCCGTTCGGCGGCAAGGCGTTCGGCTTCCGCCTGCGCAGCCTGCTCGGCGGCGAGACGTTCCTGTTCCGCCTTTTCCGCAGCAATTCGTTCTGCCTCGGCCTGTTCCTCCGCAGCGATCCGCTCGCGTTCTGCTTCCGCCTGCGCAGCCTGTTCGGCGGCCAGGCGTTCCTGTTGCGCCCGTTCGGCAGCAACCCGTTCGGCTTCCGCCTGCTCCGCTGCAACCCGCTCGTGCTCCGCCTGTTCGGCAGCAGCCCGCTCCGCTTCCGCCTGCGCAGCCTGTTCGGCGGCCAGGCGTTCCTGTTCCGCGCGTTCTGCGGCAGCGCGCTCGGCCGCGATCCGTTCCTGCTCGGCCTTCTCGACAGCCTGCCGTTCGGCCAGCTCACGGGCGTCCAGAGCTTCGGCATCATCTTCGGTCGGCAGGTTCGAGGCTGCCTGCAGTCCGACGGCAGCGACACCGGCGTCCACGACTGCGTCGGCATGAGCCACCGCAGCCGCACCATCCGCACCCGCGGTCCCGGCAGACGCTTCTTCAACCGGCATCCGCTGCGTGCCGAACGGCGCCGCATCGGGCCACCGGTCGCGCAGAAGTTCCAGCCGCTCGGTCAACGCAGCGGTATCCGGCACGTCCGGAACGGGCGCATCGAATTGCGCCATCACGTGTTCGGTCATCGCCACCGCATCGCGCACGGCATCGCAACCTTCGCGATCCAGCGGCGCATCGGCGCTGCGTACACGGCGAATCCACACTTCCAGCGGCGCCAGCATGCTAGCCAGCATCTCGATGCCGACCATTGCGACAGCGCCGTGCAAGGTGTGCACCGAGCGCAACAACTCGTCGTCCACGGCGACATCGAGGTGTGCGTCGCGGGCGAGGTAATCGCGCACACCCTGCAGGTGCTGCGCGACTTCGGTGCGCAGCACGTCGAGCAGGATCGGATCCACCACCGGCAAGCCGGTTTCCGGCGAGGTGATGACGTTTTCCGGTATCGCCACCGGCGCTTCCGCCGCCACCATCGCTTCGGGTTCGGCCAGCGGTACCCAGCGGCGCACCTTGCGCACACCCTTGCGGTAGCCATCGGTCAAGTCTGCGATCCGCGCCGGCGTACCTGCTGCCAGCTTGTCGGCAACCTGCATGATTGCGGCAAGCGGGTACTCCAGTACCACCGGCTGGCCGCGCAGCCCCGCATGCAACTGGGGCAACGTCGCGACCGCCGCGTCCACCAGTTCCTGCACGTTGGCATCAGGCTGGATGGTGCGATCGAGCACGCGGTTCAGCATGTTCTCGATCTTCCAGCTGAACTCGCCCAATGCCGTCGCGCCGACCAACCGTCCCGAACCCTTGAGGGTATGGAACGAACGGCGCACGTTCTTGAGGGTGTCGAGATCGTCCGGATTGGCCTTCCATGCCGGCAGGTTGACGTTGATGTTGGCGATTTCCTCGCCGACCTCCTCGACGAAGACTTCGCGGATTTCCTCGTCGATGCCCGCGGCATCCTGGAACGAGGTATCGACCGGCGCGCCACCCTCGATTGGCTCCAGCACTTCTTCATCGACCTCGACCCACTTGCCGGGGCCGACGCCAGGTGCCTGTGTGTCGACCGGCAGCACCGGCGCGACCGGAATGTCGACCGCCAGCGGCACGCCCTTGCCAAGCGGCTCGTATACGACGGCCGACACCGGAGCAGCGGCTTCCGCCACAGGCGACGCAACCTCCGCGGCAGTCGGGGCAGTACTGGCTGCAACGGCACGCCGCGCGGGAACCGGCCAGTAGTGAAGCGTCGCAAGGCTGTGCTGGGCGGCATCGAGGATGCGGTTGTCGCCGGAGCTGGTGTCGCGTCCGATTTCGAGGTAGTACTCGACGCTCGCCATGGCGTCGGCCAGCGTGTCCATCTCGTCGACCGTCGGCACCTTGCGGTCGGCGATCAATTCGTTGCCGATGTAACGATCGATGCCCTCGACCAGATCCGCCGGGCGTTCGAGGCTCAGGATCCGCAACGCGCCGCTGACTTCCGCCATCAGCTTGGGCACCTCAGCGAGATGCTGGTGCGACCACGCGGATTCGATGAAGGCGGTCAGGGCGTCCTTGACCCGCACCAGGTTGGTGCCGGCTTCGCGCATCAGCGTGCGCATGATCTTGCGCCCTTCACTGAAGGGCAGCGCCTCGGTGGACTCACCGCCGGTCCGGCCGATGTGTTCGATGTGTTCGTCCAGCGAGGCATCCACGTACAACAACGCGCTGGCGACATCGAGGATGGTTTCGGGCGCGGCTTCGCGCCTGCCGTCGATGACGGACGCGATCACCTGCCGCTGTTCGCCGATCATCCGCGCCGGGGCTTCAAGGCCGAGCATCGCCAGGGTGTCGCCGACGCGGTGCAGGGTTTCGACCTGCGGCGCCAACTGCTGCGGGTTGCGGTCTTCGCGGCGCAGGAAAATGTCGAGGCCTTCCTTGACGCGCAGCAGGTCTTCGCGCACGGCCTTGGCCACGGTGTCCAGCAACGCGCGGTTGCGGCCCGACATCGCCGCGCGCGCGTGTTCCAGTTCCTGTTCGGACGGCACCATGCGATCCAGCACGAAACTTCGCGCGATGATCTCGGTGCGGCCCGGGCCCGGCGCCGCGTTCGCGACGTAGAACAACAGGGTGCGCACCAGTTCACGCGCGTCCTCTTCGCCGCACACCTCTTCGCCCTGGTCCTGCATGTGGCGGATCGCGCGATCGAGGTGGCCAAACTCCTGGCGCAGGCTGGCGAGGTGATGGTCCAGCCGCCCCTGCTGCAGCGCTTCCAGCACGCCACCGGCCACCCACCACAGGCGCCGTGCAGGTTCGGCATGGCAAACCGCGCGCAGTTCGTCCATGCAATCGCGCATCTCGGCAAAGTTCGGTTGCTTGCCCTGCGTCCACGCCAGCAATTGCACCTGGAAGCGCGCGCGGATCTGGATCACGCGCTGACGCAGGTCGGCGAACGGATAGGCCACCCGTGCGCCCGCCGCATCCGGCGGCAGCGGCCGATCGAAATCCGGATGGAACAGCAGGCGCTGGTCGGCCGGTTCGGCGCCACGCGCGTCGCGCAATTCATTCAGCAGAGGCAACAGGACGATGGGAATGTCCTTGTGGCCGCTCTCGATCAGGTCGAGGTAGTCGGGCAATTGCACGAGTCCGCGCATCAGCGCGCCCAGGGCAATGTCGCGATCACCGACCTTGCCCTCGAGCACCGCCTGCACGAGCCGTTCCATTTCCTGCGCGAGCTCGGCTGCCCCGAACAGCTCGACCATGCGCAAGGTGCCGAGGATCTGGTGCAGCAGCCCGGCGCAACTTTGCATCAGGCGGGCATCTTCGGGATCTTCGGCATAGGCCTCAAGCGCCTGGCGTGCCTCCGACAGGAGCTCGTCGATTTGCGGCTTGACCCAACCCAGGGTCGAGAAATCGAGGTGTTCTTCGAGTCGCATCGTCGGTTTCCGTGCAGCCTCGTCCGCCACCGGCCCCGCTTCATCGGGCACGACAGAAGCCACGCCGGTTTCGCCGGTCGCCGTGGACATCATCTCGTCACCCGCTGTCATGGCCAGTCCCGCCGGTTACGCCGGCAACTTGAAGTCGGCGACCGAACGGCGCAATTCCTGTGCAAGGTTCGCAAGGTTGCCGATCGATTCCGCGGTCTGGCTGGCGCCGACCGAGGTCTGCGTGGTGATCTGCTGGATCGAACTCATCGTCGAGCTGATGTTGGTAGCCGCCGCCGACTGCTGCTTGGCCGCGCTGGAGATGCCCTGAATCAGGCCGGCCAGGTTGTTCGACACCTTTTCGATTTCGCCCAGTGCGGTACCGGCGTCCTCGGCGAGGCGCGCACCGTTCACCACTTGGGTGGTCGTCTGTTCCATCGAGCTGACCGCCTCGACGGTATCGGACTGAATGGTCTGCACCAGCGTCTCGATGCGCTTGGTCGCACCGGCCGAGCGCTCGGCCAGTCGCTGCACTTCGTCCGCGACCACCGCGAACCCGCGGCCCGCTTCGCCCGCCGAGGCCGCCTGAATGGCCGCATTCAACGCCAGAATGTTGGTCTGCTCGGCGATGTCGTTGATGAGTTCGACGATCGAGCCGATTTCCTGCGAGGACTCGCCCAGACGTTTGATGCGCTTGGACGTTTCCTGGATCTGCTCGCGGATCGAGTCCATGCCCGAGATCGTCTGGCGCACGATCTGCGCGCCGTTGGACGCGATCTGCACCGAGCGCTGCGCCACTTCCGCGCTGTCGGCGGAGTTCTTGGACACCTGGTCGATGGACACCGCCATCTCGTTGATCTTGGCCGAGGCCGAGGTGATCTGCACGGCCTGCTGGTTGGCCGCGTCCGCAAGGTTCTTGGCGGTGGCCTGGGTTTCCTGCGCCGCCGACGACACCCGCACGGCCGTCTCGTTGATGGTGGTCACCAGTGAACGCAGCGCCTCGACGGCAAAGTTCACCGAGTCCGCGATCGCGCCGGTGATGTCCTCGGTCACGGTGGCCTTCACGGTCAGGTCACCTTCGGCCAGCGTGCCCATTTCATCCAGCAGCCGCATGATGGCCTGCTGGTTGCGTTCGTTGAGGCTGCGGCTGTCGGCCGAACGCTTGCGCTCGGTGCGGATGAAGTTGAGTGCGAGGAACACGGCCAGCACGGCCGCCGCCACGGCGCCGAGCAGGCCCCACCAGACGTTCGGGAACGGACGCGTCTGCGGCAGCTTGCCGAGCGCGGTGGACACGCTGTGCGCCTTCAGCAGCACGTCCTGCGAATCGACCGACGCTTGTGTCGCGGCATTCTTGACCGTCACCAGCGTCGGCGCGGCCGCGATCACCTTCTGCACTGGCGCTTCCAGGCCCGCCCACGATTTCTGCACGCCGGTGAGGATCCGGTCCGCCTCGCCGGAAGAGCCTTCGGCGAGCTGCTTCAGCGTCGAACCGTAGTTGGTCGAATCGAGCGCGAGACCGTTGGCGGCCGAGGCGGAATCCACGCCGCCCTGCAACACGTCACCCACGCGGCGGATCAGGCGGTCGCCCGACACCATCAGCTGCGAGGCGGTGTAGATGCTGGATGCGGAGCCCTTGGACTGCAGGATGTTGATGACCTGGTTGATCTTGGAGTTGAGGTCCGGCATCTGCTGGTTGAAGGCGGCGGCCTGCGAGGCGGAATCCAGCACCGCGTCCTTGTTGGCCTCGATCTTGCCGAGGTCGGCGGACAATTGGTCCCACGACCTGGTCAGCGCGGTCATCGAGTCACGCACGCCGATCGCGTCGCCATAAGCCGGCAGCCCGGTCGCATCGTCGCCCTGGTTCAGGTGCTGCACCGCCGCGGCAATGGCCGCACGGGTGCTGGCCAGTTCCTTGAAGGCATCGATGTTGCCGTTGGCCGCCTGCATGGCGAAGTTCGCGACCTGCTGCGAGTTCACCTGGATCTGCGTGGTGAGCTGCGCGGCAGTGCGGTCCTGTGCGTCGTGCCGGTTCAACAGGAAGAAATCCGCGCCGGCCAGCACGATCGCCGCCAGCAGGAAGAGGATCAGCCAGGTCTGCAGGGATGCACCCTTGCGGACTGCACCGGAATTCGCGCTCATGATTGCCACCTCATTGCCAAGTTTGTCGCTTGCATGGTTATGCTCCCCAGACTCACAGTGCCGCGTGCTGGAACTCTGCCGCGCGCGTCAACTCCACCAGGCTGAATCGACCCAGGTGCGCCTGGCCCATCATCACGTTTTCGGTCACGTAGCGCGCCAACCTGGGATCCGCCTCGCCCTCGGCGCCGACGCGATCGGCGTCGGTCAGGTTGCGCTGCCCGAGCAATTCGTCGATCAGCAAGCCCACGTTGCCGCCGCTTTGCTTGACCACCAGCACGCGGGCCCGGCCCGTGACGTGGGTCCGCTGGTCGAACAGGAACTGTTTCAGGTCCACCACCGCGATCAGGTTGCCGCGCACATTGGCGACACCAAGCAACCACGGACGGGTGGATGGAATGCTGGTGACCGGCGGCGGCGCCATCAGGATCTCGCTGATCTCGTCGATGCCGCTGACAAACTGGTGCTCGCCGATCCGGAAGCCGAGCGCGCGCCACAAGCCGGGGGCTTCGATCTGCTCCGGCACGCCGGGATCGTGGGCGAGGCTGCGGCGCTCGTAGTCGGCCAGCAGCGCGTACGCGCCCGCAGGCTGCACCGCAGCGGCGACCTTTGCGGCCACGCCGCCGATACCGTCGACCGCGCTTTCCGCGACCTGCTGCCGCGGTTCGTCGCGGTGGTGCTTGTCGTGGAAGCGTTTCTTGCTCATCGTCGGGTCACGCCTGTGCCGAAAGATGCTTGGCAACGTTGGCCACGAGGTCTTTTTCGCTGACCGGCTTGACCAGCACTTCCTTCGCACCCTGACGCATGCCCCACATGCGGTCGGTCTCCATGTTCTTGGTGGTGACGATCACCACCGGAATGGCGCTGGTCTGCGGATCCTTGGTGAGGCTGCGGGTGGCCTGGAAGCCGTTCATGCCCGGCATGATCACGTCCATCAGCACGAGGTCGGGTTTGACCTTCTGGGCCGCGGCGATGCCCGCCTCGGCGGTGCCGACCGCGGTGACCTTGTGACCCGCCCGCTCCAGCGCGCCGGAGAAAATCTTCACGTCGGTGGGCGAGTCGTCGATGATGAGGATGTGTGCCATTGCCTGGATTTCCCTGCGCTGTGCCGGTGCGGCGTGCGTTATTTGACGGCCGCGACGTGCTGCCGGATCGCATCCAGCAATTCGTCGCGGGTGAAAGGCTTGGTGAGGTACTGCTCGGATCCCACGATGCGTCCGCGTGCCTTGTCGAACAGGCCATCCTTGGAGGACAGCATGATCACCGGCGTCGAACGGAACGTGTGGTTGTTCTTGATCAGCGCGCAGGTCTGATAACCGTCGAGGCGCGGCATCATGATGTCCACGAAGATGATGTCGGGGCGCAGATCGGAAATCTTGGCCAGCGCCTCGAAGCCGTCGACCGCGGTCAGCACCTCGGCGCCCTCTTTCTTCAGCAGCGTTTCGGCGGTGCGGCGGATGGTCTTCGAGTCGTCGATGACCATGACCTTGAGTCCGGCCAGGCCATCGTGGTTCGCGTTGTCATTCACGGTCAGGAGTCCACCCCATGGAGGAGCGGTGAGTATCCATGCAACATGGATGCCACACCGCGAGTCTTGTGTGACGGCCGTCACAGCAATTCCAGATGCTCCCTCGACCCGCCCCCCTGAAGACGAATCCGGGATGCCTGCCCCGGCAAGATCGGCCGCTTGTGCCAAGATACACCAACAGGAACCCGTTGATCGTGGCAACCTGCCGCACCCGGCAAACACACTTCCACACCCCCGACCCGGATCGTGCCGCAATCAATCAACGAGTCTGTGCCTGGCTCAAGAGGGGTACATTTCCAAGGTCACGTCCGGTAGTACAAGCCCATGACTCAAACCGTCGCGGTGCTGATGGATCCCATCGGCGCCATCCACCCGGAAAAGGACACCACCCTCGCCCTGCTGCTGGAAGCAACAAGGCGCGGTCATGCATTGCGTTACATGCTGCAGGGCGATCTGGCCGTACGCGACGGGGTGGCATGGGCGCGGCTGGCGCCGCTGGAAGTGCGCGACGACACCCGCGACTGGTTCACCCTCGGCGAAGCGCGCTGGCAACCGCTCGCGGACGGGATCGACCTCGTGCTGGAACGCAAGGATCCGCCGTTCGACAACCAGTTCCTGTACGACACGCTGGTATTGGATCTCGCCGCCCGCGCCGGCGTGCGCGTGGTCAACAACCCGCAGGCGCTGCGCGACTTCAACGAGAAACTGGCAGCGCAGTGGTTTCCCCAATGCTGCGCGCCGGCGATCGTGGCGCGCGAACGCGGCGAACTGCGCCGCTTCGCACGCCAGCACGGCGAAGTGGTATTGAAGCCGCTGGACGGCATGGGGGGACGCGGCATCTTCCGTTCGCGCGGCGATGATCCCAACCTCAACTCGATCCTGGAAACGCTGGCCGGCGACGACCACCGCTTCGTGATGGCACAGAAGTTCATCCCGGAAATCAGCCAGGGAGACAAACGCATCCTGGTGGTCGATGGCGAGCCCGTGCCCTATGCGCTGGCGCGCATCCCGCAGGGCACGGATTTCCGCGGCAATCTCGCGGCCGGCGGGCGCGGCGTCGGCCAGCCCTTGTCCGAGCGCGATCACTGGATCGCGCGCGAGGTGGGTCCGGAGCTGAAGCGTCGCGGCATCGTGCTCGCCGGACTCGACGTCATCGGCGATTACCTCACCGAGGTCAACGTCACCTCGCCCACCTGCGCGCGTGAACTCGACGCGCAATTCGGACTCAATATCGCCGGGCTGGTGTTCGATGCGATCGACGCCACCGCGCCCCGGAGCGCGGCCACGTGAACGCTGCGGTGGCACCCGTGCACCACGTCACCCACGCCGACCGCATCGGCGTCGCGCTGCTGTTCTCGCTGATGCTGCACGCCATCGTGATCCTCGGCATCGGCTTCCACTTCGCCAAGCCAGCGCCCAGCCTGCCGACGCTGGACGTCACCCTCATCAACACCTCCAACGCGGAGACGCCGCACAAGGCTGATTTCCTCGCACAGGCCAACAACGCCGGCGGCGGCAACAGCGACAAGGCGCACCGGCCGGGCGAGCCCTTCTCGGGCCCGCTGCCGGTCACCGAGGCCGGTATCGCACCGAAGCCCTTGATGCCGGCCGCGCCCGCGCAGCAGACCGAAAGTGGCCCGCACATCCTTGCCACCACCGGCCATGCGGCGACCCGGATTCCCAACCAACGCGACACCCGCGAAGAACCGGCTCCGGACCAGCGCGTGGCATCCATTCCGGTGCCGCAACGGCTCGAAATGGCGCGACTGGCCCAGGAAGTCCGGCAGGAACAGGAAGCCTATGCGCGCCGTCCGCGCCGCAAGTACATTTCCGCCAACACCAAAATTGTCGCGTACGCGGCTTATCAGGTCGCGTGGGTGCACCGGATCGAACGGATCGGGAATCTCAACTATCCCGATGCCGCACGCCTGCGCGGCTTGCACGGCGACCTGATCCTGACGGTGGTCATTGGCGCCGACGGTCGCGTGCGCGAAGCGCACGTCGACCGCAGTTCCGGCTACCGTGTGCTCGATGACGCGGCGGTCCGCATCGTGCACCTGGCGGCACCGTTCCCGCCCATCCCGCGCGAGCAGGATGCCGACGGCCGTCATATCACCGAACTCGCAATCACACGCACTTGGCAGTTCCTGCCGGGCAACCATCTCGAAACGCGTGGCATTGATTCACAGTGAACCGAGGCACCGCGGCGTACAATTCCCATATGGTCAAGTCATCCGACAAAACGCCCAGCAAGCGCAGGCCCCCAGGTGTCGCGAGCAAACGACCCGGACGCCGCAAGGCCGTGGCATCACGCGATCCGTCCAATCCGGGCACACCCAGTCCTGCCGCCAGCGCCCACTCACTCACGGGTTACTTCCTGATCGCGATGCCGGGCATGGGCGACCCCAACTTCGCGCGTGGCATCACTTTCATCTGTCAGCACAGCGAAGATGGCGCGATGGGCCTGGTGGTCAACCGCCTGTCCGATTTCAAGCTCGGTGACGTACTGCGGCAGATGCACATGCCTTGCGAGCGCGTGGAAGTCGCCGACGCGCCGGTGCTGGTGGGCGGTCCGGTGCAACCCGAACGCGGTTTCGTGCTGCACACATCCGGCGAACGCGAATGGGATTCGAGCTATCGCGTCAACGACATGCTTACCGTCACCACCTCGCGGGACATTCTCGCCGCGATGGCGGACGGCCACGGCCCTGAACACGCGCTGGTGACGCTCGGCTACGCCGGCTGGGGCGCCGGCCAGCTCGAGCAGGAGTTGCGCGAAAACGCGTGGCTGACCGTGCAGGCCGACGACCGCATCCTGTTCGACACTGCGCTGGACGAGCGCTGGGGCGCGGCGGTGGCGCTGGTCGGGATCAATCCCGCAAACCTGACGTCGTATTCGGGCAGGGCGTGAGCTGCGTCCTTGGATTCGACTACGGCGCACGCCGCATCGGTGTTGCCAGCGGCAATCGCATCAGCCAATCCGCGCGGCCTTTGCCGGTGCTGAGGGTGCACGCCGGTGAGCCGGACTGGACGCGTGTCGATGCATTGCTTGCAGAATGGCAGCCCGAGGCCCTCATCGTCGGCTTGCCCCTGACGTTGGACGGCGGTGAACAGAAGATCACGCGCAGCGCACGCGCTTTCGCCGACGCATTGACGCAACGCAGTGGGCTTCCGGTGCATCTGGCCGACGAACGCCACACCTCGCAGGAAGCTGCTCGCCGCTTCGCGTCGCAACGCGCAGCCGGCGCCGCGCGCCGCCGTGACGCCGCCAACCTCGATTCGCTGGCCGCCGCCGTTATCCTTGAGAGCTGGCTGACCCAGACGCACTGACTCCATGCGCCACCTGCTGACCCTCGAAGATCTCGACCGCACCACCATCACCCGCCTGCTCGATCGCGCCGAGCACTATCGCCATGACGGCGCGCCGCGCGGGCTGCTGTCCGGACGCACCGTGCTCACGCTGTTTTTCGAACCTTCGACGCGCACCCGAACCTCGTTCGTGCTGGCAGCCAAGCGTCTGGGTGCCGACAACGTGAATTTCGACCTCTCGCATTCGTCCACCGTGAAGGGAGAGAGCCTGCTCGACACCCTGCACACGCTGGAAGCCATGCAGCTCGACGCACTGGTCGTGCGCCACAACGAAAACGGCATGCCGAAATACCTCGCCGACCACGCCAACACCGGCGTCGCGATCGTCAACGCAGGCGACGGCACCCACGCGCACCCGACGCAAGGGCTGCTGGATGCGCTGACGATCCGCCAACGCCGACCCGATTTCGAAAATCTGCGCGTGACCATCTGCGGCGACATCCGCCACTCGCGGGTGGCGCGCTCGGATGCGCAGGCGCTGCACACACTCGGCGTGCGCGACATCCGCTTGTGCGCGCCGCGCGCGATGCTGCCGGAAACCCTGCACGAACTCCCGGGCTGCGCCACCAGCGAGGATTTCGATACCGCACTCGAAGGCGCGGACGTCGTCGTGATGTTGCGCATCCAGAAGGAACGCATGGCCGACGCGCAGCTGCCCGATGCCACCGACTATCACGCGCATTACGGGCTGGATGCACGCCGCCTCGCACGCGCCGCGAAGGATTGCCAGGTGCTGCATCCGGGCCCGATCAACCGCGGCATCGAGATCGCACCCGAGGTCGCCGACGGCCCACAGTCGCGCATCCTCGACCAGGTCGCCAACGGTGTCGTGACACGCATGGCGGTGCTGGCGGAACTGCTGACTCAGCCAGCATGATCGTGGGCCTGCCCCGGGAGAAAACCATGCGTCCGAACCTTCGCCACGCAACCGTGGTGGCTGCCTGCCTCGCCACCCTCGTGCTCGCCGGCTGCGGCAAGCACGTCGCTCCCGATGCGCCGATCACGTTCGCGCCGGCCGATACACCGTACGTGTTCGCCAACTTCAAGGGCCGGCCGGTGGATATTGCCGCGGCATGGAGCCCGACCGGCGACAGTGCGGCCGCCGTGGACATCCAGCAGCTCGGCACGCTGGCCAAGCTGATGGGCGACCGGAATCCCACGGTGGCCAAGGTGTTGGAAGCCACGCAGGCCGAGCTGGCCAACGTGCACTCGGCCAAGGAGTTGGAACAGACGCTCGGGTATTCGCAGTCCGCGCTGATCGCGATCTACGGCATCGGCGACGTGCCGGTCGCACGCATGGAACTCGCATCGCCCGACGCATTCGAGGCATTCTTGGCACGTGTGCAAAAACGCGCGGGTGTCAGCGTTCCAACCGTGACCCTCGACAACCAGAGCTATTGGGTGCTCGGCGGCGATGATGCGAAGATCCACGTGCTGGTGGCAATCGAAGGCAGGCAACTGGTCGCCACGCTCGCGCCCGCCAGCGCCAGCCCCGCGATGTTGAAGCAACTGCTGGGGCTGGAAAAACCTGCCAGCAATGCGGCCGACCGCCTGGCGACGATCAACGGCAAGTATGGTTACGGCGATTACGGTTCGGGTTACCTCGACCTGCCCAAGCTGTTCGCCAACCTGTACGACGGCAAGGACGCAGTCACCCAGGAATTCGCCAGGGATCTCGACGGCGCGACGCTGGCCAATCCGGCCTGCGCCAGCGAATTCGCATCGCTTGCCAACCAGATGCCGCTGGCCAGCACGGGCATCCAGACGTACTCCGCGACGACGATGCGCAGCAGTCTCGACCTGCAGTTGTCGCCGACGCTGCTCGGCGCGCTGACCGCGCTCAAGCAGCCGGTACCCGGCATGGGCGGGACTTCCGGCGATTCGATGTTCGACATGGTGCTGGCACTGCCGGTGCAGAAATGGCAGGCCTTCATCGAAGGGCGTGCCAAGGCCGCGGCCCAGAAGACCTACCAGTGCCCGGCATTGCAATCGCTCAACGACTTCGCCAAGACCGCCGTCAATCCACCGGTGCAGCTACCGCCCGAAGCAGCTTCGCTGCTGGGTTTTCGCGTGATGCTGGACAAGTGGGAAGCCGGCCCGCAGGTCGCCGCGCGCGTGCTGGTCGCAAGCTCCAACCCAGCGGCACTGGCGCAGCAGGTCCAGCAAACCCTGCCGCAGTTTGCCTTGAAGACCATCAGCACCGACGGCAAGCCGGTAGCCTTCGACCTGCCGCCCAAGCTGCAGGCGATGCTGGGCGGCGGCAACCAGGGCTGGATCGCGGCCAACGACAAGGCGCTCGTCGCGGGCTTCGGCGACAGCGAGGAGGCGAAGCTGACCGACGCGCTGCAAGCCCCTGCCGGCAACGGCGACGTGTTGCTGCGCGTACACCTGGACGGCAAGCTGTACGGCATCCTCGGCAGCTGGATCGGGCGCTTCGCCGCCATGGGGCCAGCCGAAAACCAGGCACGCTCGCAGCACATGGTCACGCTGCTCCAGCAGATGAGCAAGATCATCGCGTCTGTCGACGTCGACGCGAAGCTGGACGGCCAAGGCCTGCACGTCGAAGGCGAAGTCAAACACCGCTGAAACAAGCGCCGCAACAAAAACCCCGGCGACGCGCCGGGGCTTCAGTGGTGGAACCCGCTTCGCCGTCAGAGCCGGTGACCGTTCTCGCGTGATTCCACCAGCTCCACGTCGCCCAGGCCCTGCGACAGGGAGTGCGCGTCGCCGCCCTGCGCCAGCTTGATCGCGAGCCGCACCTCGTTGGCCGAATCGGCGTAACGCAGCGCATCCTCGTAGCTGATGTGGCCGGCGTGGTAGAGCTCGACCAGGTTCTGGTCGAAGGTGCACATGCCGAGGTTGGTGGATTGCTTCATCACGTCCTTGATCTTGTGGATCTCGCCCTTGCGGATGTAGTCCTGGATCAACGGCGTGCCCAGCAACACCTCCATGGCGACCCACCGGCCCTTGCCATCCGGGGTCGGGATCAACTGCTGCGCGACGATGCCCTTGAGGTTCAACGACAAATCCATGTACAGCTGGTCGCGCACGTCCTCGGGGAAGAAGTGGATGATGCGTTCCAGCGCCTGGTTGGCGTTGTTGGCGTGCAGGGTGCACAGCACCAGGTGGCCCGTTTCGGAGAAGTGGATCGCGTACTCCATGGTCTCGCGCGTGCGCACCTCGCCGATCATGATGACGTCCGGGGCCTGGCGCAGGGTGTTCTTCAGTGCGTTTTCCCAGCTGTCGGTGTCGATGCCGAGCTCGCGCTGGGTGATGATGCAACCCTCGTGCTTGTGCACGTATTCGATCGGATCCTCGACCGTGATGATGTGGCCGGTCGAGTTCTGGTTGCGGTAGCCGATCATCGCCGCCAGTGAGGTGGATTTGCCCGAGCCGGTGGCGCCGACGAAGATCACGATGCCGCGCTTGGTCATCGCCAGCTGCTTGACGATCGGCAGCAGGTTCAACTCCTCGACAGTCGGGATCTTGGCCTCGATCCGGCGCAACACCATGCCGACGCAGTTGCGCTGGTAGAAACACGACACGCGGAAACGGCCGACGCCAGCCACGCCGATCGCGAACTGGCATTCGTGGGTTTTCTCGAATTCCTCGCGCTGCAGCGGGTTCATCACGTTCAGCACCAGGTCGCGTGCTTCCTGCGCCGACAGCGGCTGCTGGGTGATCGGCACGATGCGTCCATTGACCTTGATCGACGGCGCGACACCGGCCGTGATGAACAGGTCGGATGCCTTCTTGTGCACCATCAGCTTGAGGAAGGAACTGAAATCGACTGTGCTCATGGCTCGACTCCCGCGGACTCGCGATCTTGTTGCTTTGCTCAGCCCCCCCTTGAATCAAGGGGGCTGTCGAACCCTCGTTGCACGAGGGTTCGACGGGGGTTGTGGGGGCATGACGGCGCGAGTACGCGGCGGGATGCCCATCCAATCAATGATGGTTATTTAAACGTCTCTTTTACCTTGGCGCGGCTGGCGGCGTCCTGACGCGTGATCAAGCCACGCCGGACCAGATCCTGCAGGCATTGGTCCATGGTCTGCATGCCGAACTGCTGGCCGGTCTGGATCGCCGAATACATCTGCGCGACCTTGTCTTCGCGGATCAGGTTCCGGATCGCGGGGATGCCGACCATGATTTCCCATGCCGGCACGCGCCCGCCGCCGACCTTCTTCAAAAGGGTTTGCGTGATCACCGCGCGCAGCGATTCCGACAGCATCGAACGCACCATGGGCTTCTCGCCGGCGGGGAACACGTCGATGATGCGGTCGATGGTCTTGGCTGCCGAGTTGGTATGCAGGGTCGCGAACACCAAGTGTCCGGTTTCGGCCGCCGTCAGCGCGAGGCGGATGGTCTCGATGTCGCGCATTTCGCCGACCAGGATGTAGTCCGGGTCTTCGCGCAGCGCCGAACGCAGGGCCTCGTTGAAGCCGTGGGTGTCGCGGTGCACCTCGCGCTGGTTGATCACGCACTTCTGCGCGGTGTGCACGAACTCGATCGGGTCTTCGATGGAAAGGATGTGCCCGTAGTGGTTCTTGTTGACGTGGTCGACCATTGCCGCCAGCGTGGTGGATTTGCCCGAACCGGTCGGCCCGGTCACCAGGATCAGTCCCTGCGGCTGGTCGATCAGGTCCTTGAAGATCTTGGGCGTGCCGAGGTCCTCAAGCGTCCATACCTCGGCGGGAATGGTGCGGAATACCGCGCCCGCGCCGCGGTTCTGGTTGAAGGCGTTGACGCGGAAACGCGCGAGGCCCGGGATCTCGAACGAGAAGTCGACCTCCAGGAATTCCTCGTAATCGCGGCGCTGCTTGTCCGACATGATGTCGTACACCAGCGCGTGCACCTGCTTGTGCTCAAGCGCCGGCAGGTTGATGCGGCGGATGTCGCCATCCACGCGGATCATCGGCGGCAGGCCGGCCGAAAGATGCAGGTCCGAGGCCTTGTTCTTGACCGAAAAGGCCAGCAGTTCCGCGATATCCATGTACCCCCTCCGAGAATGTGCCGCGTCCGCCGCTATCACTGCAATATCCGCGCCAAACACCGCGGCCGCCATCACTGTGCCCTAGCCCGGATCGCCCCGCAAGCCCGGCAGGCCCGGGTCGCCCGCCCCGCCCGAACGTGCCCGAGTATACGCCGGCGGCGCCCCCGCAAACCGCGACGGAGTCGGCCTTCCCGGCTAGTCTTCCGCGACGCTCACTGTCCCGAAATCCAGCGTCGCGACCGCCCCGCGTTCGGCGCGTGGCGCCAGGGTCACCCGCCAGCCGTACAGCTCGCACAGCCGGCGTACGATGGCCAGACCCAGTCCCGCACCCTTGACCGTTTCGCCCTCGCCGCGCACGCCACGTTCGAACAGGTGTTCGGCCTCCTCGGCCTTGATGCCTGGACCGGTGTCTTCCACCCGCACCCGCCCCGGCTGGACTCGCACCACGATCTCGCCTTCCAGGGTGTACTTGCAGGCGTTGCCGACCAGGTTGCCGAGCGCCACCGCCACCACCGACGACGGTGCCTCCACCGTTACCGGCGCCTCGATCTCGGTGCGCAGCGCGATCGGCTTGCGTCCGAGGTTGGGACGGTTGGTATCGACGACCTCCTCGACCACCTTGACAACATCGGTGGTCTCGCCATCGACCGGCCCCGATTTCTCTGCGCGCGACAGCAACAGCAGCGCCTGGGTCAGCTCGGTCGCCTGACGCACCGCGCGCTCGATCCGCTGCAGGCGCGTTTGGAGTTTTTCCGGCAAGTCGGGGGTCGCCACCAGCAGCTCGGTGGTGCTGGCGATCACCGCCAGTGGCGTACGCAATTCGTGGCTGACGTCGGCATTGAATTCGCGATCACGCTCGATCAAGGCGCTCTGGCGTTGCGCATAGTCGTCCAGCGCCGCAGCCAGTTCGCCGACTTCGTCTTCGGCGAAATGCGGCGCCAGCGGTTCCAGCTGCCGGCCGCTGCGAAACGCGCGCAGGCGTTGCGCGAGGTCGGTGACGGGACGCATCACCCGCCGCGACAACCAGTAGCCAACCGCGAGCGACAGCAGCGTGAACAGCACCACCGCGCCTACCAGGCTGGTGACCAGTTGGCGTTTGCCGAGCCCTTCACGGCTGATGTCGTAGGTCAGGAAAGCGTCCAGCCCATACTTGCGGGCCACCGCGAGTTTGTAATGCTGCGGCCTGCCGTCGGTGCCGCCATGCATGTCATAGACGCCGGGTGCCAGACCCTGCCATGACAGCGGCGCCTGATAGACGGTGCGATCGTTCCACAACCAGCCTTCGACCAATTTGGACTGCAACGGCTGCTCGGGGTGCAGGTGCTTGTTCTCCAGCGCCTGCTGCACGTCAGCCTCGAGGCTTTGGTTGATCAGCTGGTTCTCGACCTTGGCACGCACATACAGCGAGGCCACGGCGAACAGCGCGCTGAGACCGAAGCCGAACAGCGTGAAGGTGACAATCAGCCGGAAGCGGAGCTTACGCCGGGACTGCATCCGGATCGACCATGCGGTAGCCGATGCCGTGGCGGGTGTGGATCAGCGGCTTCTCGAAGGGCTTGTCGATGGCCGCGCGCAGGCCATGGATGTGCACGCGCAACGAATCGGAATCGGGCAATTCCTCGCCCCACACGCGCTGCTCGAGGTCCTGGCGCGTGACCACCGAGGGACTTGCCTCCATCAACGCCTGCAGCAGCTTGAGCCCGATCGGGTTCAACTGGATGGACTGGCCACCGCGGGTCACCACCAGCGTGTCGAGGTTGAAGGTGAGATCGGCGATCTTGAGCACCCGGCTCTTGGGTCCCTTGCCGCGACGCGCCAATACTTCGAGTCGCGCCGCCAGCTCCTGCAGCGCGAACGGCTTGGTCATGTAGTCGTCGGCGCCGGATTCGAAGCCGGTGAGTTTCTGTTCCAGCGCGTCGCGCGCGGTCAGCATCAAGACCGGCGTGTGCTTGTGCGCCTCACCGCGCAGCTTCTTGCAGACCTCGATGCCATCCATGCCGGGCAGCGTCAGATCCAGCACGATCACGTCGAAATCGTTGACCACCGCGAGGTGCAGGCCGGTCACGCCGTCGCCGGCGAAATCGACCACGTGCCCGCGGTCTTCCAGGTAATCGCCGATATTGGTGGCGATGTCGTTGTTGTCCTCGATCACCAACACGCGCATGTCAGGGTCCCGCAGGTGCGCTCGTCCGCGCCATGCCGCAAGCTTAGCGAGAAACGCACGCGTTTGTCGCGGGAAGGGCCGCCCTCAGCGGTTCGGCTGCTGCACGCGCAGACCCGGTTGCCCCCCCGGTACGGACCGGCAGATGTGGGTGCCGGTCTGCACCAGGCAGGCGGACGCCGCCGCCGCGTCGCCGGCAGTCGTTGTTCCGAGCCGGAACGTGAAGGTCTGTCGATAACGCCGCCCGACTTCTGGCGGTGGCGCGAACTGCCAGTGCGACAACGCCGACAACGACGCCGCATCGAACGCCCCCGACGCCGATGAATTCACGACTTGCAGGTCTCGCGGCACACCCGCGGCGTCGAGCGAAAACTGGACTTCAACTTGCCCCTGCACACCATTCATCAATGCCTGTGCGGGATAGACAGGCGCAACCGCGTGCACCGGCCGTGGTGCGGCCACGGTATCGGATGCAGCCTGACGATTGGAGACTTGGGCGACCACAAACTGCGGCGGCTCATGAACCATCGCGAGATCCGCCACCACCGGGGACGGCACGCTCACAGCAGCAACCGCCGGGAGAATCGTCGTGACATCCGGCGATGCCGCGGATTGCTCGACCAGCGCCACGGGTGCCAGAAGCTGTCGTTGTACGACACCGTCGCGCAGGACCGGCATCGGCACGCTCGCTACGCCAGTGGCCACTTGGCTGCGCAGCGCGCCTGCATTCATCGCGATCACCGCATCGATACGCGCATGCGCCATGTCCTCCCGCCATGCCACCGCCAGCACGACGGCCACGCCGAACAACAGGCACAAGGCGACGTCCAGACCGGGACGCGCACGCTTGCGCGGCGGTGCCGCGCCGGTGATGAACCATGCGCGCTCCACCAGCACGCCGCCGCTCGCGGCGAGCACGAGGTCCGCGTGATCGCATCGGAACTCTTCCAGCCCGGCCAGTGCGGCGACGAAATCACGCCGGCTGCCACCGCTGGCCCGCAACGCCAGTGCGTCGCAACACAGCTCGCGCTCGTTGCGCGCGTCGCGCGAAATCCAGTGCACCGCCGGGTGGTAGAAGAACAGGGTTTCCAATACCACCTGGAACAGGTTGGCGACATGGTCGAAACGGCGCCGGTGGGCAAGTTCGTGCGCCAGGATAAGGTCCACCTGCTCGGCCGGCATCCGCGCCAGCATCGCCAACGGCATCACCACCACCGGCCGCACCCAGCCGACCAGCGTCGGCGTCGCGATCCGCGCACTGGCCAACACACGGATAGCACGCCGCAGACCAAGCCGCTCGCCGAGCGCGCTCGCACGCGCCTGCCACACCGGCAACGCCTCGGCGGCGCGCACGATTGCCCGCAGCCCGTGCCATTGCCGGAACATGCGCACCCCGAGCAACACCACGACGCACGCCCAAACCAGTACCAACCACGGCAACGCGACCTGCACCAGCGCCAGCCAACCGGTCGCCGGATCCGTCGTCATGGACTGCTCTGCGCTGCCTGCCCCCGTCACCAACGCGCTGCCTAACTCGACGGGCTGCCACAGCATCCGCACTTCGTGCCAGACCGTGCCGACCGGCAGCACGGCCAGCGCAAGCAGCGCCAACATCGACGCCACATAGCGGGGATTGCCGCGTGGCAACACGGCACGCGCCACGGCGTATCCCGCAGCGACCAGGGTGGCCTGCCAGACGAAGTGCACGAGGCCCCAGCCGAGCGCCTGCACCGCCAGCACAACCAGCCCGGTGGAACTCACTTGCCGGCGTCCTTGTCGAGCTGGTTCAGCAATGCGCGGATCTGTTGCAGCTCTTCGCGACTGGCCTTGTGGTCGCCCAACGCCTGCAACACCAGTCGTGACGGCGAACCGTCGAACACCCGCTTGACCATGTCGGCCAGGAAGCGTTTCTGGGTGCGCTCCTTGCTGACGGCGGCACGGTACACGTGTGCACGTTGGGATTCATCGCGTTCGACCAAGCCCTTGTCGTGCATGATCTGCAGCATCTTCAACGCCGTCGTGTATCCCGTGCCGTCACGGCGGTGCAACACCTCATGCACGTCGCGTACCGTGCAGGTGCCGTGTTCCCACAGCACTTGCAGGATGGCCAGCTCGGCATCAGTGGGGCGGGGAAGAATGAGCATGCGATGACCGGTCATGATCGTAGCCGCGAGTTTTGCCCGACTCCGTGATCCGGCATTGTGAAGGCGAAGTTGAGTGCACGCCCCAGATACCCCCTGGTTTCGTAGTCCCCAAGGGCCGCCGCGCGTGCCCGATCCGGCACACATCAATGCTGGAATGCTTCAATGCCCGCCCTTGAGCTGAATGTCATTTCGAACGCTTTGGTTGCGCAAGAATTGCTGCGCGCCACGCTGCTCGGCCTGAACCTGCGCATAGGTCTTGCAGGTCTTGATCGGCAAATGCGAACCCACCGGGATTTCGCTTTTGCAAACCAGCCGGTCGCCGTCTTTTTGGGTCAGGATCGCATTCACCGTGCTCTGGTCCGCGAGCAACCGCACCTTGGCATTCTGGTCCATCTTGTCCACGCTGCCGAACTGGGCATACAGCTTGTCCATGTCGGCAAAGCTGCCATCGATGGTGGTGCGCTCACCGTTGTCGATGTACTGCCAGCGGCCACCGGGCTGCATCTGCTGGTGGATCGCGGCAACAATGGCTTCGAAATTCTCCTTGGTATCGGCCTTGACCACCGGCTTGCCGTTTTCCTGCGGAACGGTCGCTGTCGCCGCCGGCGCAGTGGCTGCCTGTGGTGTGGCTGGCGCGGCGGCGGCCTGGGTCTCCTGCGCCCATGCGTAACCCTGCAACGCCAATGCACCAATGCCAAGTGCCAACATGATCCGAATCGACTGTTTCATGATTCCCTACTCCGTGATGTCGTTTGGGTCCCCATCAGCCACGGCGGCCAAGGGCTGGACCGCATCCTAGGCACGGCCAGGCGCACCTGTCAACGATTATTTTCGTACTATGCATATCGTCGGGCTCCGCGCCACTGAGTAGCGCGCGCTCATGCGCTGGCCGCTTCGAGATGCCGGATCACGGCATCCGCCACGTCCACGCCGGTCACGGATTGGATGCCTTCCAGCCCTGGCGAGGCATTCACTTCCAGCACCAGCGGACCGCGCGCGGAGCGCAGCAGATCGACGCCGGCAATACCTAGCCCCAATGTTGCCGCAGCCCGCAACGCGATGTTCCGTTCCGCGGCCGAAAGCTTCACCGGGCTGCCGGTGCCACCACGGTGCAGGTTGGCGCGGAAGTCGCCGTCCACGGCCGCGCGCTGCATCGCGGCCACCACGCGCTCGCCGACCACGAAACAGCGGATGTCGCGTCCATTCGCCTCGCGCACGAACTCCTGCACCAGGAAATTGGCGTACAGGCCGCGGAAGGCCTCGATCACGCTCTGCGACGCCGCGGGCTTTTCCGCCAGCACCACGCCCGAACCCTGTGCGCCCTCGTTGAGCTTGATCACGTGCGGCGGCGGGCCCAGCATGTTGAGCAGATCCGTGGTGTCGTCCGGGTTGTCGCCAAACACCGTGACCGGCAGGTCGATGCCGTGCCGCGCGAGGATCTGCAGGCTGCGCAGCTTGTCGCGCGCACGCAGCACGGCCTCGGACGGATTGGGCGTGTACACGCCCATCATCTCGAACTGGCGCAGCACCGCGGTGCCGTAGAACGTCACCGAGGCGCCAATCCGGGGAATCACCGCATCGACGCCGCTCAGCACCCGACCGCCGTAGTGCACGGTGAACCCGTCGCGGGCAATCCGCATGTAACAGCGCAGCGGGTCCAGCACCCGCACGCGATGGCCGCGCGCACGCCCCGCCGCGACCAGCTTTGCGGTCGAGTACAGGCGCGAGTTGCGGGACAGGATCGCGATCTTCACTTGGAGATCTTCATGCCCCCTTGAGTCAAGGGGGCAATCCGTTCGCGTGCACCTGCTCGCGAACGGATGGGGGTTGTGGGTGTGCGGGAGGCAGGAGCCGCCAGAACATCGCCTATCCCTCGAACGGCAATCTGCAGAACGGCTCCGACCCAAGCGGGTGAAGGGAATCGAACCCTCGTCAGTAGCTTGGGAAGCTACAGCTCTACCATTGAGCTACACCCGCGCCGTAGCCGGGATGGTAACGAGGCGGGTGGCGCCTGCGCAACGCCGGCTGACCGTGAGCTAACCGATTTCTTAGCATTCGCTTGGGATACTGGCGCCAGCAGGCGAACATTCAGGGCGTTTGCATTGAGATGAAGCCGTCGAACGGGGGGCGCCGTACCGACGCTTTTGGAACACGCGCCCGGATTACTGGGAGTCGACCATGAACCGTTTGTCTTCCTTGCGTGCGATGCTGGTGGCCGGCGGCGTGTGCGGTGCGCTGCTGATTGGCGCGATGCCAGCCGTGGCACAACAGTACGATCAGCCGTCCTACGACACTTCCCAATCTTATCCAGACCAGGCGCAATCGCCGGGACGCGTGGCGCGCCTGGCTTATCTCTCCGGCCAGGTGCAGTTCGCGCCGGCCGGCGAGAACGATTGGGGTTCGGTCGAGATCAACCGGCCGATGGTGATCGGCGACCGCCTCCTGACCGGCGACGATGGACGGGCCGTACTGGAACTGGGCGATGCCTCGGTGCGGGTCGACAACGACAGCGCCTTCGATTTCCTCAACCTCGACGACAACAACGTCCAGGTCGAGCTCTCGCAGGGCACCCTGAACCTCGCGGTGCGCCAGATGGCCGACGGCGAGAACTTCGAGGTGGACACGCCCACCGTCGCGTTCGTGGCGGCGACGCCCGGCATCTATCGGATCGACGACGACCCGACCGGCACCGGCAGCATGGTCACCGTGTTCCAGGGTTCGGGCACGGTGTATGGCGAGAACGGCGCCAGCCGCCAGGTTGATGCGGGTACGTCGTACCGCTTCAACGATTCCGCACTGGCCAGCGTGGACGTGAACGGCTTGCCGCAGCCAGACGGCTTCGACCGTTTCTGCGAAGCACGCGACGCGAACTACCAGAACTATGCGCAACAGCAACAGCAGTACATCCCGCCGGACATGATCGGCGGTGACGATCTCTATCAATACGGCCAGTGGGACGCGGTGCCGGAATACGGCAACGTCTGGTACCCGACCACCGTGCCGGTGGGCTGGGCGCCCTACCGCTATGGCCATTGGGCCTGGATCGACCCGTGGGGCTGGACCTGGGTGGACAACCAACCCTGGGGCTTCGCGCCCTTCCACTACGGGCGCTGGGCTTATATCGGCAATCGCTGGGGCTGGATGCCGGGATCGGTTGACATGCGGCCGGTGTACGCGCCGGCGCTGGTGGCCTTCATCGGTGGCTCGGGCTTCTCGCTGTCGCTCAACGTCGGTGGCGGTGGTCCGGTCGGCTGGTTCCCGCTCGGCCCGCGCGACGTGTACGTGCCGTGGTTCCGGGCCTCGCGCAACTATTTCACCAACGTCAACGTCACCAACATCCGCAACGTGTACGTCAACAAGACGGTCATCAACAACTTCTATGGCGACTACCGTGCCGGCCGCGTGCCGCCGCGCGGTGGCCATGATTACGCCTACCGCAACATGCCCAACGCGGTCACTGCCGTGCCGCGCAACGTGTTCACCGAAGCGCGACCCGTGCAACCGGCCGTGCTGAAATTGAACCGCAACCAGATCGCACGCACGCAAGTCGCACTGCGGCCGGACGCGATTCCGGGCAACGCAAGCTTGGGCCTGCGCCGTCCGGTCGTACAACAGACAGTACTGCGTGACCGCCAACCTTTCACGCGCCCCGTGGTCGCGCGCCACCAGCCACCGCCGCGCCCGGTCGCATTCGCCACGCGCGAGAAGGTCATCGCCAGTCAGCACGGGCAACCCCTTACGAACGCGCAGCTGCAGGATCTGCGCAAGGCGCAGCCGGCCACCGGGCAGCGCAACGACCGTGTCAAGCTGGTCCCCGTATTGGCTGGAGCCGCAACCGGCGCTGCGGCATTGGGCACCATGCGCCACGGCACGACCCCGGCACGTCCTGCGGAACCCGGCGCGCGTGTCGCACCGGCAGCGCGTCCGGAAGTCGTGCAACGCCCAGCCGAACCCTCGGCACGGCGCGGCATGCCCGGCGAGCCGCCGGTCCGCAACACGGTGGCGCCGCCGCGCGTACAACCGCACCCCCAACCCGAACGCCAGCCGGGTGAGTTGCCCAGTGCCAGCTTCGCCCACCCCGGCGAAGCCCGCACGCTGCCGCGTGCTGCGGTCATACGTCCTGCCGATGAAGCACAAACCGGGGCGCAGGGACGCCTGCCGGTCGTGAGGCCGATCGAGCGTGCACCCCAGGCAATGGACCAGCGCGCTGGGCAGCGCCCCCCGCAAGGCAACCCGGAAGCCCAGCAGCGCGACCGTCAACAGCAAATGCTGCAGCAGCGTGAGGCACAACAACAGTCGCAGCAACGCCTGCGTGCACAACAGGAGGACCAGCAGCGCGCACGCGACCAGCAGATGCAGCAGCAACGCCAGCTGCAGATGCAGAACGAGCAGCGCGCACGCGACCAGCAGATGCAGCAACAACGCCAGATGCAGATGCAGAACGAGCAACGCGCACGCGACCAGCAGATGCAGCAACAGCGCCAGATGCAGATGCAGAACGAGCAACGCGCACGCGACCAGCAGATGCAGCAACAACGCCAGATGCAGATGCAGAACGAGCAACGCGCACGCGACCAGCAGATGCAGCAACAACGCGAGATGCAGATGCAACAGCAGCGCCAGGCGCAAATGCAGCAGATGCGGACCCAGCCCGTGCAGCGCCCCGTGGAACGCGCCGCACCGCGCCAGGCTCCCGAACACCGTGAAGCCCCGCCGCGGCAACATCCACCGGAAAGCAGCGGCAATCCGTTCCGCTGAGTCGCCGCACCCTGTAACGCCCCGCTCTGCGGGGCGTTACACTTTCAGCATGCGCATCTATCTCAACGGCCAATCCCGCCAATGCGCGGCGGAAACTTCCGTCGCTGTACTGCTCGCCGAAACCGGCTACGCCGGCCGCCGCGTGGCGGTCGAGGTCAACCGGGAAATCGTTCCGCGCAGCCGGCACGCACAGCACACGCTGCACGAAGACGATCATGTCGAAATCGTGCACGCCATTGGGGGTGGGTGAAACGCCGCGTTTACGATCTGCCAGTGGCGGATCGTGCGGCGGCGAACGCCCGAGGCAGGGTGAGAGGCGGCGTTTACGCGATGCCGGTGGCATCGCGTGCCGGCTCGAACGACCGCACAGGGAAGTGCGGGCCGGCGCCATGCACCAGGGATGGCTGCTCGCCTTGATCTCCGGCAACAGCGTCCGCTCGCGCAGCGAGCGTGCGTCGCAAGGCGCCTGGCATCGCAAGATGCCGCAATGGCTCCCTACGTTGCGCGTACTACAATTGCGTCCTGCCTTTTGCACGTCGCAACCATGAACGCCCAACTGCAATCCACTGCAACCACCAGCATCCCCGACCCGCTCGTCATCGCTGGCCGCCCGTTTCGCTCGCGCCTGCTGACCGGCACCGGCAAGTTCAAGGATCTCGATGAAACCCGTCGCGCCACCGACGCTGCCGGATCCGAAATCGTCACCTTCGCGGTACGCCGCATGAACCTTGGCCAGAATCCGGGCGAGCCGAACCTGCTGGACGCCTTGCCGCCGGAACATTTCACCCTGCTGCCCAACACCGCCGGCTGCCACAGTGCCGAGGAGGCCTTGCGCACCTGCCGGCTCGCACGCGAGCTGCTGGACGGCCATTCGCTGGTGAAGCTGGAAGTGATCGGCGACCAGAAGACCTTGTTCCCGGATGTCATCAAGACCCTCGAAGCCGCCGAGGTGCTGGTGAAGGACGGCTTCGACGTGATGGTCTACACCACCGACGATCCGCTGCTGGCGAAGCGCTTCGAAGAGATCGGCTGTGCCGCGGTGATGCCGCTGGCCGCACCGATCGGCTCCGGACTCGGCATCCAGAACCGCTACACCATCCTCGAGATCGTCGAGAACGCGAAGATCCCGGTAATCGTCGATGCCGGTGTCGGCACCGCGTCCGACGCCGCGCTGGCCATGGAGCTGGGTTGCGACGGCGTGCTGATGAACACTGCGATCGCGCACGCGAAGGATCCCGTGCTGATGGCGCACGCGATGAAGTGCGCGATCGAGGCTGGGCGCGCGGCATTCCGTGCCGGGCGCATCCCGCGCCGGCGCTACGCGTCGGCGTCCAGCCCGATTGACGGAATGATTGCCTGACTTTTCCCCTCTGCCTTCGGGAGAGGGGCGTGAAACGCCGCCGTTTCTTTTGGCCGAAGGCCGGGTGAGGGTGCGGGTCTTGCGCAAGCCTCGTACCCTCACCGCAGCCCCTCTTCCGAGGGGAGAGGGGTTGCACTTGAGCAATGAAGCGCCTGAGCGCCGCCGCGCCATTCGCAGTTTCGTGTTGAGAGAGGGGCGAATCACTCCCGCGCAGCAGCGCGCCTTCGAACAACACTGGACCCGCTTCGGCCTCGACTACACCGGCGCACCCCGTGACCTCGACGCCTTGTTCGGGCGCAGCGCACCGCGCGTGCTGGAAATCGGCTTCGGCAACGGCGAGGCACTGGCGTGGTCATGTGAACACGATCCCGCACGCGATTACCTCGGCATCGAGGTGCACCGCCCCGGCGTCGGCAGGCTGATGAATGCGCTGGCGGCCTTGGACGTGCGCAACGTGCGCATCTGGAACCACGATGCGGTCGAGGTGCTGCGCCATGAAATCCGGCCGGCCGCACTGGAGGAAGTGCGCATCTGGTTCCCGGACCCATGGCCCAAGAAGCGCCACCACAAGCGGCGCCTGGTCCAGCCCGCCTTTGTCGAACTGCTGGCGGCGCGCACGAAATCGGGCGGTCTGTTGCACCTCGCCACCGACTGGCCCGAGTATGCTTTGCACATGCGGGAGGTGCTGGCGGCGCAACCCGGGTGGCGATTGCGCGAAGGGGCGAGTGGTGAATCGAAACGACCGGACTGGCGGATCGAGACACGCTTCGAGCGGCGCGGCATCCGTCTCGGCCACCCGGTTACCGATCTGTTGTATGACCGCATGTAATGCTGTGCCGACCTGCCACCTGAACTGACCGCCGGACCGACCGCGCAATGGAGCTGACCCTCACCCCCGACATGCTGCTGGTGCTCGGGCTGGTTGGCTTCACGGTGATCATGTTCATCCTCGACTGGGTGCGCCCGGATGTCGTCGCCCTGCTGGTACTGGTGGTGATCGGCATCACCGGCTTGATGCCGGTCGACCAGTTGTTCAATGGCTTCGCCTCCAACGCCGTGCTGTCCCTGATGGGCATCATGATCATGGGTGCCGGGCTGGACCGCACCGGCGTGTTGAACCGCGCGGCGGCGTTCATCCTGCGGCTTTCCGGCGGCGTCGAAAGCCGCGTTTCGCTGCTGCTCAACTCGACGGCCGGAGTCCTTTCGTCGGTCATCCAGAGCCAGGCGCTGGCCGCGCTGTTCCTGCCGGTCACCAGCCGCATTTCCGCGCGCACCGGCATGCCGCTGAAACGCCTGCTGCTGCCGATGGCGTGCTGCATCCTCGCCGGCACCAGCATGACGCTGATCTCGAATTCGCCGCTGATCCTGCTCAACGACCTGATCGCCAGCGCCAACCGCAACCTGCCGCCGGGTGCACAGACCATCGAGCCGTTCTCGCTGTTCTCGATCACGCCGATCGGCATCCCGCTGCTGCTGGCCGGTTTGGGTTATTTCTATTTTTTGCCACGGCGGCTGATGCCGGACGATGCGGAAGGCAAGCCCAAGGTCACGCCCGGCCGCACGGAAAGCTACTTCGCCAACACCTACGGCATCGCGGGCGAAGTCGTCGAGCTTACCGTCACCGCCGACAGCCCGCTGGTGGGCATGAGCATCGGCGAGGCGGAAACCCTGCAGAACGCACCGCTGATCCTTGCGATCAAGAACGGCAACGAGGCGCGCCTCGCGCCACCGTCCGACCAGATGATCTGGGTGGGTACGGTGCTGGGCGTGCTGGGTCAGCGTCCCGCCGTCAACGAATTCGCGCAGGCGATGCAATGCCGTACCGGCAACCGCGTGCAGGCGCTGGCTGACATGTTCAACCCGACGCGCGCAGGAATTTCCGAGGTGGTGATTCCGCCGCAATCGAAATTCGTCAAGCAGCAGGTCGGCGAGCTGCGCCTGCGCAAGCGCTACGGCATCTCGGTGCTTGCGCTTAACCGCGGTGACGAGGTGACGCGCGGCGAAGACGTGCGCAAGCTGACCCTGCGCGCCGGCGACCTGCTGGTGGTGCACAGCACCTGGCGCGATCTTGCGCTGGCCGCCGAAAGCCGCGACCTGGTGCCGGTCACCGACATTCCCACCAGCGAGGAATCGCGCCCGGGCAAGGTGCGCTACGCGCTGGTGTTCTTCGCCTTGGCCATGGGATTGGGCCTGTTCACCGACCTGCACCTCGGGGTCGCGATGATGACCGGTGCGGTCGGCATGCTGCTGGCCGGGGTGCTCAACATGGACGAAGCCTACGGCACGATCCAGTGGAAGACCATCTTCGTGATGGCCTGCCTGATCCCGCTCGGCATCTCGATGGATTCCACCGGTACCGCCGCGTGGATGGCACAGGAAATCATGCGTTACCTCGGCCACCTGCCGCAATGGGCGATCCAGACCTTCATCGCGATCCTCGCGCTGATCTTCTCCCAGATCATTTCCCACGTCGCCACCGCGGTGATGATGGTGCCGATGGCCATCAACATCGCGCTCGCTTCCGGAGGCAACCCCGCCGTGTACGCGCTGATCGTGGCGCTGTCGGTGTCCAACACCTTCCTGCTGCCGGGCGCCAGCCCCACGATGCTGGTCGTGGCCGGCCCGGGCGGCTACAAGCCGCGCGACTTCATGCGCGTCGGCCTGCCGCTGACCGTCATCATGCTGGTGGTGACGCTGGTGATGGTGAACGTGGTGTTCAACCGCTGACGCCAGGCAGGATCCCCCGGGCAGGCCGGAACCTGACCGCCCGTCAGCCGGATGCGGGAGGTGCCGCCGGTGCCGACGCGGCAGGCGCCGTGCCATACGTGGGAGTGTCGCGGTACTGCGACGGAATCACGTACATCGTCGCCGCGTAATAGATGATCCACGCGATCACCGCGAGGAACAGCACCCACACCCAGGTCGGAATCTCGCGGCGTGCCTCGGCGCGACGCGGGTCGAACGGATCATCGGCGCTGAATGCATCGACGGTCAGGTTGACGATGCCGCGCTTGGTCGAACCCGGGTGCAGGCCGCCGATCATGATGCCGGGACCGTTCTGCACCTGGAACGGGATTTCCTCGACCCCTTCGACACCGCTCTGGTCCTCCGCGCGCACGATCAGCCGGTGCGGCCCGTCGGCCAGCTTGCGCGTGTCGATATCCAGCTGCGTCGGCAGCTCACGGTCGATGACGGGCGTCGAATCGTCGTCGAGATAGACGCGTACGTGTGGCTTGCTCATTCGAAGGATCCTCTCAGCGATCCGGCCGCAGGATGTCGTACTTGGGGTGATGCGGGTCGTGCTCGCCCGGGCGGATCAGGAACTTGAACATCGCCACGAAGCAGCCCAGCGTGACCGCACCGACAAGGATCGCGATCGTGACTATGCCCCACAGGGGGCCCATCAACATGTTGTGCATGGCAGATCCTCGACTGCTTGCCCTCGACTGCATTTCCTCGACTACTTGCCCGCAGCGCGCAGCTTCGCCACCTCGGCCGGCGTCACCGGCTTGGCGTGGTTGCCCCATGAAGAACGTTCGTAGTTGGCGATGTTGGCAATGTCTTCGTCGTTCAGCTGACCGGCGAACGGAGGCATGACGCCCGAATACTTCACGCCACCGATCACCGTACCCTGGCGGCCATGCAGGATGGTGTCGAGCTGCGTGGTCGGATCGTCATCGCCCACGGCGGCATTGCCCTTGAGCGGCGGGAACGCCGTCGGCACACCCTCGCCATTCGCCTGGTGGCACGCCGCGCAGGTGGTATCGAACCCGGTCTTGCCCTTGGCAGCGTCATACGCATAGCCGCCCGCGGCAGACGCTGCGGGCGCCGCAGCCGGCGCGGACGCCACGGCCTGACCGCCCATCCCGCCATTCATCGCGTAACCCGGAATCGCCGGTTGCTTCAGCGACATGAGGAACGCCACCAGCGCCTCGGCCCGCTGCGTCGGGATCACCTTGTCGCCGTTCTTCGGTGCAAACGCCGGTGGCAGGGGCACGGCCGCCACGCCCGCCGGTACCGCCTTGACTTCGTGGAACATGAACTTGAAGTTCGGCATGATCGATCCCGGGGACACCGCGCGTGGATCGTACAGATGCATGTACTGCCACACTTCGCCGCGGCGGTTGCCGACATCGGTGAGATCGGGACCCGTGCGTTCCGAACCCAGCATCTCGGGTGTGGCATAGGCAAAGTCGCCCGGCGCGGAGGGCCGGCCGAACACCTTGTCTTCCGGCAGCGGACGCACCTGCAGCGTGTGGCAGTAATCGCAGCCATCGCTGGCGAACACCTGGCGGCCCTCCTCCTCCAGCGGGGTCAACGGCTTGACTCCGGGGCCCGGCGGCGTCCGCGCCAGGTCGATCGCCGGACCGACCGCGATCAGCAACACGATCACGACGTAGAGCAGCAGCGAGCCGCCGAAGATTGCCCACATCTCCTTTTTCATGCCCCGGCCTCCTCCGACTGCATGATCGGCGACGGAGCATCACCGGGCTTGCCCGCGGTCATGCGCCACACGTTCCAGACGAACACCAGGTGCGACAGGAACATCAGGATCCCGCCCACGCCGCGCCAGAGGTAATACGGCTCCATGTCGACGACGGACTGGATGAACGGCTTGCCGTGGACCCAGTCCAGGCCCTGGATGGTGCCGCCGATCGACAGCGAGATCACGTAGATCGCGACGCCGGTGGTGGCGAGCCAGAAGTGCACCGCCATGCCGAGCTGCCCCGGTCGCTTCCCGGTCGCCAGCGGCAGCAGCGCATAGATGCCGCCCCACGCGGCAAAGGTGACGAAACCGTACATCGTGAAGTGCGAGTGGCCCACCGTGAAGCTGGTGAAGTGCCAGATCGCCTGCAGGGAGCGGAGCGCCTCGACCGTGCCCTGCATCGAACCGAACACGTAGCACAGCACGCCCACGAACAGGAACGCCAGCGGATAGGATTCGATCCGTCCGTGGTAGCGGCCGCGCATCGTCAGCAGATAGTTGGCGCCGCCGCCGAGCACCGGTACCAGCATGCCCACGCTGCAGATGATCGCGGTGGTCTGCAGCCACCACGGCAACGGGCTGAACAGGAAATGGTGCGCGCCCAGCATCGGATAGAACACGAGGTTGGTCCAGAACGCCAGCACGCCCAGCGCGTAGGAGTAGATCGGGCGATTCAGCACCTTCGGGATCGCGTAATAGAACAGGCCCAGCGCGAGCGGCGTGAACCACATCCCCACCGCGTTGTGCATGAAGTAGCCGGAGATGGTGACCTGGCCCAGCCCGTACTGGTACCACGGCAGGACCGCGACCAGGCAGATGATGCAGGTCCACAGCAGCCCGCCGACGATGTACCAGTTGGAAAGATAGATGTCCTGCGACTCGCGCCGCGCGATCGTGGCCAGGATGTTCCACACCGTCACGATCAGCGCGGCGAGGAACACCAGCCGGATCGGCCACGGCCATTCGCGGTATTCGAGGTCACCCCAGTTGTAGCCGAGGTCCAGCGCGATCGTGCCCGCGATCGCCGCGATGTTGAACAGCCACAGCCCGGCCCAGGCGAGCGCGGTGCTGTACAGCTTCGTGCCACAGCTGCGCACGGTCACGTAGTACGCGGTGCCGACCAGCGCGATGCTGGCCCAGCCGTAGAAGACGTCGTTGGTGTGGATCGGGCGCAGCCGGCCGAAGGTCAGGTACTTGCCCGCCCAGAAGTCCGGCGCGCCGAACTTGAAGGCCAGCAGCAGGCCGACCGCGGTGCCGAAGATCAGCCAGAACGTGGCGCTGACCGTGTACGCCTTGAAGATCGACGAGAGTTCGTGGTCGTCCTGCTCACCGCGGATCGGCGTGGGCCCGGTGCGTGACAGGTCTTGAACGGTAACCGCCATCACTTCGCTCCATTGACGTGAATGGAACGGTCGGCGCCGGAGCGTCTGGCCGCGGAAACGTCCGGAGGGCCAGGTGGTCGCGGGCGACGGTGAGGGAGTCTACGGTAACAGAATACGCCCCTCGGTTGACCTGTATCAACACGCCCGGGGCACAAGTGTTGTGGGCAGGACGGGGATCAGGATGCGGCGTGCTTGTCCACGGAAGCGGGGGCAGCGCGCGAACCGGCGTCCACGCGTCCATCCTTGTGCGGGGCTTCCTCGTCCAGCAGCGGCAGGACCTTCGGCGAATCCAGGTCCTCGAACTGGGCGTGGTTGACCGCCCAGAAAAATATGCCCACGGCCACGATCGCCAGCACCAGCGTGACCGGGATCAGGATCAGCAGCGCATTCACGCGGTGCGCTCGTGCAACGGCAGCGAGGGCGTGCGGGGTTCCTGCCCTGCGCGGATGCGCAAGCTGTTCAGCACCACCGCCAGCGAACTTGCCGACATGCCGATCGCAGCCAGCCAAGGCGGGACGAATCCCAGCGCCGCAAACGGCACCGCGCCGAGGTTCCAGACCAGCGACCCGCGCCGGTTCTGCAGCAAGATCGCGCGTGCGCGCAAGGCGAGCTCGCGCACCCGCGGCAAGCCGGCGATGCCGGACAGCAACGCGAGATCCGCATGGCTGCGTGCAAGGTCGGTGCCGCCGGCTGGCACCGCCGACACGTCCGCCGCCGCCAACGCCGCGGCATCGTTGCCGCCATCACCCACGGCCAGCACGACGCGGCCCGCCGTCCGCTCGCGCTGTACCCTCGCCAGCTTGTCGGCGGGTGACTGCCGCGCCGACCAGTCGTCGATGCCCAGCCGCTCGGCAGCCGCCCGTACCCGCGATGGTGCGTCGCCGCTCACCAGCGCCGGAGCAAGACCCGATGCACGCAGCGCCGCAACGACGGCTGCTGCCTGCGCACGCACGGTCTCCACGACGGGGAAACGCGCCAGCGGCCCCTCGGCGTTGGACAGCCAGAGTGCGTCATCGTCTGCGTCGATGTCGCTGATGAATCCGCCGCGGCCGAGCTTGAGTTCGCAGCCGGCGACGCGACCCTGCAAGCCGCCGCCGGACGTGACTACAATCTCCGCGGATTCCGGGATTCCCACATCATCTGCAGCTTGCGCGACCGCGCGCGCCAGCGGATGGCGACTGGCCTGCGCCAGCGCCGCGGCCAGCCGCAGCGCCTCGGCCTGCGACGTGCCGCGGAACGTTTCCATGCTGTCCACGCGCAACGCCGGTTCGGTCAGGGTGCCGGTCTTGTCGAACAACACGCGGTCGGCCTCGGCCATTGCAGGCAGCGCCGCCGGCCGCAGCACCAGCACCCCCATGCGCGCCAGCACCGCCATGCTGCGCGTCAGAACCGCGGGCGCGGCCAACCCGAACGCACACGGACACGCCACCACCAGCACCGCCACCGTCGCATCGAACGCACGCGCGGGATCGCGCCACAGCCAGAACGCCGCGGTCGCGATGGCCAGCACCAGCACCCGCCACACGAAGCGCCGTGCGGCTGGCGCATCGGCGTCGCCCGCGGCATCGCGCGCCGCATGCGCCTGCGCGGCGAGCCGCGCCAGCACGCTGGTCGCGCTGGCGCCGACCTCGCGCGTCACGCGCAATTCCAGCGGCCCACCCAGTGCAACGCTGCCGGCACTGATCGCATCGCCATGCCGGTGCACGCAGGCGCGCGCCTCGCCGGAGAGCAACGATTCGTCGGTCTGCGCACGCGCACTTTCCAGCACGCCGTCGCACGGCACTGCTTCACCTTCGGCAACGCGCACGCGGTCGCCGGCCACCAGTTCCGCAGCTGCCACGGTTTCCAGGCCACCATCGCCACTGCGCCGCTGCGCCAGCAGCGGCAGCGCATCGGCGGCGAGTTCGCCGAGCGCGCGGTGCCGCACGTGTGCGCGCAGCTGCAGGTGCCGGCCAAGCAGCAGCACGAACACGAACATGCTGATCGAATCGAAATAAATCTCGCCGCTGCCGCGCAGCGCGTTGACGACACTGGCCGAGAAGATGAACACGATCGCCAACGCGACCGGCACGTCGATGCCTGGGCGCCCCGCACGCAAGCCCGCCAGCGCATCGCGGTAGAACGGCAGCGCCGCGTAACCCACCACCGGAATGGCCGACAGCAACCCCAGCCAGCGGAACAGATGTGCCGTGCTGGCGTCCAGCGGATTGACCGCGCCGAGGTACAGCACCAGCGCGAACATCATCGCCTGCATCGTGAACACGCCCGCGACCAGCAGGCGCTTCAACGACGCATTGGCGAGCGCCCGGCCGCGGTCAACCAGGCGATCACGGTGCAGGGGCTGCGCTTCGCAGGCGGCTCCGGCGCACGCGTCCAACAAGGCGGGCAAAGGCAGCCGCGCATCGTCGAACACCACGCGCGCGCGCTGCGCCACGCGATCGAGCGACATCGACGCCACGCCCGGCAAGGCGTGCAGCATCTGCTCGAACTGCAACGCACGCCGCGGCTGCGCCAGCGCGGCGACGTGCAGCGCGATCTCGGCGCGGCCGTCGCGGCGGCGCCGCAGCACCTGCCCGGCCAGCGCGGGACGCGCCCAGAGCTTCGCGTCGATGCTCATGACGATGCCGGCACCGGCGGCGAATGCGCCGGCACGCCCAGCACGGAATGCGTGGACACCGGCAAGGCCTCGTCACGGTGTTGCACGCTCGCCACGATGATCCACACACAGCCCGCCAGCGACGCGACGAAGATCAGCACCCCCAGCCACGCAATCGGCGTCCGGTACCACGGCAGGGGTCCAGGCTGGCTATGGCGAACTTGCATTGCCCGGGTGCGACAGGCTGTACACGTAGGCCGCGGTCACGCGGATGTCGTCTTCGTTGAGCCGCTTGTCCCACGCCGGCATTTCGCCCTGGCGGCCGTCGTGGATCGTCTTGTGGATGTCGGCGCGGGTGCCACCGTGCAGCCAGATGGCGTCGGTGAGGTTGGGTGCGCCGATGCCCTGGTTGCCCTTGCCGTCGGCACCGTGGCAGGCCGCGCAGGTGCTCTTGAAGGTCGGCTCGGCCGCCGCCGCCATCTTCGCATCATGCGGCTGGCCCGAAATCCCCAGCACGTATTCGGTGAGGTTGTTGACGGTGTCCTCGCCCAGTGCGTTCCACGCCGGCATCACGCCGGCGCGGCCCTGGGTGATCGAGGCCACGATGTCCTTGCCGGTACCACCGTACAACCAGTCCTGGTCGGTGAGGTTGGGTGCGCCCAGCGCCATGTTGCCCTTGCCCTGGTAGCCATGGCAGGCGGCGCAGTTGTCTTCGAACAGGCGCTTGCCCATCTGCAACGCCTGCGGGTCGCCGGAAAGTTGCTCCACGCTGTACATGCGGAAACGCGCCAGCAATGGATCGAGCTTGGCGTCGTTCGCGGCGACCTCTTCCGCCAACTGGCCATGCTGGGTCCAGCCCAGCTTGCCCTTGTGCGAACCGAAGCCCGGATACAGCCACAGGTAGATGAACGCGGCGATGAACATCGAGGCGGACAACACGATCCACCAGCGCGGCAGGTTGTTGAGGCCCTCGCGGATCGCACCGTGCGCCCACACGTGGCCGGTGGTGCCATCGGGTTTCACCGGTACCTTGGCCCACGGCGCCCAGATGAACAGCAGCAAGGTGATGCCGAGGTTCAGCACCACCAGGAACATCACCCAGATCGACCAGAACAGGCTCATGCGCGATCCTCCGGGCGGGTGACGGGGATGGGGTGGTCGGTAGGCAGCACGTCATCCTCCATCGGCAACCGTGACAGGCGATTGAAGGCGCGCTTGTGGTACGGCAACCAGGCCCAGATCCAGATGCCGATGAAGGTCAGCATCATCAACACGATCATCACGCCCGCGACGTGGCCCCAGACCGGACTCATGGCGATCCTCCATCCGTGGCGGGTGCAGCGGATGTGTTCGGCGCCTGCGGCTCGTTCCGGATGCCAAGCCCCTGCAGGTAGGCGATCAGTGCATCCATCTTGGTCTTGCCTGCAACCGCGGCAGGCGCACTGGCGATGTCGGCATCGGAGTACGGATCACCCAGCGTACGCAACACGCGCATGCGCGCCTGGATGTCTTTCGCATCCAGTTTCTCGTCCGCCAGCCAGTGGTACGAAGGCATGTTGGACTGCGGCACCACGCTGCGTGGGTCCATCAGGTGCATGCGCTGCCAGGTGTCCGAATACTTGCCGCCCACGCGCGCAAGGTCGGGGCCGGTGCGCTTGGAACCCCACTGGAACGGGCGGTCGTAGACCGATTCCTCGGCGGTCGAATAATGGCCGTAACGCTGGGTCTCGAAACGCAGCGCGCGGATCATCTGCGAATGGCAGAGATAGCAGCCCTCGCTGACGTACACGTCCTTGCCGGCGAGGCGCAGCGGATCGTACGGCTTGACGTTGGCCGGCGGTTCGACCTGGTGCGCGCGCATGAACAGCGGCGTGATTTCCGCAAGCCCGCCAATCGACACCATGATCGCGGTGAGGATGCCAAGCGTCCACGCGTGCTTTTCGATGAACTCAAAATGCTTGTATGCCATGGCCGTGTCCTCAACCCGCCACCGGCAATGGCGCCGGAGACTGTTTTGGCTCGGGCTCCGGAATCGGCACCGGAATCGGGTTGATGATGCGTTTGCGCGCATCCGACGCGGTGTACCAGAGGTTCCACGCCATCACCCACATGCCCAGCCAGATCAGCACGCCGCCGAACCAGCGCAGGAAATAATCCGGCCGGACCGCGACCAGGCTGTCGATGAACGAGTAGGTCAGCGCACCATCCGGCTGCGTGGCGCGCCACATCATGCCTTCGGTCACGCCCGCGGTCCACATCGCGACCACGTACAACAGCGTGCCGGTGACGTGCAGCCAGAAATGCAGCTCCATGCCCTTGTGCGAATACATCGCGGGACGACCCAGCGCACGCGGCGCCATCGCGTACAGCGAGCCGATGGTGATCATCGCCACCCAGCCGAGCGAGCCCGAGTGCACGTGGGCGATGGTCCAGTCGGTGTAGTGCGAGAGCGAGTTGACGCTCTTGATCGCCATCATCGAACCTTCGAAGGTGGAGGCGGCATAGAACACCAGCGCGATCACCATGAACTTCGCGGCCGGGTCCTTGACCACGCGGTGCCAGGCGCCGTTGAAGGTGAACAGGCCGTTCGCGGCCGAACCCCAGCTCGGCATCAGCAGCACCAGCGAGAACGCCATGCCGACCGACTGCACCCAGTCCGGCAGCGCGGTGTACATCAAGTGATGCGAGCCCGCCCACATGTACACCGAGATCAATGCCCAGAAGTTCACGATCGAGAAGCGGTAGCTCCACAGCGGCTGCTGCGCTTGGCGCGGCACGAAGTAGTACATCATCCCGAGGAAGCCGGCGGTCAGGAAGAACGCGACCGCGTTGTGGCCGTACCACCACTGCACCATCGCATCGACGACGCCGGAATAGATCGGGTACGACTTGGTGAGCGACACCGGAATCGCGAGGTTGTTGACGATGTGCAGCAGGCCGACCGCAATGATGAACGCGCCGTAGTACCAGTTGGCGACGTAGATGTGGCGGATGCGCCGGCGTGCCAGCGATGCGAAGAACACCACCCCGAACGACACCCACACGACCGCGATCAGGATGTCGATGAACCATTCCGGCTCGGCGTATTCCTTCGACTGGGTGATGCCGAACGGCATCGTGAGCATCGCCAGCACGCAGGCCAGCTGCCACCCCCAGAACGTGAACTCGGCGAGTTTTCCAAACGCGAGCCGCGCATGACCGGTGCGCTGCACCACGTAGTAACAGGTACCCATCAGCGCCGAGCCGCCGAACGCGAAGATCACCCCGAAAGTATGGTCCGGCCGGATGCGGCTGAAGGTCATCCAGGGAATGCCGAGGTTCAGTCCCGGCCAGGTCAGTTCGGCCGCCGCGTACATGCCGATCAGCATGCCGATGATGCCCCACACGGCCGACGCCAGCAGGAACAGACGCACGACATGGTCGTTGTAGTACTCGGTCGTTTCGCTCATTGTCCACCCCGGTTGCGCCAAACGCCGCGGCAACGGGCACGACGGAGGGGACTTCCACCCTCGCATGCCCGCGTCACGGCGTTTCCAGATTGACGCGCATTATCCCCGGAAAAAGTGCTCCGTAGTTGACGGCGGTCAACGTATTCCGGGATGGCATCCTGCCGGACCGCCCTGCCCGGCAACGCCACAAGACCCGCTGGAACTGCGCGGGCGCCCGAGCGGCCTGCGCGACCTTGCTCAGAACCCGCCGCGGGCCCCGATCACGCCGCCAACGATCGCTGCCAGCGCGAGCACCAGCAGCACGGCATGGATCGCGAGGAACTTGCGCGGGTTCTGGATCACGCCCAGCTTTGCCGGCAAGCGAAGCGGTTCCGCGACGAACAACATGATCGCGAACAACACCCACACCAGCATCATCAGGCCGATCCACCACGTGTGCGCGATTTCGCCGGGCACCAGGGTGTACATCCAGAAGCCGGTGATGCCCGCCAGCAGCACCGCGATCCTGGCCTGATTGGCGAAGCGCCCCTCGAAACGCTTGATCCACTGGATGCGGTCATCCGCAGGCAGATGGTTGAACAGCGGCAACAGCGAAGTGGTGACGGTGAACACGCCACCAATCCACCACACCACGCTGAGCACGTGGATTGCCAGCAGGATGTTGAACGTCGTCATCGCTTGTGCCTGTCGGGATCGGCCACTGGTCAGTTTAGGCACGCATGCCGGCAACCGATTGACTCACGTCAATGCGTCCGGAAGGTAGAATCGACCCATGGGTCCGTCGGCGCGCCGCACATGCTGGGCAGTGCCGATCGCACGAAGGGGTGGCGGTGGATGACTTCCTGCAACGCCTGAAGCAACGCAAGCTGGTGCAGTGGGCGCTGGCCTACCTCGCTGCAGCGTGGGTGTTGCTGCAGGTGCTCGACCTGGCGTCCGGCAGTTACCACTGGCCGGATGCGGTGATGCACATCGCCTTCGGCGTGCTGGCGATCGGCTTCGTGGTGGCGGTGATCCTTGCGTGGTACCACGGCGAGCGCGGCGCGCAGCATGTCAGCGGGATGGAACTTTTGATCGTCACCCTGGTGCTGGCGGTGGGCGGCGGGTTGCTCTGGCATTTCGCACGCGAACCCGTACAAGGCGTGGCGGTCAATGCGGTGGCTGACAGACATCCTGCAAGCACGGCCGCTTCCGGCACAACGGCTGCGACCTCGGTCAAGGCAACCCCTGCAGCCGCGTTGGCGTCGTCAATCGCCGCGCAACCCATCCCCGCCAAATCCGTCGCGGTGCTGCCGTTCGAGAATCTTTCCACCGACAAAGGCAACGCCTACTTCGCCGACGGCATGCAGGACCTGATCCTGACCAAACTGGCCGATATCGGTGACCTCAAGGTTATCTCGCGCACTTCGACCATGAAGTACGCCAGCCACCCGGATGATTTGAAGACGATCGGCCAACAACTGGGTGTGGCAACCATCCTCGAAGGCAGCGTGCAGAAGGCCGGCAACCAGGTACTGATCAACGTGCAGTTGATCGACGCCAGGACCGACAGCCACATCTGGGCACAGAGCTATCAGCGCACGCTCGACAACATCTTCGGCGTGGAAGGCGAAGTGGCACAAAAGGTCGCGGACGCGCTGAACACCAAACTCACCGCTCCGGAAAACGAACGTGTCTCGCAAGTACCGACCCGGAACGCTGCCGCCTATGACGCTTTCATGCAAGGGGAGTATTACGCCCAGCGCGCCGAAGCGAGCTTGATCGGTGCCGATTTCGCCAAGGCTGAAGCGTATTACCGCCAAGCCGTTGCCCATGACGACCGATTCGCGCTGGCATGGGCACGGCTATCTATGGTCTTGGCTGCACAACAAGGGCTGACCTTTACTGGAGACCGCCTGTCGACCTTGGCGGCGCAAGCCAAGTCTGCCCTGGACCATGCCCTGGCGTTGGCGCCGGATTCACCGGACACCCGTCTCGCGCAGGGCTGGTACGAGCATTGGGTCGCGTATGACCTGAAGGGATCGCTTGCGGCATTCGAAAACGTTCTGGCCATGCAGCCGCAAAACGCACAAGCCCTGCTGGGCGCGGGGATCATTCATTTGCACCTCGGCCACTACCGCGACGCCGTCGAACTGCTGCACGAGGCGGCAGGACGCTCACCAAGGGATGCCGCGCTGCTGGCGCAGCTTGGAGCCGCCGAACTCGACCTGCGCGATTACGCACGCGGGCAGCAGACTCTCCGTCGTGCGCTGGCGATCGATCCCGACTCCGCCCTGGCGTTGGACACGTTGGTAAAAAGCTATTTTCTCGTGGGTGATCCGGAAGGCGCGAAGACGTTGCTGGACACCGCGGCAATGGAGCTTCAGGGAAATCCCGCCATCACCGAAATGCGTGTCGTGGTCGCACTGCAACGCCGTGACTACGCTGCGGCGCGCAAGGCGGCAGCCCGGATGCAAGCGGGCGGCACGTACTCTGAAGCGTATGCCGATTCCTGGCGGGGCGACGTCGAGTGGCTGGCTGGCGACCGCAATTCGGCCCTCCGGTACTACCAGCGTGCCACCCCGGTGTTCGAGGCGGAGGTCAAGCTGTACCCCGACAATTGGAAGGCCCAGTCATTGTTGGGATGGCTCCTGATGCGACAAGGCAAGGGCGATGAAGCATTGACCCTCATGCGTCACGCCATTGGAATCGCGTCCGGCCGCGACAATCAATGGGCGGCCGACGGACTTCACTGGGAGATGGCGAGGACCCTCGCACAGCTTGGCAAGGGCGCCCAGGCCGCCGCCATCCTGGATGACCTGATGTCGCGGCCAAGTGGCGAGCCGGTAACCGCGGCATCCCTGAAAATCGATTGGGTCTGGGACCCGATCCGCCACGACCCGGCGTTCCAGGCGCTGCTGAAAAAGTATGCAAGCGCCCAGCCGGTGGCAGCGGGTGCCAGTGCAACTTCCAGCACACAGTGAACTGCGCGCTCTCTTCCCCTTCAAGGGGCGGGCTTTCATTTCAGTGCCCCGTGAGACCGCGATACACGATCCCATCCGGGTGGCTGCATGCGCACTTGACGGCAATCTGTACGAACCGTACAGTACAAGCATGAAACGCACCACCAGGACCACCTCGAAGGGCGCCGAGCAGGCGCGCCAGCAACTGCCGGCGATCCTCGCCGAGGCCGCTGCCGGGCATGCCACGGTCATCACCCGGCGGGGCCGCGAGGTGGCCGCGGTTGTGCCGATTGACGCGGCCCGGCTTTCCAAACCCATGCCGCTGACCACACTGGCCGGGACCGGTCGCGGGCTATGGGGTCCCCGCAGCGCGCAAACCATTGCCCGGCTGCGCGACGAATGGATGCGCTGAATGCTGCAGCATTGCCTGACGACGCGCTGCTGCTGGTCGATAGTGCGCCCATCATCTATACGCTGGAAGCCAACGCGAAATTCGCGCCGCGCTTCGCGCCGCTGTTCGAGCGCCACGCGCGCGGCGAGATCGCGTTGGCGGTGACCACGGTCACCATCGCCGAGGTGCTGACCGGCCCGCTTGCGGCTGGCGAGGAAGCGCTGGCCAGACGCTACCGCGCCGTCCTGGAAACGTGGCGCGTGGTCGGTTTCGACATCGATATCGCCGAGGCCGCTGCCCGCTTGCGGGCGAGCTACCATTTGAAACTGCCCGACGCCATCCAGCTTGCCAGCGCCTTGACGATCAATGCCGACGCGCTGGTGACGCATGATCGGGATTTTGCCAAGGTACGCGGGCTACGCATCCTCGGCTGAAGCGTGAACGTTTTGCCTTGGTCCTGATTCCGTGCAACGGCGAGAACGCCGAGGGGACGCATTGGCTGATCTGCTGCAACGCCTGAAGCAACGCAAGCTGGTGCAGTGGGCACTGGCGTATATCGCCGCGGCGTTCGCGCTGATCCAGGTGCTCGACGTGGTGGCTGGCAGCTATGGCTGGCCACGTGCCGCGATGCACATCGTGTTCGGGCTGCTGGTGCTCGGCTTCGCGGTGACGCTGATCCTGGCGTGGTACCACGGCGAGCGCGGCGCACAACGAATTTCGGGGCCGGAACTGCTGTTGATCGCACTGGCACTGGCGATCGGCGGCGGGCTGATCTGGCATTTCGCGCGGGCGCCGACTGCGGGCACCGCCAGTGCGCGTGCGGTAGCCGGCACCGGCAGCCCGCAAACGGCGCGCCGTAGCCCCGAATCGCCCGCATCGGCAACCGAGGCAAAGGCAACGACGGCGATGCCAAGCGCCACGAGCATCGCCAGCGAGGCACCGGCGATCGCGGCCATCCCCATCCCCGCCAAATCCGTCGCGGTGCTGCCGTTCGAGAATCTTTCCACCGACAAAGGCAACGCCTACTTCGCCGACGGGATGCAGGACCTGATCCTGACCAAGCTCGCCGACATCGGTGACCTCAAGGTGATCTCGCGCACCTCGACCATGCAATATGGCGCCCACCCGCAAAACCTCACGCTTGTCGGCCAGCAACTCGGCGTCGCGACGATCCTCGAAGGCAGCGTGCAGAAGGCCGGCAACCAGGTGCTGATCAACGTGCAGTTGATTGATGCGAGAACGGATTCGCATATCTGGGCACAAAGCTACACGCGCACGCTGGACAACATCTTCGGCGTGGAAGGCGAGGTAGCCGAGAAGGTAGCCAAAGCGCTTAATGCCAAGCTGACGCCGCGCGAAACCAGGGCTGTCGCCAAGGTTCTCACGCACAACAAGCAAGCTTATGACGCGTACTTGAAAGGCATCTACTACCTGTACGACGGACAGGACAACGATCGCCCAAGCGAATTCGAACTGTCTGTCGGGTTCCTGCAACAAGCAGTCGACCATGACCCCAAGTTCGCCGGCGCCTTTTCTGCGTTGGCCGCGGCGTATCGCCACATGGGTGGGCACCATGACCAGGCCGAGTCCGCCATACGCCGCGCTCTCGCACTGAACCCGAACAGTACGTTTGCACATATCCAGCTGGCGCGTTTGCTGGATGAAGCCGGCCAATTTGACGAGGCATTCACGCAGGCACACATCGCGCTGCGGCAGGATCCGAAGAACCCGGGGCTCGTCAATGGCTTGGGAAACATCTATTCCGATGCCGGTCGTTATGACGATGCCATTGCGGCCTACAAGCACGCCATCGAACTGAGCTCGAGCAGCGGGATGACCGCCGTCGCGCAACTCAACATGGCGCAGGCATTGGCAGCCCAGCGACGCTACGCGGCGGCACGTGACGCAGCAAACGCCGTGGTTGCGCGCAACCCATCCGCGGTCGGCGCGGCCACGACTCTCACGAGCATCTACGAGGTGGGATGGGGGGATCTCGCCTCCGCCCGCAACGTGCTCGAGGCCATGCCGGTGCCGGTCACATCCTCGGGCGCACTAAGTGACGCGTGGTATTGGCTCGATCTGTACGGACGTGATTACGCGGCGGCACTGAACGTGATGGCGAAGGCCCCGGCGGCATGGTTCAAGAACAATGACTCCCCCCTTGGCTTGTATCAGGGGCAGGTCTATCAGGCACAAGGGGATGCTCCGCGCGCCAAAGCTGCGTTTGCAACCGCGCGCACACAGCTCGAAAGCTGGATCAAGGACTCACCGCACGACGTACAACTCCATGCAACCCTGGCATCGGTGCTGGCGAATCTGGGCGAGCGCGATGCAGCGATCATCGAAGCACACCGTGCGATGGCATTGCGGCCAATCGACAGGTATCCCTACGAAGGCGTCAGCCCATTGGTGAATATGGCAGCGGTCCAGGCGCGTATCGGTAATGCCGCGGCCGCGGTCAAGTTGCTGGATCGGCTGATGTCAATACCTGCGGGTCTGTCCCTTTCCGGCGCGCTGCTGCGAATCGATCCAGCCTGGGACCCGATCCGCCACGACCCGGCGTTTCAGGCACTGCTGGAGAAATACGGCAAGCCAGAACCGACGTCATCAACCAGCGCTGGAGTCGTGCCAAACTCGTAGGTACGCGCCGGCGCGCAGCACCGCCTTGCTGTTCGCGCGACCGCTACGCACGATGTTTGCTTACGCGTCGATCCGCTCGCGGCTTCCGCCGCTCCTACAACAGCCACGCTTGGACGCGTGTTGCCGTCGCCCTACAACAGCCACACCTGTAGGAGGGCCGGGAGGCCCGACCGGATTCGCGCAAACGACACCCCCGATCGCGCCTTCCGGCGCTCCTGCAGGCGACTGCGGTGGTGCCACCCCTTGTTATTCGAGCTCATCCTCGAAGCGCAGATGCTTCATGCTGCGGCCGTTGCGGCGCACCAGCTTCAGCGCCTCGATGCCGATGCGGACGTGGTCCTCGACGTACTTCGCCTTGACCTCGGCGTCGCTGGCTGCGGTCTTGACGCCCTCCGGAATCATCGGCTGGTCGGAAACCAGCAACAGCGCGCCGGATGGAATGCGGTTGGCGAAGCCGGCGGCGAAGATGGTCGCGGTTTCCATGTCGATCGCCATGCAACGCAGCTTGCGCAAATACGCCTTGAAGTCCTGGTCGAACTCCCACACCCGGCGATTGGTGGTGAATACGGTACCCGTCCAATAGTCGTGGCCGAGGTCGCGGATCATCGTCGATACGCCGCGCTGCAGCTGGAACGCCGGCAGCGCCGGCACCTTGGGCGGCAGGTAGTCGTCGCTGGTGCCTTCCCCGCGGATCGCCGCGATCGGCAATATCAAATCACCCAACTGGTTCTTCTGCTTGAGGCCCCCGCACTTGCCGAGGAACAGGGCCGCCTTCGGCATCACCGCGGACAACAGGTCCATCACGGTCGCGGCATTCGGACTGCCCATGCCGAAATCGATCATCGTCAACCCGTTGGCACTCGCGCACGGCATCGGCCGCTCGCGATCGACGATCGTCGCGCCGGTCAGCGCACAAAAACGTTCGAGGTAACCGATGAAGTTGGTGAGCAACACGTACTGGCTGAAATCCTCCAGCCGCTGGCCGGTGTAGCGCGGCAGCCAGTCGCGCACGATGTCGAGTTTGTCCTTCATGGACGCAGAGTGTGCCATGCCCGGCACTCAGCGGGCGGCCACGGGCGCCGTGCCGCCCAGCCCAGGCCGCCACAACACCACGCGGTTGCGGCCCTCGGCCTTGGCCCGGTACTGCGCAGCGTCGGCACACTGCACCAGCACGTCGAGATTGGTGATCAGCGTATCGCGCACCGCGACGCCGATGCTCACCGTGAACGCGATGCGGTGTTCGCCGATCCGCACGCGCAATGCGGACGCACGTGCGCCGATGCGCTCGGCCACGCGCTGCGCGCTGCGCGCGGCGTCACCCTGCAGCACGATCAGGAACTCCTCGCCGCCGTAACGCCCCACTTCGCCCGAGCCGCCCAGCTCCGCGCGGATCTCGTCGACGACTGCCGTCAGGCAGGCATCGCCCCCGGCGTGGCCGCGGGTGTCATTGATGCGCTTGAAATGGTCGATGTCGAGGAACAGGGCCGCCAACGGCTCGGCCGTGTGCGTCGAGGCCTTCCACGCCTTGCGCAGGTGGTCCATGATGGCGCGTCGATTGAGCACCCCGGTCAGCGGATCGCGCTGCGCAAGGTCGGACGCATGGTCGCGTTCGTGGCGCACCTGCAGGGTGCGGTCGGCCAGGCCGACCGTGATGACCACCGCCGACCAGGCCATGCTGGCCGGGAAGCCATACTCCAGCCACTCGGGCAGGCGATAACCCGCGACCAGTTGCACCACCCGCGCCATGGTCAAGGCCAGCAACGGCACCCATGACAGCAGGAAGAACCCGGCCTGCCGATTGCCGCGCCGCCACGCCAGCCAACCCGAGAGCAACACCAGCGCGGTACACACGACCAGCAGCAGGTTGACGGTGTTAGGCAGCCACGCATTCGGCTGCAGGAACGCCATCCAGACCAGCGCCGCGCAGGCCAGGAACGGCCAGCGCAGCACGCCAAGCGTGGCGCCCAGCCTGGGCGTGTAGCGGCGCAGGTCCGCGAAGGCGAGGATGAACCAGATCGAGAATGCCGCCGACAGCGCCGCCGCGCACTGGCCGGTGCGGTAACCCAGCGGCGACAGCAACGCCGCGCCGGGCAATGCGAACAGCTCGCCGGATGCGGCCATCACGTACAGCACCTGCGCCCCCACATACAGGACGAAATACAGGTACATGCGGTCATGCAGCACCGCCCAGAAACACAGGATCACCAGCAGCATCGACAACTGAACACTGGCAAAGAACGTGCTCAGACGCACGTGCCGCAGGTCGTCCGCGCGATAGGACGCCACGTCCGTGATGCCCACGCGGATGGGCTGGGTCTGGCCGGGATCGCCCAGCGCGAGGTAGACCGGCTGACCGGCGCGCAGGTCCGCCGGCAACAGGTACACCACCGCGCGATGCGAAAAGGAAGGATCGAGCGCGGCATCGAAAATGGAGTCCGTGTGCGGCCGGTAATCCGGTGGCAGGTACACGGTCACGCAGGCGCGCACGTTGCCCCGGATCGCCAGCAGCGGACGGCTGGCCTGCTGCCAGTCCGCGGCCAACCGCAATGCGTACCACGCGGTGCGGTCACGCGGCGCATGCAGCCACAGGTACGCGGCGACGCTGCCGCGCGAATCGTCTGACCGGGCCGAGTCGGCGGCCATCGTCGCGGGTGGTTGGGACAGGGCCGTCACGCGCAACGCCGCGTCGCCCGCCCATGTGGCGAACGGCCAACACCCCATCAGCAAAATCCAGCGCAGCACCCCTCTGCCCACGCGTTCGCCCCGGTTCGCTAAAAACTGATCAATGCGGCGACTCTACCGGGTTTCCATGCCACGTTGAAAACGTCCGGACGTCACCTGCCAGACCCCGTCGCGCCGCGAAACCGCGCAGGGTGAAGTGGTACGATGCAAGGTCCGAAAACCCTTGCGCGCGCCATGGCCAGCCTTCCCGAGGAACTCAAACAAGCCGCGTTGGAATACCACCGGCATCCACCCGCCGGAAAGATCCGCATTACCCCCACCAAGTCCCTGCTGACCGCGCGTGACCTGTCACTGGCGTATTCACCGGGCGTGGCGGCAGCCTGCGATGCCATCGTGGACGATCCCACCGAATCCTACGCGCTCACCGCGCGCGGCAACCTGGTCGGCGTGATCACCAACGGCACCGCGGTGCTCGGCCTCGGCCCCATCGGCCCGCTCGCCGGCAAGCCCGTGATGGAAGGCAAGGGCGTGTTGTTCCGCAAGTTCGCCGGCATCGACGTGTTCGACATCGAAATCGACGAACGCGACCCGGACAAGCTGGTAGAAATCATCGCCGCGCTGGAACCGACGTTCGGCGGCATCAACCTCGAAGACATCAAGGCGCCGGAATGCTTCTACGTCGAGCGCAAGCTGCGCGAACGCATGCACATCCCGGTGTTCCACGACGACCAGCACGGCACCGCGATCGTGGTGGGCGCGGCGCTGTTGAACGCGCTGATCGTGGTCGGCAAGAAAATTGGCGACGTGCGCGTCGCGGCTTCCGGCGCCGGCGCGGCCGGCATCGCCTGCCTCGACATGATGGTGCGGCTCGGCGTGAAGCCGCAGAACATCCTGGTCAGCGACATCGAGGGCGTGTTGTATGAAGGCCGCCCCCGTCTCGACCCCAGCCTCAAGCGTTACGCCCGCAAGACCAGGGCGCGCACCCTGGGCGACATCGTCAAGGGTGCCGACGTGTTCCTCGGCGTGTCCGCCGGCGGCGTGCTGAAGCGCGAAATGGTCGCGAAGATGGCCGACCGCCCGGTGATCCTGGCGCTCGCCAATCCGACGCCCGAGATCACGCCCGAAGAGGCGCGCGCAGCCAAGCCCGACGCGGTGATCGCAACCGGCCGTTCGGATTACCCGAATCAGGTCAACAACGCGCTGTGCTTCCCCTACATCTTCCGCGGCGCGCTGGACGTCGGCGCGACCGGCATCAACGAGGCGATGACCGTCGCCTGCGCGCATGCGATCGCGCAACTCGCGCGGCGCGAAGCTTCCGACGTCGCGCAGCGCGCCTACGGCGGCAAGGTGCCGCACTTCGGCGCGGAATACCTGATCCCGCGCCCGTTCGACCCGCGCCTGCTGGTGCAGGTCGCGCCCGCGGTCGCCAGGGCGGCGATGGATTCCGGCGTGGCCACGCGTCCGCTCGCCGACCTGCACGCCTACGCCGACAAGCTCAGCCAGTTTGTGTTCCGCACCGGACTCGCGATGAAGCCGGTGTTCGACCGCGCGCGCACGCACCCGATGCGCGTGGTTTACGCCGAAGGCGAGGAAGAAACCGTGCTGCGTGCGGTGCAGACGGTGGTGGATGAAGGCCTGGCCAGGCCGATCCTGATCGGCCGGCCCGAGGTGATCGAACGCCGCATCGGGCGCATCGGGCTGCGCATGCAGGAAGGCCGCGACTTCGAACTCTGCAACATCCATTCCGATCCGCGCTTCGACGCGTACTGGCAGCAGTACTACGACCTCATGCAGCGCCGCGGCGTCACCCAGGCTTCGGCGAAGTCGGTGGTGCGATCGCGCCCGACCGCGATCGCGGCGCTGATGGTCGCACGCGGCGAAGCCGACGCCATGATTTGCGGCGTGGTCGGCCGCTACCAGCACAAGGCCTGCTACATCCGCGACATCATCGGCCTCGACCGGGGCGTGCAGGCGCTGTCCTCGATGGCGGCGGTCGCCAACGACAAGGGCATCACGTTCTTCCTCGACACCCACATGCAGCACGACCCGAGCCCGGAATTGATGGCGGAAGCCACGCTGCAGGCGACGCTGCGCCTGAAGCTGCTGGGCATCGAACCGCGCGTCGCGCTGATCGCCGGCTCCAACTTCGGCAGCCGGGTCACCGAGACCACGCTGAAGATGCAGGAAGTGCTGCGCATCCTGCGCGAACGCGCGCCCGGGCTCGAGGTCGAAGGCGAAATGCAGGCCGACGTCGCGCTCGATCCGGTGCTGCGTGCCAGGGTCTTCCCGAATTCCCGCCTGACCGGCCGCGCCAACGTGTTCGTGCTGCCCAACCTCGCTGCCGCCAACGCCACCTTCAACATCACCCGTTGCATGTCCGACGGCGTGGTGATCGGCCCGATCCTGATGGGCGCGGCCAGGCCGGCGCACGTGCTGACACCGCAGGCCACCGTGCGGCGCGTGGTGAACATGACCGCGATCGCCTGCGTCGAGGCGCAGATCCGCGCGCCGCGCGAGCTGGTGAAGAAGCGCCAAGCGCGCCGCGCCAGCGCCGCCGGCAGCAGGAAAACCCGCCTTCCCGGAACGATCAAGAAAACCGCGCACACCAAGGCGCACAGGAGCAAACCATGAACGCAGTGACCCAGGAATTCCTGGAACAGGATCCCGATCCGCGCGAAACCCGCGAGTGGATCGAGTCGATCGAGGCGGTGATCAACGCCGAGGGCACCGAGCGCGCGCACCAGATCCTGGAAAAACTGGTCGACGAAACCCGCCGCGCCGGCGGACACCTGCCGTTCGCACCCACCACCGAATACGTCAACACCATCCCGCCGCAGATGGAAGCCAAGTCGCCCGGCGACGCGGCGATGGAATGGCGCATCCGCTGCATCATCCGCTGGAACGCGATGGCGATGGTGGTGCGCGCCAACCGCAAGCCCGGTTCGCTGGGCGGACACATCGCGAGCTTCGGTTCGTCGGCGACGCTGTACGACGTCGGCTTCAACCACTTCTGGCGCGCGCCATCGGAAAACCACCCGGGCGACCTGATCGGCTACCAGGGCCATTCCAGCCCCGGCCTGTACGCGCGTTCCTTCCTCGAAGGCCGCATCAGCGAGGAACGCATGGAAGGCTTCCGCCTCGAAGCCTCGCGTCCGCTGGAACTGTCGCTGCCGTCCTACCCGCATCCGTGGCTGATGCCGGACTACTGGCAGGTGCCGACGGTGTCGATGGGCCTGGGTCCGATCCAGTCGATCTACCAGGCGCAATTCATGAAGTACCTCGAAGCGCGCAAGATGGTGCCGAAGTCGGACCGCAAGGTCTGGTGTTTCATCGGCGACGGCGAGGTGGACGAACCCGAATCGCTGGGCGCGATCTCGCTGGCCGGGCGCGAGCACCTCGACAACCTGATCTTCGTGATCAACTGCAACCTGCAGCGCCTCGATGGCCCGGTGCGCGGCAACGGCAAGATCATCCAGGAACTCGAAGGCGTGTTCCGCGGCGCCGGCTGGAACGTCATCAAACTGATCTGGGGCTCGTACTGGGATCCGCTGCTCGCGCGTGACAAGGATGGCATGCTGCGCAAGCTGATGATGGAAACCGTGGACGGCGAATACCAGGCCTGCAAGGCGTTCGGCGGCAAGTACACGCGCGAACACTTCTTCGGGAAGTATCCCGAAACCGCGGCGATGGTCGCCAACCTGTCCGACGACGACATCTGGCGGCTGAACCGCGGCGGCCACGATCCGCACAAGGTGTACGCGGCCTACCACGCGGCGGTGCATACCGAAGGCATGCCGACCGTGATCCTCGCCAAGACGGTGAAGGGCTACGGCATGGGCACGGCGGGCGAGTCGATGAACATCGCCCACCAGGCCAAGAAGATGCACGAGGACGCGATCAAGATGTTCCGCGACCGCTTCCAGATCCCGATTTCCGACAAGCAGCTGGAAGGCGACGGCATCGACGCGGTGCCCTACTACCACCCCGGCAAGGATTCGCCGGAAGTGAAGTACATGCTGGAGCGCCGCAGGGAACTGGGCGGCTTCCTGCCGCACCGCCGCCAGAAATCCACGCACCCGCTGCCGGTCCCGGACCTCAAGGAGTTCGAGCAGATCACCAAGGGCACCGGCGACCGCGAGATCAGCAACACCATGGCGCTGGTGCGCGGCATGAACCTGCTGCTGCGCGACAAGGCGCTGGCGCCCTACGTGGTGCCGATCGTGGTGGACGAGGCGCGTACCTTCGGCATGGAAAGCATGTTCCGCCAGATCGGCATCTATGCGCCGGGCGGCCAGAAGTACCGCCCGCAGGATGCCGACCAGTTGCTGTATTACCGCGAGGCCGAAGACGGCCAGGTGCTGCAGGAAGGCATCAGCGAAGCCGGCGGCGTGTCGGCATGGATCGCCGCGGGCACCAGCTACTCGGTGTCCGACCGGCCGATGCTGCCGTTCTACATCTTCTATTCGTTCTTCGGCTTCCGCCGCATCGGCGACCTGATCTGGGCCGCCGGCGACCAGCGCACGCGCGGCTTCCTGATCGGCGCCACCGCCGGCGGCAGCTTCCCGGGCGAAGGCCTGCAGCACTCCGATTGCGCCTCGCTCCTGATGGCAGGCACGGTGCCCAACTGCAAGGCCTACGATCCGACCTTCTCGTACGAAGTCGCGGTGATCCTGCAGGATGGCACCCGCCGCATGGGCCACGACCAGGAAGACGTCTTCTATTACATCACCACCACCAACGAGAACTACACCCATCCGGACATGCCCGAGGGCTGCGCGGAGGGCATCATCAAGGGCATGTACCTGTTGCAGGATGCGGGCAAGGACAAGGGCAAGAAAGCGCCGCGCGTGCAGCTGCTCGCGGCCGGCGGTTCGGTGCGCGATGCCGTCGCCGCCGCCGCGCTGCTGGACAAGGAATTCGGCGTCAAGGCCGACGTGTGGTCGTGCCCCAGCTTCTCCGAACTCGCGCGCGACGGTTTCGACGCCGAACGCTGGAACCGCCTGCACCCCGATCCGAAGCAGCAACGCACGGCGTACGTCGCGCAATGCCTGGCCGACCACGCGGGCCCGATCGTGGCGGTCAGCGAATACGTGCGCGGCGTGGTCGACCAGATCCGCGCCGCAGTCCCGCAGGATCGTCGCTTCACCGCATTGGGTGCCGACGGCTACGGCCGCAGCGACACCCGCTGGGCGTTGCGCGAGTTCTTCGAGATCGACGCGAACTGGATCGCGCACGCCGCGGTGGTGGCGCTGGCCAAAGCAGGCGTGCTGACCAGCAAGGACGTCGAGCGCGCGATCAAGACCTTCGGGCTCAATCCGGACAAGCCCAATCCGATCACGGTGTGACATCCGGCGCGTGGCCGCCCTCCCAGGGGAGGCTGCGCGCCCAACTTCGCCCCTCGATTGATCCGAATCTCCGGAGCGCCTGCGATGCCTGCGTAGCAAGCGTCGCGCCCGTCCTTGAACGCAACCTCCGCGCCGACACCACCAGTGCGACGGCGCGCGCATGGGCGTAAACTCCCGGCGATTCTTTCCACGAGAGGGTGTCGCCATGCGCTGCAAGGTTTCGTTCGCACTCGTCGCCGGGCTCGGCGTCGCCCTTGCCGCGCAGGCGGCTCCCGCCGACAAGTCGGCAAGCACACGCCAGCCGTTTTCAAGCGCGATCACCGCGGAGGGTTTCCGCGCCTACGACAAGGCGATCTCCTCGGACTACATGGACGGCCGCAAGCCCGGCACGCCCGGCGGCGAACGCGCCAAGGCCTGGATCGTCGAGCAGATGAAGGCGATCGGCCTCGAACCCGGCAACCATGGCTCGTGGTTCCAGCAGGTGCCGACGGTTGCGACCACGCTGGAAAATCCCGACAAGGTCAAACTTGCTATCAACGAAGGCGATGGCACCCAGTCATTCGACTTCGGTTCGCAATTCGTCGCGCTGACGCTGCAGGCCAAGCCGCAGGTGTCCGTGAAGGATTCCGGCATCGTGTTCGTCGGCTACGGCGTCGATGCGCCGGAATGGCAGTGGAATGATTACAAGGGTTTCGACGTCAAGGGCAAGACGGTGGTGGTACTGGTCAACGACCCCGGGTTCGCGACCGGCGATCCGAAGTTGTTCAAGGGCAAGACCATGACCTACTACGGCCGCTGGACCTACAAGTATGAAGAGGCAGCGCGGATGGGCGCCGCAATGTGCCTGATCGTGCACACCTCGGATGCCGCCGCCGGCTATCCGTGGTCGGTCGTGAAGAACAGTTGGGGCGGTCCGCAACTCGCGCTGCCGGCATCGGAAGACCCCGCGCCGAAACTGCCGGTCGCGGGCTGGATCACGCACGCGACCGCGCAACAGCTGTTCGCCAAGGCCGGGCTCGATTTCGACAAGCTCGCGGCCGAAGCAGCGCAGCGCGGCTTCAAGCCCGTCGCGCTGAAGGCCACGGCCTCGATCACGCTCGACAGCAAGATCAGCCATGGCAGCTCCGACAACGTGCTCGGCTTGATCAAGGGCACCACGAAACCCGACGAGGTGATCGTGTATTCCGCGCACTGGGATCATCTCGGTGAGAACGATGCCGTGAATGGCGACAAGATCTTCAACGGCGCGATCGACAACGGCACCGGCATTGCGGCGGTGCTGGAAATCGCCAAGGCGTTCAAGGCGCAAAAGCCTGCCCCCGAGCGCAGCGTGCTGTTCTTCACGCCCACGCTGGAGGAATCCGGCCTGCTCGGCTCGCTCTACTACACCAGGCACCCGGTGTTCCCGATCGACAAGACCGTCGCCGACATCAACATGGATGCGATGGACGTGATCGGGCCGACCCGCAATCTCCAGATAATCGGCAGCGGCCAGTCGCAACTGGAAGACATGCTGAAGGCCGCGCTGAAGCAACAGGGCCGCTTTGCGATCCCCGACCAGACGCCGACGAACGGGTTCTATTTCCGCTCCGACCACTTCAACTTCGCCAAGGCCGGCGTGCCCGCGCTGATGACCCAGACCGGCGATGACATGGTCCACGGTGGTGTCGCCAAGGGGCGCGCGGAACTCGAGGACTACACCGCGCACCGCTACCACACGCCCTACGACAACTTCGATCCGAAGTGGGATTTCTCGGGCGTCGCCGAGGATGCGCAGGCGCTGTACGAAGTGGGCCATGAACTCGCCGGCAGCGACCAGTGGCCCAAGTGGTACAAGGACAGCGAATTCCGCGCGAAACGCGTGCAGGAAATGCAGCACTGATGCACCGCTCGCGTCTGTGCTCGCTGCAGATCGACTGCAATGTCGATGACATTGACGCGGCGGCCCGCTTCTGGGCTGCCGCGCTCGGCAATCCGGTGGACATGGATCACCCCGGCAGCCGCGGCAATTACCGTCAACTCACGACGCCGCCGGACCAGCCGATGATCCAGCTGCAACGCGTGGACCACGCGAGCCGCGTGCACCTCGACATCGAAACCGATGACATCGATGCGGAAGTCTCACGGCTGGAACAACTCGGCGCGACCGTGGCCAGGAAACTGGAACGCTGGACCGTGATGCAAGCGCCCAGCGGCCAACGTTTCTGCGTCGTGCGCGTGCAGCGACCGGATTGGCCGAAGCATGCGAATCGGTGGGATTGAGGAATGTTGTTTCCCCCTCTCCCTCCGGGAGAGGGTGCCCGAAGGGCGGGTGAGGGTTCGGCTCCTCGCACCACGTCACACGACGTCCATGTCTTCGTTCCGCTCGCTCCCGCGAGCGGGCGACTTTTGTTTCGGCAAAAGTCGCCAAAACCATTGCGCCGGGCATGACGGTTTCTGCGGCATCGTGCGCCGAAACTTCCCTCTGCTTCTCGCGCCAAGCGCGCCGGCGCGAACTCGGCATCCCTGCGCTCGGACATGCGCGCCTTGCTCGCGCTTGGCGCTGCGATGCTCGGCGTCATGCAACGGCGCGGCTGTCGCTTCGTTGCCGGCCATCCATGGCCTGCATCCAGATTCATTGGCGCGTAATGACTCTATCAGTTGCGGTTCAAGCCGAACTTCCGCGAAAGCAACTTCTCTTTCCATTTCGATTCAAGCGCGAGCACGTCGTCTTCACTTGCAGTGCTGGACGCAACCTCGAGGACCGAAACCCGGTAGTCGTCTTCTGCCATCAACCTCAGCCCAACATTGCCTCCATGACCATTGGCGGCGTACGCCACCCACCGCCCCCAGAATCCCTCTACGCCTACCGCGCTACCCACGTATTGCTTGCCCGTTCTCAATGAAACGAGCAGATACACGCCCGAAACCGCCGAGAGTGCCGCACGCCACGTATGCGGTACGGTCACCAGAGTCCGGATCGAATGCTCAAACGAGTCGAATCCGGGAAATGGCGGATCGTTGATCGTTTTCCGCAGCTCCACAATCGGCTTGTCCTGTCGATCCGCACGCTGCAACCAGCTGCGATAACCATCTCCCCACCCGATGACCAGGCGCCCCGCGTAATCGCTCAAGGCATCCACGCGATCAATCGCATATTCGTGCAGCCCCGACACATCGTGACCGCCAAGGGGATCAACCTCCCCGTCAGCAACGACTCCCATACCTTGCACGCGATAGATGCCAACGAACAGCGTTTCATTGAATGGGGTCGCTACAAAAGACGCCAACCAATCGCCAACATCGAAGACCTCTTTACTTTGAATGGCCTGGTACCGCTCGAACGACCCATTCTTGGCGCGCCACAAGTCATAGGCGCTGCCACGCCTGTCTTGATGGCGAACCAAGCGCGTGGATGCTGGCGAAATGCCAGCCGCATTGAGCAGAAGATTGAATGTCAAAGTACTCATAACCACTCCCTTGGCACGAGATACTCCGCCAGCCGCGCCTCGGCGCTGCCGGGTTCCGGTGCATAGCCGTACTCGTAGCGCACGCGCGGCGGCAGCGACATCAGGATAGATTCGGTGCGGCCGCCGGATTGCAGGCCGAACAGGGTGCCACGGTCATACACGAGATTGAATTCGACGTAACGGCCACGGCGGTACAGCTGGAACTCGCGCTCGCGTTCGCCGTACTTCGTGCTCTTGCGGCGCTCGACGATTGGCAAGTAGGCGTCGATGAATCCGTTGCCGACCGCCTGCAGGAATGCAAAGCAGCGCTCGAAGCCCCTCGCGTTCAAGTCATCGAAGAACAAGCCACCAATGCCGCGGGTTTCGTGGCGATGCTTGAGATAAAAATGCTCGTCGCACCATTGCTTGTAGCGCGGATACACGTCGTCGCCAAATGGCGCGCAGAGATCACGCGAGATGGAGTGCCAATGCCGGCAATCCTCGTCGAACGGGTAGAACGGCGTGAGGTCGAAGCCGCCGCCGAACCACCACACCGGTTCCTCGCCCTGCTTGTCGGCCTCGAAGTAGCGCACGTTGGCGTGCGAGGTCGGCACGTACGGGTTTTCCGGATGGATCACCAGCGACACGCCGGTCGCGATCCACGAACGTCCCGCCAACTCCGGGCGGTGCGCGGTCGCCGAAGGCGGCAACTGATCGCCGGTCACGCGTGACCAGTTCACACCGCCCTGTTCGAACACGGCACCGTTCTTCAGCACGCGGGTGCGGCCGCCGCCGCGCCTGTCCGGACGCGTCCAGGCATCCTCGGCGAATGCCGCACGGCCATCGACGCGTTCCAGCGCGGCACAAATGCGATCCTGCAGGCCACGCAGGAAAGCATCGACGCGTTCAACTTGGGTGGGCATGTCGGAGTCCGGAAAAATGCAGGGTGTGACGCCACGCGCGAAAGTTTACCGGTGATGCACACACGTATACTGGCGCATCATCTCCTGACCCGACCATCGGATGCCGTCACGCATCGAACCGCTCGCCATCACCCGTTACAGCGCGACCTCCGCGCTCGGGCGCGGCCTCGCGGAGCACCTCGATGCCCTGCGTGCCGGCCGCAGCGGGTTGCGCATCAATGATTTTTCCTGCGCGCAGCTGGACTGCCGGATCGGCCGCGTCGCGGGTGTCGAAAGCGTCGCACTGCCCGCGTCGCTGAATCACTGGGAATGCCGCAACAACCGCCTCGCGTGGCTGGGCCTGCAGCAGGACGGGCTGCTCGATGCAGTCGCGCGCAGTGTCGCGGCATACGGCGCCACCCGCGTCGCGCTGGTGCTCGGCACTTCCACAGCCAGCATCAGCACTACCGAAGACGCTTATCGCCGGCTCGACCACGGACACTTTCCTTCCGACCTGAGCCGGCCGGAAATCCACACGCCGCATTCGCTCGCGGCCTTCGTCGCCGACGCGACCGGCATCGCGGGCCCCACGCTGACGCTATCGACCGCATGCTCGTCGTCGGCCAAGGTGTTTGCCTCGGCAGAGCGCTTGCTCAGGCTCGACCTTGCCGATGCCGCACTGGTCGGCGGCGTGGACACCCTGTGCGACAGCGTGCTGTTCGGATTCAACGCGCTCGAACTGGTGTCGAAGCAGGCCTGCCGGCCGTTCGATATTCATCGCGACGGGATCTCGATTGGCGAAGCCGCTGCCTTCGCGCTGCTGGAACGCGCGGCTGAAGCGCCACGCGCGCCGCGCCTGGTCGGCCACGGCGAATCCTCGGACGCCCACCACATGTCCACACCGCATCCCGAAGGACGCGGTGCCCTGGCCGCGCTGGACGCCGCATTGGCGACGGCCGGTATCGCTCCCGACGCCATAGATTACGTCAACCTGCACGGCACCGCGACGCCCAGGAACGACGAGGTCGAAGCCAGGCTGCTGACGCGGTTCCCAAGCCACACGTGCGCGAGCTCGACCAAGGGCTTCACCGGCCACACGCTGGGCGCGGCCGGCGCGCTGGAAGCGGTGTTCACGCTGCTGGCGATAGAACATGGCGTGGCGCCCCCCAACCTTGGCTGCAACGAACCCATGCAGGAAGCCGCGCCGTGGCTGGCGTTGCATCCGGAAACACGCGACATCGATATCGCCTTGAGCAATTCCTTCGGCTTCGGCGGCAACAATGCTTGCCTCGTGTTTGCACGCGGAGGCGCGGCATGAGCGACGCGCGCACCGTCGCGGTCACCGGGATCGGCGCGTGGCTGCAAGGCGCGCCGGACTGGCCGGCATTGCGCGGCGTGCTGCGTGGCGAACGCGGTCTCGACGATGCGGCGCCTTCGAAACCTGCGGCGGCGGCGCTGCCCGCTGCCGAACGCAGGCGTGCGCCCGAGGGCGTGCGGCTCGCGGTGGAAGTTGCGGCGCAGGCTTGCGCGGCCGCGGCCTGCGATCCCGCCACCCTGCCATGCGTGTTCGCGTCCACCTACGGCGAACTCGCGATCACCGATTACGTCTGCGCCACCCTGGCGCATGCCCCGCTGGAATTGTCGCCCACCCAATTCCACAACTCGGTGCTGAATGCACCGGCCGGCTACTGGACCATCGCCACCGGTTGCACCGCGGCGTCGAGTGCGGTGACGGCGCACCACCGGAGTTTCGCGGCCGGGTTGCTCGAAGCGCTGGCATTGGCGCATGCGGAGCACACGCCCGTGCTGTTCGCGTGTTGCGATGTCGCATCGTCCGGTCCGCTCGCGACCATGACCCGCACCACGTTGGCGTTCGGCACCGCGCTGGTGCTGTCGCCGCTGGCGTCGAACGGCGCACGCGTCCACTGGTCGCTGCGCGAAGGCCGGGCATCCACTCTGCCGCCGATCGCATTGGCGTTGCGGGTCGTGGCAAGCGACAATCCGGCCAACGCACACGCACTCGCATTGCTGTCCGCGCTGGCGGCTGACGCGCACGCAACGCTGGCACTACCGCTTTCAACCGGATTGTCCCTGGCCATGGAGATCGCGCCTTGAGTGACGCCATCGCACGCCCCTGCGTCGTCATCCCCTGCCTCAACGAGGAACGCGCGATCGACCACGTGCTGCGCGGAGTCCTGGCGCACTGTTCCGACGTGATCGTGGTCGACGACGGCTCCACCGATCGCACCGCGGACATCGTGTCATCGCTGCCGGTAACGCTGATCCGTCACCCCGAGCGGCGCGGCAAGGGCGAAGCGCTGCGCTCGGGATTCCGCGCAGCGCTGCAACGCGGCTGCGCCGGAGTGCTGACCATGGACGGCGACGGCCAGCACGACCCCGCCGATCTCCCGCGCCTGCTCGAAGCCGCACGCGCATGGCCGCATGCGGTGGTGATCGGCGCGCGGATGCTGGGACGCGAACACCAGCCGACCGCACGCCGGCGCGCCAACGATTTCGCGAGTTGGGGCATCAGCTGGGGTTGCGGCAAGCCGGTGCCCGACGCGCAAAGCGGCCAGCGCTGGTACCCGCGTGCGGCGGTCGAACTGGTCGATCTGTCCGCGCAGGATTTCGTGTTCGAGACCGCGCTGCTGATCGCGGCTTCACGCGACCTTGGGATGCAGATCGTGTCGGTGCCCATCGCGACGCGCTATCACTCGGAGGCGCGCAGCAGCCATTTCCGCCCGGTGCGGGACGTCACCCGGATCACGCTGTACACGATCGGCCGCGTGCTGCATTACGGCAGCATCGTGCAGAGCTACCACGCCTCGCACGGCACGCCACCCGTGGTGTACGACCCCGAAGGCCGGCTCGCCGCACAGGCATCCCCGTCGGCACCGCGCATCGACGGCCCGCCTTCCGCGCAAGAATGACGCGCGGATTGTCGCCGCGAACTTCGTCGCGGAATCACGCCATCCCGCCGTTGACGCCGAGCACCTGCCCGTTGACGTAACTGGCTGCATCCGAACACAGGAACGCCGCGGCCGCAGCAACTTCCGCGGGCGTGCCGGTGCGTCCGGCCGGGATCATCGCCTTGATCTGGTCGGGCGTGAACAACGTTTCCGTCAACCGGCCTGCGATGATGCCCGGCGCGACCACGTTCGCCGTAATGCCGCGCGAGGCCATCTCGCGCGCCAGCGATTTCACTGCGCCATGCAGCGCGGACTTGGCTGCGGCGTAGTTCACCTGTCCGCGATTGCCCAGCGTCGCCGCCACCGACGACACCGCGACGATGCGGCCGAACTTCGCGCGCGCCATCGGCAGCAACAGCGGCTGCACCGCGTGGAAGAACCCGTGCAACGACACGTCGATCACGCGCCGCCACTGTTCTTCGCCCATGCCTGCCAGCGGCGCGTCGTCGTGGACGCCGGCGTTGTGCACCAACGCGTGGACAGGCGCGGCTTGCAACAGCTCGTCGATCGCCGCACGTGTCGCGACGGCATCGGTGAGATCGAATGCTGCGACCTCCGCGGCGCCGCCTGCTTCGCGGATGCGCGAGACAACATCCGCCGCGCGATCGCGATTGGCATGTGCGTGCACAATTACCTGCCAGCCGTCACGCGCCAGCGCCGCGCAGATCGCGCCGCCGATGTCTCCGCTGCCGCCGGTCACCAGCACGCGTCGTGTCAGATCATTCATGCACGCATATCCTTTTCGGATTCGCCATCCCGGCAAAAACCAGGATCCGTGATTTTGCCAGCATGCGACACCTTGATCTTGGTTCCGCTCGCCTCAGCGGCGAGCGTGCGACTTTTGTTTCGGCACGCAATCCCTGATTGCGCCGGGAATGTCGGTTTCAGCGACGTCGTGTCGCTGAAACTTCCCTGCGCTTCTCGCACCTAGCGGGCCGGCGCGAATTACTCGCCACATCCCTGTGGCTCGCCCTTCGCTGACGCTCAGGGCCGCTACAGCGTTCAAATCGGCAGTCCCTGCCGATTTAGTCGCACTTCCATGTGCTCGAACATCCGCGCCTTGCTCCCGCTTGGCGCTGCGATGCTCGGCGCCATGCAACGGCGCGTCGATCGCCCCGACACCGGCCATCCATGGCCTGCGTCTCAGGTCCCGTTAGTTTGGTACATCACTGCCGCGCGCCCGGTCGCCAGCAGCGCCCCGCGATGCTCGACGTGAAACCCATATTGCAGGCTGTCGGCCATCGCGAGCAAGCGTTCGACGTGCACCTGCAGGCGTCCGGGCAGGTCATCAATGCGTTCGACTTGCAGGCACACGTCACGCAGGGCGACCAGCAAACCCGGGCGCGCGGCGCCACCCACAGCACGTGCGCACAAGGCGCCGTGCACCGCCATCGCTTGCGCGGCGTATTCGCACAGGTTCACCGCATGCAGCATGCCGTCTGCACGCAACGGGTTGTCGGCAAGCCGGTGAGAACCGCTGCGCGCGTGCAGGCGTTGCGCATCCCATTCGACCACTTCGTCCAGCAGGCACATCGTGCCCATGTGCGGGATCAGGCTAGCCCACTCGGCCTTCGCGAGCATGCCGTCAACGCTCCCGATGCAAATGCGCGGCCGGCGCCATCAGCACCGACAGCGTGAAGTGGAACGCCACACCCAACGCGACGGTCAGTCCGATCGCGCGCAACACCGGCACGCTGGACAAGGCCAGCACGCCAAACACCAGCAGCGCCGAGGCGACGCACACCAGCGTCGCGTGCAGGGTGCGCAAGTCCTCGCGCTCATCGCCGGTGCGGCGTTCGAAAAACAGCGCGTAGTGCAGGCCGAGGCCTGCTGCCAGCGTCAACGACACCAGGTGGAACAGCGAAAGCGGAATGCCGGCCGCACGCAGCA
>JAFEDX010000194.1 GCA_018241365.1 Pseudomonadota bacterium
TGCTGCGGCTCGACGAGGTCGAAGCACTGCTGGCATCGCGGACGCTGGTCGTGGATGCCTGCCGTTACTGCGTGCACCGTGGCGATACGACGATCGCATTGGCAACGCGCCCGCTGCTGTTTACCCTCGCGTGCATGCTTGCGAAAGCGTGCCCGGAAGAAGTACCGCGGGACGTGCTGGTGGCGGGTGCATTCCGGTTGAGGCACGTCGACGAATCGGCGCGCGCGCGGCTGCGCGTCGAGATGGGACGTCTGCGCAAAGTCTTGCGGCCGGTTGCCGGCGTACAAACGACGCCGGGCGGATTCGCGCTGGCGCCACGTGATCCGGTGGGGGTCGTGGTGTTGGCGGGCCCCGTCGAGGAACGTCATGCGGAAGTGCTGGCGATGCTCGCCGATGGCGAATCGTGGTCGAGTTCGGCGCTGGCACTGGCGCTCGGCGTGAGCCAGCGCAACCTGCAACGCGCGCTGGAAACGCTGGCGGCAGAAGGCAAGGTCCATGCCTTCGGGCGTGGACGGGCGCGCCGCTGGATGGCGCCACCTGTCACCGGATTCACGACGGTATTGTTGCTCCCCACGCCGCTGCCGGGCGAGTAGGCTGGTTTCTGCACGCAACGTTCCGGAGCATGTCCATGCAAGTCTTGAAGGCGGAAATCCTGGATGAATTGGGTCCGATCCCGGGAGCCGAATCGGTAGGCGGCGTCACGTGGGACGGCCACAATGTCTGGGTCGCATCCGGCGGTCATCTGGATGCGCTGGATGCTGCCAGCGGTAGCGTGCAGCGCTCGCTGGACGTCGCCGCGCATGCGGGCACCGCCTTCGACGGCCGCAACCTGTTCCAGATCGTCAAGGATCGCATCCACAAGATCAAACCGGAAAACGGTGCCGTGCTCGCAACGATTCCAGCCCCCAATGGCGAGGGCAACTCCGGGCTGGCATGGGCGGAAGGTTCGCTGTGGGTCGGCGAATACAAGGGGCGCAGGATCCACCAGATCGACCCCGCAACCGGCGCAGTGCAACGCACCATCGAATCCGACCGTTTCGTCACTGGCGTGACCTGGGTCGACGGCGAGCTATGGCACGGCACCTGGGAAAACGAACAGAGTGAGATCCGCCGGATTGATCCTGCCTCCGGCGAAGTGCTGGAGCAACTAGACATGCCTGCCAGCACTATCGTCGCCGGGCTCGAATCCGACGGCGGCGAACGCTTCTTCTGCGGTGGCGGCGACAGCCGCAAGGTGCGGGTGGTGCGCAGGCCGCGACGAAGTCCGCTGGACAAGCGGCATCAAGAGTGACGCAAGAGACTCTGAAGAACCGTCACGAGCGAAGGCAGATTGCGGGTCGCCGGAGCGCAGGAAGCGGAATGTACACGCCAGTACATGAGCATTCCGAGCACCGCCGGCACGCAAGATGCCGAGCGCAGCAGGTTCTTCGGAGTCTCAGCGCCCGTAGCGGCGTCCGCGGTGCTGATAGGTGCGCACCGCGCGCAGGAAATCGATACGACGAAAGGCCGGCCACAGCACGTCGCAGAAATAGAATTCGCTGTATGCGGCCTGCCACAACAGGAAACCCGACAGGCGCTGTTCGCCGCTGGTACGGATGATGAAATCGGGATCGGGTACGCCTTCGGTGTAGAGATGGCGCGCGATCTCCTGCGGACTCAGGCTCGCCGCCACCTCTTCCAGCGAACGGCCTTCGGTAGCAGCGGTCGCGAGCAGCCCTTTCACCGCGTCGGTGATCTCCTCGCGCCCGCCATAGGCCAGCGCAATGGTAAGCAGCATTCCGTCATGGCCCGCGGTGGAAAGCTCCAGCGCCTCGCTGGCCGCGACCACGCGCTCCGGCAGGCGGTCGCGCTGGCCGATGATCTTCACGCGTACCCGCTCGGATTTCAGGCGCGGTTCTTCCAGCAGGCGAGCACTTTCGCGCACGAACAGGTCCAGCAGGCACTCGACTTCCTCCTTCGAGCGCGCGAAGTTCTCGGTGCTGAACACGTACAGCGTCACGTGTCCCACCCCGATGTCGAGGCACCATTGCAGCACTTCGCGCAGCTTGTTCACGCCGTACTGGTGGCCGAGCGTCGCTTCCAGCCCCTTGCTGCGGGCAAAGCGGCGATTGCCGTCGAGAATCAACCCGATATGTGCAGGCACCTTGGCCGCGGCCACCTGCCGGCTCAGGCGCCGCTCATACACCCAATACAGCGGATGCAGCAACGGCCTCAGCAGTCGCCATGTGTAATGACGCAGACCTGCGCCCGCGTCGCGCAGACGGTCTGCCGCGGTCGTGGTGGTGTCCTCGACCGTGAATGGAGGGGTGGCACTGGAATCCATGACCGGCGATTGTAGTCGCGGCGACGGACCACCAAACGTGTCGTGCGTGTCATCCGGCACGCTTGCAACACGGCTGACCACGGAATCGTGTTGCTCCGTCATTCCCACTCGATCGTCGCCGGAGGCTTTCCCGAGATGTCATAGACGACGCGAGAAACGCCACGCAACTCATTGATGATCCTGTTCGAGACGCGGCCAAGAAACTCATACGGCAGATGTGCCCAATGCGCGGTCATGAAATCGACGGTTTCGACGGCGCGCAGCGCGATCACCCATTCGTAGGCGCGCCCGTCGCCGACCACGCCGACGGATTTGACCGGCAGGAACACCGCGAAGGCCTGGCTGACCTTGTCGTACAGGTCAGCCTTGCGCAGCTCCTCGATGAACACGCGGTCAGCCTGCCGCAGGACCTCCGCGAATTCACGCCTGACTTCGCCCAGGATGCGCACGCCCAGCCCAGGGCCGGGAAACGGGTGGCGATACACCATTTCGCGCGGCAGGCCGAGTTCCACGCCGATTCGCCGCACTTCGTCCTTGAACAGCTCGCGCAGCGGTTCGAGCAGCTTCAGGTTCATATTCTCCGGCAGGCCGCCGACGTTGTGGTGGCTCTTGATCACGTGGGCCTTGCCGGTCTTGCCGCCTGCCGATTCGATGACATCCGGATAGATCGTGCCCTGCGCCAGCCACTTCACATTCTTGAGCTTTTGCGCCTCTTCGTCGAACACCTCGACGAAAAGTCGTCCAATGACTTTGCGTTTGGCTTCCGGGTCGGCGACGCCCGCAAGCGCGCCGAAGAACCGTTCCGACGCATCGACGCGGATCACGTGCACGCCCATGTTGCGCGCCATCGTGTCCATCACTTGGTCGCCCTCGCCCGCCCGCAACAGGCCGGTGTCCACGAACACGCAGGTGAGCTGGTCGCCGATCGCCTTTTCCAGCAGGGCCGCGACCACCGAAGAATCCACGCCGCCCGAAAGGCCAAGAAGAACCTTGTCGCTGCCGACCTTGGCACGCAACTCGCCGACCGCGGCATCGATGATGCGCGCCGGTGTCCACAACGTGGCGCAACCGCAGATATCGACCACGAACCGGCGCAGGATCGCCATGCCATGTTGCGTGTGGGTAACTTCGGGATGAAACTGCAGGCCGTACCAGCGCCGCGTTTCGTCCGCCATCGCGGCGATCGCCACGGAGTCCGTCGACGCCGCCACAGCAAACCCGGGCGGCAACGCCGTGACGCGGTCGCCGTGCGACATCCAGACGTTTTGCTGGGCTGGCGTTTCGGCCAACAGTCCGCAAGGGCGCGTCACGATGCTCGCGTGACCGAACTCGCGTGCGTGCCCGCCTTCGACCTTGCCGCCAAGCTGCAAGGCCATGGTCTGCATGCCGTAGCAGATGCCAAGCACCGGCGCGCCGAGCGTGAACACCGCGTCCGGTGCGCGGGGCGAGCCCACCTCAATGGTCGATTCCGGCCCGCCCGAAAGGATCACGCCCCTGGGCGCGAACCGCGCGATTTCCGCGGGGTCGTGGTCCCACGCCCAGATTTCGCAGTACACGCCGATCTCACGCACGCGCCGCGCGATCAGTTGCGTGTATTGCGAGCCGAAATCGAGGATCAGTATCTTGTCGGTATGGATGTCTGACATGCTTGTTCCCCTCTCCCTCCGGGAGAGGGGCTGGGGTGAGGGTTCCGGTCTTTGCACGGCGCTTCGATGGAGCCACGCCGGGTTGCCGTACCCTCACCCGGCGCTTCGCGCCACCACGGAGCTCTCGGCCATGGATGGCAGTTCTCCCCGGAGGGAGAGGGTGGCAAACTAGTCGAGCCGATAATTCGGCGCTTCCTTGGTGATTTGCACGTCATGCACATGCGCCTCGCGCGTGCCCGCGTTGGTGACACGCACGAACTGGGGTTTGCTGCGCATCTCCTCGATGTTGCTGCAACCGCAATAGCCCATCGACGCGCGCAGGCCGCCCACCAGCTGGTGCACGATCGCGCGCAGCGGACCGCGGTACGGCACCCTGCCCTCGATGCCTTCCGGCACCAGCTTGTCGGCCGCAGCCTGTTCCTGGAAATAGCGGTCGGACGAGCCGCTCTGCATCGCGCCGAGCGAACCCATGCCGCGGTAGCTCTTGTAGGAACGGCCCTGGTACAGCTCGATTTCGCCGGGCGCTTCCTCGGTGCCGGCGAACATCGAGCCCAGCATCACGGTGGATGCGCCCGCCACGATGGCCTTGGCGACGTCGCCCGAATAACGCACGCCGCCGTCGGCGATCACGGGAAGCGCGCCCTGCATCGCCTCCGCCACCATCGAGATCGCGGTGATCTGTGGCACGCCCACGCCCGCGACGATGCGGGTGGTGCAGATGGAACCGGGGCCGACGCCTACCTTCACCGCATCCACGCCGGCGTCGCGCAACGCGCGCGCCGCGTCGGCGGTGACGATGTTGCCGGCGATCATCTGCAAGTCGGGATAACGCTTGCGGATCCAGGCAACACGGTCGATCACGCCCTGCGAATGGCCGTGCGCCGTATCCACCACGATCACATCCACGCCGGCTTCGGCCAGTGCCGCGACGCGCCGCTCGGTTTCACCACCGACGCCGACTGCCGCGCCGACGCGCAGGCGCTCGTGCGCATCCTTGGCCGAGTGCGGATTGTCGTGCGCCTTCTGGATGTCCTTGACGGTGATCAGGCCGCGCAACTCGAACGCATCGTTGACCACCAGCACTTTTTCGATGCGATGCTTGTGCAGCAGGCCGATGATTTCATCTTCTGCCGCGCCTTCCTTCACCGTGACCAGCCTGTCCTTGCGGGTCATGATGTTCTTGACTGGATCGTCGGGTTTCTTCTCGAAGCGCAGGTCACGGCTGGTGACGATGCCGACCAGCTTGTTGCCGTCTTCCACCACCGGCACACCCGAGATGTTGTGCGAACGGGTGATGTGCATGACCTCGCCGATCGAGGTGTGCGGATTCACCGTCAGCGGATCGCGGATCACGCCTGCCTCGAACTTCTTGACCAGCCGCACTTCGGCGGCCTGGCGTTCGACCGTCATGTTCTTGTGGATGATGCCGATGCCGCCGCACTGCGCCATGGTGATCGCAAGGCGCGCTTCGGTCACGGTATCCATGGCCGAGGACATCAAGGGAATGTTGAGGCGGATCGCGCGGGTCAGGTCGGTCGAGGTGTCGACGTCGCGCGGCACGACGGAGGAATGGGCGGGGACGAGATAGACGTCGTCGTAGGTCAAGGCCTCGGCGAGGATGCGCATTGATTGGAGTCCGGCAATGCAATGCGCAATTATACGGGAATCGCACCGCATCCGGAACCAACGCCATGCCCACACGCACGCTGCGAGTGAAGGTCAAACCGAACGCCCGGGTGGCATCGTTCACCGAGCAGGCCGATGGCAGCTGGTTGGCGTCGGTGCGCGCGCCACCGGTTGATGGCAAGGCCAACGCGGAGTTGATCGCGCTGGTGGCCAGGCACTACGGCCGTCCGAAATCCGCGGTCACGATCCGCACGGGTGCGGGCGGGCGCCTCAAGCTCGTCGACGTCTGGATCGACGGCTGAACGGTTCAGCCGCCATCCACCGCCTGCGCGGCTTCGAGGGTGTTTTCCATCAGCGTCGCGACGGTCATCGGGCCCACGCCACCCGGCACCGGCGTGATCCACGACGCGCGCTTGGCGGCCTCGTCGAATTCGACGTCGCCGACCAGATGCCCGTCCTGCATGCGGTTGATGCCGACGTCGATCACCACCGCACCGGGCTTGATCCACTCGCCCTTGACGATGCCTGGCCTGCCCACGGCGGTGACCACGATGTCGGCCTGGCGCACGAACTGGTCGAGCCCTTGGGTGAACTTGTGGCAGCTGGTGGTGGTGCAACCCGCGATCAGCAATTCCAGCACCAGCGGACGTCCGACGTGGTTGGATACGCCCACCACCACCGCGTGCTGGCCGCGCACCGGCCGGTCGGTGTGGCCAAGCAACGTCATCACGCCCTTGGGCGTGCACGGGCGCAGGCCGAAGCGCCGCAGCGCGAGATGGCCGAGATTCACGGCGCTGAAGCCGTCCACGTCTTTGCCCGGATCGATGCGGTCGATCAGCGCGGCTGCGTTGATGTGCGGAGGCAGGGGCAGCTGCACCAGGATGCCGTGCACCGCGGGATCGGCATTCAACCTGTCCACCAGCGCAAACAGCTCGGCCTCGCCGGTGTTCGCCGGCAGGTCGTAGTCGAACGAGCGGAAGCCGGCCTGCTTGCAGGCCTTGCGCTTGTTGCGCACATACACTGCCGATGCCGGATCGGCGCCGACCAGGACCACCGCGAGGCCGGGTGCGGCGCGACCGGCGGCAACACGCGCCTTGACGCCAACCGCGACGTGGTCAACCACGTCGCCGGCGATCTTTCGCCCATCCAGAATACGAGCCGTCATGCGCTTGCCGGTCGCTCCAAAACGCGCATTATCGTGGTGCGACGGAAGTCGCACAATGCCATGCTTCCAGGGTTGCGCCATCACGCACGGAACGCGCGTCACACCCGAACGATACGCATTCGGCTAAGGTTGGGCGATTGCCTGCGCAGCCATGCGGCTGTCGCATGGTGCCATGTAACGTAACGAGGTTTGCAGCAATGATCGAAACCACCGAGTTGCAGGCGGCCGTGTTCCGCCGCCTGCTGCGGCACCTGAACCAGCAGCACCCCGAGCTGCAGAACATCGACCTGATGATCCATGCGGGGTTCTGCCGCAACTGCCTTGCCGACTGGTATCGCGAAGCGGCCGACGAACGCCTGCTGGATCTGTCCAGGGACGAGGCCCGCGAAGCCATCTACGGCATGCCGTTCGAGGAGTGGAAAGCAAAGTTCCAGAAGGAAGCCACGCCCGAACAACTGGCGGCATTCGAAGCCGCGCGGCGTCGCAACGCTGCCGCAAGCCCTCAACGCCCGCCCGAACAAAACGCCGCGTAGTCGATGTAACCCGGGAATGGCCGGCCCGCCGCGCATACCGGACACTCGGGGTCGGGCGCAAGCCGCGTTTCGTGGAATCGCATCGAGAGTGCGTCGAACATCAGCACGCGGCCAGCCAGCGGCTCGCCGATACCAAGGATCAGCTTGATCGCTTCAGTGGCTTGCAACATCCCGATCACGCCTGGCAGCACGCCCAGCACGCCCGCTTCCGAGCAGTTCGGCGCATCCTCGGGTGCAGGCGGCTGCGGGAACAGACAGCGGTAACACGGTGCCTTGCCCCGCTGGCGGCCTGCATCGAAAACGCTGAGCTGTCCCTGGAAACGTTGCACTGCGCCGTACACCAGCGGCTTGCCCAGTTTCACGCAGGCATCGTTGAGCAGATAGCGCACCGGAAAATTGTCGGCGCCGTCCAGCACCACGTCGGCGTCTTCGAGCAACGCCTCGACGTTCATGGAAGTGACACGCTCAGGCAGACCCTCGATACGCACGCGTGGATTCAACGCCTGCAGGGCGTGTGCCGCTGAATCGAGCTTGGAAACGCCGATACGGTCGTCCGTGTGCAGGATCTGGCGTTGCAGGTTGCTGCGTTCGACCACGTCGTCGTCCGCGATCACCAGTGTTCCGACGCCCGCTGCGGCGAGGTAGAACGCGGAGGGTGACCCCAAGCCGCCCGCGCCGAGGATCACGACCCGCGCGCTTTCAAGCTTGCGTTGTCCTGCTTCACCGACCTCGGACAGGCGCAAGTGGCGCGAGTAGCGGTCGTAGAAATCCTCGTCGCCGCCCGGCTTGCCCACGGGCAAGCCCTCTTCGATCCAGCGGACTGTGCCGCCCGCGACCGACGTGACGTGGGAATATCCGAGATGCTGCAAGGTTTGTGCGGCGTGCAAGGACCGCTGGCCGTGCGCGCAGATCGTGAGGACTTCGCGCGTCTTGTCCGGAGCGACTTCGCCCGCTCGCTGCGCGACCTCGCCAAGCGGCAACGCGACAGCGCCCGCGGCCATGCCGGTCGCCTGTTCGTACGCTTCACGCACATCCAGCAGCAAAGCACCCGCACGCTGCCGCTGCAAAGCTTCCCGGGGAGTGATTTCGCGAATACTCATGCACGCATTATCACGCGTCATTCCGGCCACAACATGACCACGTCGCCTGCCGCAAACTCGCGCACTCCTTCGGGGAGCAATGCCAGCGCGTCGGTTTCAGCGAGACCACGCAACATGCCCGAGCCCTGCTTCGCATGCAGCGTGGCCCACTGCACGCCCTCGGCATCGGTGTGCAGGCTGCAACGCGCGAATTCCGCGCGCGGATGCTTCTTGTGCAGGGGCGCCGCAAGACGCGCGCGCGATGGCTTCGGCAGCACGCCCACACCTTGCAGCGTGCGCAACGCAAACTCGACGAACACGCGGAACGTCACTGCAGACGCGACCGGGTTTCCCGGCAGCCCGAAGTACAGGCAGGCGCCGATCTCACCGAACAGCGTAGGCATGCCCGGCTTCAGCTTCACCTTGTAGAAGCGGACTTCGCCAATCCCGCGCAGCACGCCCGGAAGATGATCGGCCTCGCCCGCCGACACGCCACCACTGGTGACGACAATGTCGGCTTCGGCCGCTGCCGCGAGCACCGCATCGCGCAAGGCTGCCGGATCGTCGCGCACCTGGTTTCGTGCAATCACCCGTGCACCTGCTGTGCGCGCCTGTGCCTCCAGCATGATCGCGTTGGATTCGTGGATTTGCCCGAAACCCAGTGGGTACCCGGCCGGCACCAGCTCGTTGCCGGTCGCGATCACGGCCACGCGCGGCTGGCGCCGTACCGCCACCTGTGCGATTCCCAGAGCTGCCAGCACCGCGAGTTGCGCGGGGCCGAGTGGCGTCCCGGCGGCCAGGGCCAGGTCACCTTCGGCGTAGTCCTCACCCGCCGCACGCACGTTGGCACCCGGTTTTTCCCCGGCACTTACCGTGATGCGGCCACCATCGACGGACACGTTTTCCTTGATGACCACCGTATCCGCGCCGGGCGGAATCGGCGCGCCGGTGGTGATGCGTACACATTGCCCTGTTCCGGTTTGCGGCACCGTTGGCGCGCCTGCAAACACCTCGTCGACCAGCTCGAATACACGCTCGCCGTGCGTCGGCAGGTCCGCACCACGCAGCGCATAACCATCCATCGCGGAGTTCCGGAATGGCGGCAACGCATGCGGTGCGCGCACGTCCCCGGCCAGCACGCGTCCGTGCGCATTGGCCAAAGTCAAGGTTTCGATCGGCAGCCGGTGTTGCGCAGCACATTTCGCCACGATCTCGAGGGCCTGTTCGAGACCGATGCGGGTCGGGTAATCAGCTTGCGGCATGGCTGCGATCGTAGGCGTCGAAATCCGCGGGAGTGTTGAGATTGTGGAACGCCATGTCCGGGGCGTCGAAATCAACCGCAAGCGCCTCCATCGATGCATGCCAGCGCCACGGCGAGGCGTGTTCGTGCAGGGCCATGCGCGCCTCGGCACTCCATTCCCCCGGATCGCCATCCACGCGGTACAGGGCAAACAGCGGCTGTGCCTTGCCTGCACGGCGTGCGAAGGCACAACAAGCCGTCGCGTCCGCTTCCAGCGACGCACGCAGGCGCACTGCAAGGTCCCCCGGCGGATCAGGACAATCGACCGGTACCGTCAGCAGCCAGCGCGGCAGCGCATGCGGATTGGCGGCCAGGAACCCGAACGCGGACACCAGGCCTGCCAACGGCCCTGCGCGCCCGTCGGTTTCGTCGTGGACGACCGGCGCGTACCGCGAATAGACGTCGAAATTCCGATTGGCAACGATCAACAGCCGGTCGCACTGCGGGCGCAGGTTCTCCAGCACCTGTTCGACCAGCGGCCGCCCCGACAACGCCAGCAGGCCTTTGTCTTCGCCGCCGACGCGTGTTCCCGCGCCGCCTGCGATGATCGCACCGAGCGTGTCGTCAGCAGCGGCCACGGGCATGGCGCAGCATCCGCCTGCGTTGACGCTGTTGGCTTTCGGTCAACGCGTTGCGTTTGCCGGCGTAGGGATTCTCGCCTTCGCGGAATTCGATGCGGACGGGCGTGCCTTCCAGCTTGTAGCGTTCGCGAAAGAAGTTTTCGAGGTACCGGCGGTAGCTGTCGGCGATGTGCCTGGTGCGGGTACCGTGGATCACTATGGTCGGCGGACGTTCGCCACCCGGATGCGCAAAGCGCAGCTTGGGCGAATGCCCGCGCACCAGCGGCGGTTGGTGCGCCGCGACCGCCTTTTCGAGTGCACGCGTGAGGTCGGCGGTGACCAGCTTGCGCGTGGCGGCAGCCCCGGCCCGGTCGATCGCGCGCATCAGTTCGCGCAGGCCCGAGCCATGCTTGGCCGACAGGAAGACGATGCGCGCCCATGCCACGAATTGCAGCTTGCGCTCCAGCCCTGCCTTGCAGCGTTCGCGGTCGTAGCGTTCGAGCCCGTCCCACTTGTTGGCTACGATCACCAGTGCCCGGCCTGCGTCCAGCACCTGGCCAATCAGCGCCAAATCCTGGTCGGTGACGCCTTCGCTGGCGTCCAGCATCACCGCCGCGACGTCGGCGGCGGCGATCGACTGCAGCGTCTTGATGACGCTGAATTTCTCCAAGGCGTCTTCAACACGTCCCTTCCGGCGCACGCCGGCGGTGTCGATCAGGGTGTACCGCTTGCCGTCGCGTTCCAGCGGCACATGGATGGAATCGCGGGTGGTGCCGGCGATGTCCGAGACCACCACGCGTTCCTCGCCCAGCAGGCGGTTGACCAGCGTGGATTTGCCGACATTCGGGCGGCCGACGATCGCGACCCGCACGCCGGCCGCTGCATCGTCTTCGGGGGCGGCCTCGTCGGCGTCCGGCGGCAGCAATGGCGTTACTGCAGCGAGCAACGCGTCGATGCCGCGCGCATGCGAGGCGGCGATCGCGAAGGTGGCCGCAACGCCCATTGCCGCGAATTCGGCGAGCGCCACGACGGCGTCGAGTCCATCGGTCTTGTTGACGGCGAGCAACACCGGCTTGCCGGCACGGCGCAGGCGAGCGAGGATCGCACGGTCCTGCGGCAGCAGGCCTTCCCGTGCATCCACCAGCAGCACGCAGGCGCTGGCTTCGTCGATGGCGAGGGCGACCTGGCGCTCGGTGAGCTGGTCGATGTCCACGCGCTCACCCGAAAGGCCGCCGGTATCAACCAGCACGAACGGCCGCGCAGCAAGCCGGCAAACGCCGTAATGGCGGTCACGGGTGACGCCGGGCAGGTCCGCGACCAGCGCGTCGCGGCTGCGCGTCAACGCGTTGAACAACGTGGACTTGCCGACGTTGGGACGCCCGACGAGGGCAACTACGGGAAGCACGGCAAAGATTCCATCCGAAGCGGCTGTTGTGGAAAGTCAGGCCAAGGACGGCCGTTCTAGACTGTCCGGGCAGGGAACGGTTCCGATTAGCTTGCGCCCCGTCGAAGCAGCGATCAGGGACGATCGCGCGAACATGCCTATCCGGAGGTTCCAATGCGGTAGGCCGCCACATGGCCCTTCACGTCCTCGACATAGACCGTGTCGCCATTCACCAGCGGGCGCGCGCGGATCTCGTCTTTCGAAAGGCGCACGCGCGCAGCGAGCTTGCCGTCGGAGAGATCGAGCCAATGCACGTAACCTTCGACCCCGCCGACCACGGCGTACTGCCCCTGGATCGCCGGCGCGGTGAGCCAGTGGTACTGCAAGGCATCCTGTTTCCACAGGTCCCCGCCGCCGTCCTTCGAGAATGCCCACACCAGCGAATTGTCGTCCACGCCGATCACCGCCTTGTCCGCCAGGCCCACGCCGACATAGCTGGAGAACGGCCGATCCCACACGATCTGGCCCTGTGCGGCGTCGATCGCGGTGAGTGATCCGTGATACGCCGTGGCGTAGAGGATGTTGCCGTCGAGCTGCAGGGTATCGTCGGCATCGTTGAGCTTCTGGATGTCGGTGCGGCCGAGGCCCTTGGTGATCGGCAGCTTCCACTGGACCGCCCCGGTGTCACCACGCAACAACACGATGTTGCCGTCGTCGCTGCCGAACATCACCACGCCATGCGTGGCCAGCAGGGCACCGTTGCCGCGCAGGCTCAGCAACGGAACCGAAGCCTGGTCGTACACCCACTTGCGCTCGCCGGTGTTGGCGTCGAAGGCGTACACCTCACCGGAATTGGTGCGCGCATACACCGTGCCGGCCTCGATCGCGGGCGGCGAGATCACTTCGTCGTCCACCTCCGCGCTCCACAACTGCTTGCCCGTCGCGGCGTCCATGGCGTAAACATGGCCATCCAGCGTACCGACCACCAGCAGGTTGCCGAGCACGCTGGGGCCGCCCGCGTAACGTGCGTCAGGGCCGGGTTTCTTGTGCTTGAACAACCAGAAGCCATCGCCGACGCGGGTGGATTGCCGCCACAGGGTCTTGCCGGTTGCGGCGTCCAGCGCTTCGATCCTGCCATCGGTGCTGATCACGTACAGCTTGCCGTCGGCGAACGCAGGTTGCAGGCGGACGCCGGAACGCCCGGCTCCATCACCGATCCGGGTGGACCACAGCTTCTGCACCTGCAGACTGGGCGCGAATTCCACCAGCGGCTTCGGCGGCTGGATGTTCTCGCCCCGATTGAAAAGCTTGGACCACAAGCCGCAACCCGACAACGCGACCGTCGCAGCCAGCAACGGCAACAGCAGAAGGTGACGACGCTTCATTGGGCCTTGTTTCCGGTCGGCGCAGCCGCGGGCTGCGTGAGGTTGTCCAGCTTCATCTGCACCGAATTGCGTTCGGGCGCATCCTTGTCGAGTTTGGCCATGGCTTCCTCGTAGGCTGTGCGCGCGGCGTCCGGCTTGCCGAGTTGGAGCTGCGCATCGCCCCGAAGTTCCGCCGACAATGCGACGAAGTTGCCGGAAGGAATACCGTCCAGCGCGGTCAACGCCTGTTGCGCCTGGCCCTGCGCCAGCAACACCCGCACCAGCCGCAGCGTGAACAGCGACTTCAGGGCGGACAGCTTGCTGTGTTCCACTGCCCATTGCAGATTCTGCGCCGCAGCCTTCAGGTCGTTCTTGCTGACATCGTATTCGGCGACCGCGGCGCTGCCGAATGCCGCATAGGGCGTGTCCCCATAATTCTTCTGCAGGTCGCCGACGGCTGCCGTCATGGCTGGCTTGCTGTTGGCCTGCACGGCGTTCTCCACCACCGCGAACTGCGACGCCGCCTGGATTTCGTGATTGGTCCGGTGGGCCTGCCATTGCCGCCAGCCGAAGATCAGCGCCAGTGCAAGCACCACGCCGACCGCCACGGCGATGCCGTTTTCCTTGATCCACTTGCGGACCTGTTCGCCCTGTTCGTACTCGTCGTAATCTTCGAAAGCCATCGTTCATCCAGTGCACGCGAAAACCCCACGCCACGCGCGGGAACCGTCAAGGATACTGGAACTCAGTCGTTTTCGCCGCTGCCGGATTTCGCGCCGAACACGTCGAAGCGGGCGACGTTGGCGTGCCGATACGCATCCAGGGGCAACGGCTGGCCATCCCGGGTGACGCTGACGCCTTCGGCATTGCCGAGCGTCACGTGCAGCGTACCGGCCGAGTGCCAGCTGCGGGAATCGCCAGCGTGCAACATGCCGGAATCCACCTTGTTGCCGTCGGCATCGGTGATCTCGAACCAGCAGTCGCCACTGGCGGAAACCGTGAGGGTGTGCTGCCCTGAAATGGCCACTGGAACCGGTACGGGTGCGAGCGGCACGCGATCGGCGCTGCCATCGCCCAGCCCGATCGCGGCGAAGGGCGTCATCGAAGCGCGGAACGGAGTTTCGTCCTGCGCGGCAGATGACGCCGAGCTGGTGGCCGGCACCTTGGCCGTTGCCTGGTGCGGTGCTGCAGCAACCGGCGCCTGGTCCAGCGACACGATCCGGGCAGACGGGCGTTCCAGGCCTCCGCGCAGCCCCAGCAGCACCAGCGGTACCGCGATGGTCGCCGTCAACACGATGTAGGTCGCGGCCGTGCCGTAACGCTGCAACAGCCAGCGCGCCGGCGATGTCCGCGCCACCGATACCAGCGCCGGTTGTTCCACCGGCGCCGCCCTGCGCAAGGCATCATCGCAGCTGCCTGCAGGGAGGCCGAGGAAACGCGCATAGCCCTGCAGCGCGCCACGCAGGAACACGAAGTGTTCGGGTTCGCCGTAGTTGTCGGTTTCGAGGCGTTGCAGCACCTTGATCGGCAGGTGCAGCCGGGCGGCGCAATCCGCCAGGTCCAATCCCCTTGCCTCGCGCGCCTTGCGCAAGCGCGACCCCAGCGTCGCCGGGTGCGAGGCCGTGTCCATCGCGACGGGTGCCGCGGCAGGCGTGGCTTCCGTGGCCTTCTCTTTCGCCGATTCCATGGCGGCAAACAAATCGGGAGAATCGTCGCGATCGATCATTGGTTCGAACCGTTCAGCGATTGTGCCTGCGTGGAATTCGGGAACTGATCCTGCAGACGATTGGAATAATTGGTGGCGGTTTCCTTGTCACCAAGCCGGGTAGCAATCTGGTAGCCGAGCAGCAGCGATTGGGGCGTGGCCTGGCCGGCCGACTCGAAGCGTTGCAGGTAGCCGCGGGCCGCGAAGGCATCGCCCTTGCGGTAGTCGAGGTCGGCCATCGCGAGCAAGGCGTCCGCGAAATTCGGATCGATTTCGAGTGCCTTGCGCAGGTACGCTTCGGCGCCCGCGTAATCACCCCCGTGCATCAGGCAGCCACCGGCATTGGTGTTCGCCAGCGCGGGCGTCTTGTAGAAGGGATCGGCCAGCGCTTTCCTGAAATAGCGCATGGCATCCTGCTGTTTGCCCTGCTCGCACAGGAAACGGCCGTAGTTGTTGTTGGTGTCGCCGTTCGAAGGGTCGAGCGCGATGGCCGCGCGGAATTCCTTGTCGGCGTCGCTCAGGCGATCGATGCGCCAGTCCAGGATCGCGAGCATCGTATGCGCAGGGATGTATTTGTCGTCGAAGCCCAACGCCTTGTTCAGCGCGGTTTCCGCCGCCTTCAAATGCCCCTGCTGCATGTAGGCCGCGGCAAGCTGGGTGTGCGTCTGGGCGGCGGCCTGCTTGTCCTGTTTCGCGGAATCGCTGGGCGCGTTCTTGAGGCTACCGAGTGGCGAGGAGTCGACCTTGATGATGCCGGGATCGTGCTTGCACGCTGCCAGCCCGAGCGCCAGCATCATCACCACCAGCGCGCAACCGGACTTAAGCGGCATCGGCCTGCACCTCGTGTTGTTGGGCGGCTTCGACGCGGAGCCGGAACTCTGCGTGGCGGCGGGTACGGTCGGCGACCTTGCCCTTGAGCTGTCCGCAGGCCGCGTCGATGTCCTCGCCGCGGGTGCGCCGCACCATCGCCTGCACGCCTGCGTTGAGCAGGATGGTCTGGAATGCGCGGATCACGGTCTCGTCCGAGCGTTCGTATTGCGTGCCGGGGAACGGATTGAACGGAATCAGGTTCACCTTGGCCGGCAGCCTGCGCATCAGCTTGATCAACTGCTTCGCGAGTTCCGGTGCATCATTGATGCCCTTCATCAACGTGTATTCGAAGGTGACGGTCGAACGCGGACGACGGGCGGCATAGCGCGCGCACGCATCCAGCAGCTCGGCGATTGGCCAGCGCTTGTTGATCGGCATCAGCTGCGTGCGCAGTTCATCGTTGGGCGCATGCAGCGACACCGCCAGCGAGACGTCCGCGACTTCTCCGAGCGCGTCGATCTTCGGCACCACCCCGGCGGTGGACAGCGTGACCCGTTTGGACGCCAGCCCGAAGCCGAGGTCGTCGCGCATCAGGCTCATGGCCTTGACGACGTTGTCGAAGTTGAGCAGCGGCTCGCCCATGCCCATCATCACCACGTTGGTGATGCGGCGCTGCTGGTGGGTGACGTTGCCGAGCTGCTTCGCCGCGTGCCACACCTGCCCGATGATCTCCGACGCTGCAAGGTTGCGATTGAAGCCCTGCGCCCCGGTCGAACAAAACCGGCAGTTGAGGCCACAGCCGATCTGCGAAGACACGCACAAGGTGCCGCGGCTCGGCTCGGGGATGTACACGGTTTCGACCGCGTTCCCCGCGTCCATGCCCAGCAGCCATTTGCGCGTGCCGTCGCTGGAGACCTTGTCCAGAAGGGGTTTGGGCGGTGCCACCACCGCCACCTCCGGCAACTTCTCGCGCAAGGATTTGCCAAGATCCGTCATTGCCCCGAAGTCGCTTTCGAGGCGGTGGTAGATCCACTTCATCACCTGGTCGGCACGATACGGCTTCTCACCCAGATCGGCGAAGAACGCGCGCAACCCGTCACGATCGAAGTCCAGCAGGTTGGCCTTGGCGATTGATTCAGCCATGGATCGCTCTAGTGAGAAATCGGGTCATGCATGACCCTGGTTGATCCCCGCGTCCGCGAACGAACGCAATCACTACCGCGGACAAAGTTCCGTCGCGGCAAAAAAATATCCGATTTCGAAACGCGCGGTGTCCGGAGCATCCGAACCGTGCACCGCATTCGCGTCGATGCTCTGTGCAAAATCCGCGCGGATGGTTCCCGCCGCGGCGTCCTTCGGGTTGGTGGCCCCCATCAGCTCGCGGTTCCGGGCGATTGCACCCTCGCCTTCCAGCACCTGGATCATCACCGGCCCCGAAACCATGAAGTCGACCAGCGGTTTGAAGAACGGCCGTTCGCGATGCACGGCGTAAAAACCTTCCGCCTCTTTGCGCGACAGGTGTTTCATCTTCGCTGCAACGATTTGCAGACCGGCCTGCTCGAAACGTGCGTAAATCTGCCCGATCACGTTCTTGGCAACGGCATCGGGTTTGATGATGGACAACGTGCGCTCCAGCGCCATGGGTTCCTCGGCTGATATCGAAATGTAGAAAAATGTCACGAAGCCCCTTCAGGCTCGCGAGCATAGTCCAAAACATCCGCACAAATGCGGGTTTAGCTCACAAATAAAGCGCAAATTCTAGCCCAATCACCGGCGCTTGGCTACGCGCGTCCCGCGGATTTGACCCACGGCTTGGCCTGGCCTAGACTTCAAACGATTGTTTGAAACGGGCCTCGGCATGCACGACACCCCGCAGTTCTCCACCCGCCAGCGCATCCTGGGGGCAGCCGAAGAACTTTTCGCCGAACGCGGCTTCGCAGGCGCATCGTTGCGCCAAGTCACGTCTGCAGCCAAGGTCAACCTGGCCGCGGTCAATTACCACTTCGGCTCCAAGGACAACCTGATCGAGGAGGTCTTCCGACGCCGTCTGGATGAACTGAGCCGGCGGCGTCTTGAACGCCTCGCCGAAATCGCCGACGAGGCGACGCTCGAATCCGTGCTTGACGCCTTCATCACCCCCGCCCTGGAACTGTCGCTGGATCGCAAGGGCGGATCGGTGTTCATGCGGGTGCTGGCGCGGGCCTTCGCCGAACACAACACCCACCTGCGCAAGTTCCTGTCCGAGAATTACGGCTACGTCCTCAAGGATTTCGCGGCAGCTTTTGCCAACCTGCTGCCGCAACTCGACAAGGAAGAGTTGTATTGGCGCCTGGACATTGCGGTCGGCGCGCTCACCTACGCCATGGCGGATTTTGGCGTGATCCAGCGTCGCCCGGGCGAAACCGAGCGCACGCACCGCGAGCAGATGGCGAGGCACCTGATCCATTTCACCGCGGCGGGGCTGCGGGCGTAGCTGACACAGCCAGCAGCACCCGTGCGCCCACCGCGGTCCGATTCACCCTGATCCACCGGAGTTTCCATGTCACACCTTCTTCGCATTCGCAAAGCCGCCGTGCTCGGTGCCGGCGTGATGGGCGCACAGATTGCCGCGCATCTCGCCAACGCCGGCATTGAAACGCTGTTGTACGACCTTGCCGCCAGGGAGGGTCCGAAGAACGGCATCGCCGTCAAGGCCATCCAGCACCTCGGCAAGCTGTCGCCCGCGCCGCTGGCGGCGAAAGATGTCGCCTTGGCGATCACGCCGGCGGATTACGACGAGAATCTCGACGCGCTCAAGGATCGCGACTTCGTGATCGAGGCGATCGCCGAACGGACGGACTGGAAGCTCGACCTCTACAGGAAAGTCGCGTCGCACATCCCCGGACACACGATTCTCGCTTCGAATACCTCAGGGTTGTCGATCAATCAGCTTGCCGAAGCCCTGCCGGAAAACCTGCGTCATCGGTTTTGCGGCGTGCACTTCTTCAACCCACCACGCTACATGCACCTGGTCGAAGTGATTCCCGGCAAGGCGACCGATCGCAAGCTGCTGGCCGGCTTGGAAGCGTTCCTGACATCCACCCTTGGCAAGGGCGTGGTGTTCGCGCGCGACACGCCCAACTTCATCGGCAACCGCATCGGCGTGTTTTCAATCCTTTCCACCATGTACCACACCACGCAGTTCAAGCTCGGCTTCGACGTGGTGGATGCGCTGACCGGTCCGGCCATTGGCCGGCCGAAGTCGGCAACCTATCGCACCGCGGATGTCGTCGGCCTGGACACCATGGCGCACGTCATCAAGACCATGGCCGACACCCTGCCGGACGATCCCTGGCACGAACATTTTCAGTCGCCCGCATGGCTGTCGGCACTGATCAAAAAGGGCGCGCTGGGCGCCAAGGTCGGCGCTGGTTTCTACAAGAAGGCCGGCAAGGAAATCCAGGTGCTGGATCTCGCCAAGCAGGATTACCGCGCGTCGGAACAAAAGGCATCTGACGAAGTGGCCGCAATTCTCGCGATCAAGAACCCGGCCGAGAAGTTCGCCAAGCTGCGCGAATCCAAGGACCCGCAGGCGCAATTCCTGTGGGCCTGCTTCCGCGACCTGTTCCACTATACCGCGTACCACCTCGAAGGCATCGCCGAAACCGCGCGCGACGTCGATTTCGCCATCCGCTGGGGTTACGGCTGGAAGCTGGGCCCGTTCGAAACCTGGCAGGCGGCGGATTGGCAAGCGGTGGCCAAGGCGATCGCCGAGGACATTGCCGCCGGCAAGGCCATGAGCAAGGCTCCGCTGCCTGCGTGGGTCAGCGACGGCCGCAAGGGAGTGCACTTCGCCAACGGCTCGTATTCGCCGCGCGAAAAGAAGGACATCCCGCGTTCGGCAGCACCCGTTTACCAGCGCCAATTGTTCCCCGACGCGCTGATCGGCGAGAAATTCGACACCGGCACCACGGTCTGGGAAAACGACGGCATCCGCCTGTGGACGCTGGGCGGTGACGACGTCGGCATCGTCAGCTTCAAGACCAAGATGTGCACCTTCGACGACCATGTGCTGGACGGCATCCAGCATGCGGTCGGCCTGGCCGAGCAGAAGCTGAAGGCGCTGGTGGTGTGGCAGACCGGCCCGGTGTTCTCGGCCGGCGCCAACCTCAAGGGCGTGCTGGGGCTGTTGAAGGAAGGCAAGGTTTCGCAACTCGAAGCGCTGATCGCCAACTTCCAGCGCGCCACCCAGCGCGTGCAGCACGGTTTGGTTCCGACCGTCGCTGCGGTACGCGGACTGTGCCTCGGCGGTGGCTGCGAGTTGCAGATGCATTCGGCGCGCACCGTCGCGGCGCTAGAAAGCTACATCGGCCTCGTCGAAGCCGGGGTGGGCCTGTTGCCGGCTGGCGGCGGATTGAAGGAGATTGCCGAACGCTGCGCGCGCGCCACGCAAGGCGACGATCCATTCGAGCAGGTGAAGCGTTACTTCGAGACCGTGGCGATGGCCAAGGCATCCGGCAGCGCGCTGGAAGCCAAGCAACTCGGGTATCTGCGCGACACCGACGTGGTGGTGTTCAACGCCAACGAACTTTTGTACGTCGCCAAGAACGTCGCGTCGTCGCTGGCCGAGTCCGGCTGGCGTCCGCCGTTGCCGCAAGCCACGCACGTCGCGGGCGACGTCGGCACCGCGACGATCAAGGCACAACTCGTCAACATGCTTGCGGGGCATTTCATTTCCGAACACGACATGGACATCGCCACCCGCATCGCCGACACCCTGTGCGGCGGCAACATCGAACGCGGCAGCACCGTCGATGCGCAATGGCTGCTGGACCTGGAACGCCACCACTTCATGGCCCTGGCGCAGATGCCCAAGACCCAGGAGCGCATCGCGCACACCATGACCACCGGGAAACCGCTGCGCAATTGAGTACAGGATGTACTCACCCCGTGCAGGCCATGGATGGCCGACGACACGGGGTCCATTTTCGAACGCAAAAACACTGGATCCCGGCCTGCGCCGGGACCACGAACAAAGAGAAATGCCATGACCAAGCAAACCCAGGATGCCTACATCGTCGCCGTCAAGCGCACGCCTGTTGGCAAGGCGCCGCGCGGCGTGTTCCGCCACACCCGCCCCGACGACATGCTGGCGCACGTGATCCGCGAAACGCTGGACGAATGCCCCGGCATCGACGTCAAACGCATCAGCGACGTGGTGGTCGGCTGCGCGATGCCCGAAGCCGAGCAAGGCATGAACGTGGCGCGCATCGGCCTGCTGCTGGCGGGCCTGCCCGACACGATTCCAGGCATGACGGTCAACCGCTTCTGCTCGTCGGGCCTGCAGTCGGTCGCGATCGCCGCGAATTCAATCCGGCTGGGCGAGACTGACCTGATCCTCGCCGGTGGCACGGAATCGATGAGCATGGTGCCCATGATGGGCTTCAAGCCGGTGATGAATCCCGAAATCTTCAAGGACGAAAACATCGGAATCGCCTACGGCATGGGCAGCACCGCCGAGAACGTCGCGACGCGCTGGAAGATCAGCCGCGAGCAGCAGGACGCCTTCGCCTTGCGCAGCCATCAGCGCGCGCTCGCCGCGCAGGACGCCGGCAACTTCAAGGAGGAAATCGCGCCCTACCCGCTCGACGACCGCTACCCGGACCTGCGCGCGCGTGGCATCAAGGAAGACCGCCGCGTGATCGAGAACGATGAAGGCCCGCGCCGCGACACCAGCGCCGAGGTGCTGGCGAAATTGCGAACCGTGTTCAAGCGCGACGGCAGCGTCACCGCCGGCAACTCATCGCAGATGTCCGATGGCGCGGCGGCAGTCCTGCTGGCCAGCGAGAAGGCGATCAAGGATTACGGCCTGACCCCGCTCGCGCGTTTCGTCGGCTTCTCGGTGGCCGGCGTGCCGCCGGAAATCATGGGCATCGGCCCGAAGGAAGCGATTCCGAAGGCACTCAAGTCCACCGGCATGAAGCAGGACGACATGGAGTGGATCGAACTCAACGAGGCCTTTGCCGCGCAGTCGCTCGCGGTCATCAAGGATCTTGGCCTCGATCCGGAAAAGGTCAACCCCGAAGGCGGCGCCATCGCGCTCGGCCACCCGCTCGGTGCCACCGGCTCCATCCGCATCGCCACGCTGGTGCATGGCATGCGCCGCAGGAAACAGAAATACGGCATGGTCACCATGTGCATCGGCACAGGCATGGGCGCCGCGGGGATCTTCGAGATGGTGTAATTTCCGGTGTGGTTGACTGGCAGCATCGGAGCCTTTTTGTCCGCTTCATCCATTTGGCTCGCAACGATTGGGGAGAGTGACAATGACTCGCATTGCCGCGGTGTTTCTTGCTGCAACGGCTATCCTGTTTTCATTGACAGCGGCAGCGTTCGCGACAAGCAGTGACGAGCAAACGATCCTGGACCTCGAACGGCAAGTGAGCGCGGCTTCCGCCGCCAATGACATCGCTGCACTCGAAAGAATCGTCGCGGATGATTACATCGGAATTGAGGCGATCGGCAAGATCGAAACCAGGGCCCAGTGGTTCGATGGCGTCAAGTCCGGGGCTTTGATCACTGTGGCCGAAGAGCCGAGCCAGCTGAAGGTCCGGTTGTACGGAGATGTCGCGATAGTCACTGGACACTTGTCGGTCCGGGATGTACGGAATGGCAAACCCGGACACCACGAAATAGTGTTCACGGATATCTGGGTGAAACGAGGCGAACGCTGGCAATACGTCCAGTACTAAGGAACCATGCTGCCGCGCCAACCAGATACCGCGATGTCGGAGCAGACCTTGCCGCGGATTCCTGCTCCTCCGGGAGAGTTCACGGCCATTCGCACCGCCGATGCCCAGTGGACGCGCGATCCGTCATCCGGCGTCGAGATTGCAGTCCTGTGGGGAGAACCGATGGCGGACGCGGCAGGCGGCGAGTTGTACCGCTTCGAGCCGGGATACGCATCGCCGGAGCACACGCACCAGTTCCATGAGCGCGCCATGGTTCTTCGAGGGACGTTCGTCATCACGCGTCCGGGCGAAGTTGCGCATCGGCTCGGCCCGGGGAGTTATTTCTTCGTTCCGGCACACTCCATCCACGCGACGCGTTGCGAAGGCGTCGAGCCCTGTGAACTCTACAACGAAGTCGTTTTGCCGCCGCCCTGAAGGCCGCTGGTCGTTTGTCCACGGGACGACTTGATCAGGTTCACGGCGAACATGCTGGTCGTTCATGGCGTCAGCGCAACCGTTCCCAGCATTTTGTAAACGCCCCCGCAAGCTTGATCGCGCTGCCGATCGGCAAACCGATCCTCGTGCCCTCGCCGACCTTGGTGTCGTGATCAGTCGCGATCATGAAGATCCCGAACCTCGACCCGAAAAGAGTGACTCCGAAGGCGGCGCAATCGCGCTTGACCATCTACCCTGCGCTACCGGTTCCATCCGCAGCGCCGTGCTCGCCCACGGTATGCGCCGTAGGCAACAGAAATACGGGATGGCACGCCATGTGCTTCGACACTTGGATGGGGCCTCGGGATTTTCGGGATGGTGCAGGAGGGCCTCAATGTCGAGGGAGGTGCGGGAAGTGTTGATCAAGAAGCCACAAGCCAAGTCGTGGGTCGTGGCTGCCATGGCATGGTCACTGGTTGTCGCGGGATTCGGACTCGCGGCCTTGGGGCTGGCCGGCAACAATCTGCCGCCTCCGAAATTTCGATTGACGGCGGGGGGGACTGCAATCGCACCGGTGAAGTACCCGTTCTGGCGTCGTTTGAGCGACCAGATCGCAGGCCGCAAATACATCATGCTGACCGTTGACGATGGCCCTCGTGGCCACGGAGTGGACGAACGCATACTGGCAATTCTCGCCAGACATGGCGCACACGCGGTTTTTTTCGAAGTCTGCGCGAACATCACAAGCCCCGTCCAAAAGACCCAACACGAAATCACGGACGGAGGAAACATCATTGCAAACCACAGTTACGATCACCTGCACCTGACGCAGCTGCGACCGTCACCATTGCAGAATGAAATCGAGGGGTGCAGTTCTCGCCTTGAAGCGGTTACCGGCAGGCGCCCGGCATTCTTCCGCCCGCCCTGGGGACAGACTTCACCCGCGGTCCTGAACGCCGCCCATGCCGCCGGGATGGAACAAGTGCTTTGGGACACCAACAGCGGTGATACGTGGCTGAAGGATCCACAAAAGATCGTGCAACTCAGCCTGGACCAGGCATCCCAAGGCGGGTCGATCCTGCTGATGCACAGCCGACCGACGACGGCCGATGCGTTGGATGAACTGTTGACACAGTTGCAGCTGCGGGGTTTTCGGTTCGTTTTGCCTGAAGCCAACAACAAGCCCATCTGGCTGGCACAGAACCATCGTACTCTGCGGTGGCATTTCAGAATGCCATCGCCAGCGCAAACGTCTCCAGCATCACGAGGGCTACGGCGCGCTTGATGGCGGTGTCGATCAGCAAGCCGATCCAGGTCAGGTGCCCACGCCGCCCTTGATGGCGTGGTCGATCGCGCTGCCGGATGCGAGTTGCCCGATCACCGCGCCGATGAAGGGCCCAAGGATCGCGCCAAGGCAATCCTCCGTATATCAGGCCTCCGCCGATCGATTCGCGTCACGGCGGCTCTTGAACAGGCTGGCGACGGTCGTGATGGCCAGGATCGAAAGGATGATCACCAGCGACAGCCAGGTCGGGATCGCCGGGATGATGTGGATCGGCTCGCCGCCGTTGAGGAACGGCAGGCTGTTGCCGTGCATGGCTTCGATGATCAGCTTGATGCCGATGAAGCCCAGCACCAGCGCGAGCCCGAAGCTCAGGTAGACGAGTCGCTTGAGCAGGCCGCCGATCAGGAAGTACAGTTCGACCAGTCCGAGCAGCGCGAACGCATTCGTCGTGAACACGATGTAGGGCTCGTTGGTCAGGCCGTAGATGGCCGGGATGGAGTCGAGCGCGAACAGGATGTCGGTCATGCCGATGGCGATCATCACCATCATCATGGGCGTGAAGTACCGCTTGCCGCCGACCACCGTGGTCATGTTCGCCCCGTCGTATTCCGCGGCGAACGGCAGGACCTTCTGCGCGGCGCGCACCAGGACGTTGGGCTGATACGCCTCGTCGTCGTCGTCGTGTTTTTCGAAAGCCAGCTTGGCCGCCGTGAGGATCAGGAACAGCCCGAACAGGTAGAACACCCAGCTGAAGTGGGCAATCGCCGCCGCGCCGATCAGGATGAAGATCGTGCGCAGCACCAGCGCGATGACGATGCCGATCAGCAGCACCTTCTGCTGGTAGGCGCGCGGCACCGCGAAGCTCGACATGATGATCACGAACACGAACAGGTTGTCGATCGACAAGCTGTATTCGGTGATGTAGCCCGCGAAATATTCGATCCCGTGATCGCGCCCCCACACCGCCGTCAGGCCCAGCCCGAACAGGATCGACAACGACACGAAGAACGCCGTCCAGGCGCCGGCTTCCTTGAGCGACGGTTCGTGCGCCTTGCGGATGTGGGTGAAGTAGCTGAGCGCGAGCAGCGCGACGATGCCCGCAGCGGTGGCCAGCCAGACCCAGAGCGGTACGTGCATGCGGGAGGCTCCCTGCGGGGCGGTCGAAAGAGACCGGGTGGGATCAGAGTACCAAGGCCAGCACGAATGTTCCGAGCATCATGAAGGCGACCGCGAGCTTGATCGCGGTGCCGATCAGCAAGCCGATCCAGGTGCCGACGCCGACGCGCGCGGCGTGATCGATCGCGCTGCCGGATGCGAGCTGCCCGACCACGGCGCCAATGAACGGGCCGAGGATGATCCCGGGAATGCCGAAGAACAGACCCACGATCGTGCCAATGAAAGCGCCCCACACTGCGGCCTTGCTGGCGCCGGATTTCTTGGCCCCGTAGGTGCCCGAAAAAAAGTCGAACACGATCGAGAACGCGGCGAGCACGCCGAGGAACACGATCACCCACAGCGGGATTTTCTGGAAGTGCCCCGCCCACGCGGCCAGCAGCATGCCGCCGAACATCACCGGAACGCCGGGCAGGTTCGGCAGGATCGAGCCGATCAGGCCGGCCACGATCAGGATGCCGGCGATGACGTACCAAAGGATGGTCCAGTCCATGGGTGAAGGATAACGGTCAAGGTCGCCTGCACGCAGGCTCCCACATGGCGCCTGTAGGAGCGAGCGTGCTCGCGACCATCACTTCACCGGCACCAGTTGCAACGTCAGCACTTCGAACGGCTGCAGCGTGATGGCGGTCTGGTGGTCGGCATCCAGCGTCTTCGGGACGCTGTCACCACCGGTATGCCACACGTCGCTGACATCGAACGTGCGCGCGGCGCTCTTCGGCAACTGTAATTGCCGCGCCGCGTCCAGCACCGCAAGGCGCGGCTTGTCGTCCGGGTTGCGCAGCGTGATGAAGGCCTTGTCCGGGGACCAAGCGGCCCAGCCATACACGTCGAGCCGGCCCGGATCGCCGCCGATCCAGTGCGTGTCTTCCAGCACCTTCGCGTTCGCGCGCGACCAATTCGCCGCTTCGGCCAGCGTGTTCCAGTCCGCATTGGTCAACAGCGACGGCGTGATGTACAGCTCTTGCAGGTCGGTGCCGGTGGCGAAATAGGAATGCACTTCGTTGGCGAAGTCATGGCCTGGGTCGGTATCGAGGTGCACCGCGTGCTGCGCATAGATGATCCCGTGCAGCATCAGCGAATTGATCGGGAACAGCGGGCCCTTGATCACGATGTTCTGGTAGGTCTGCATGTCGCGGTAGGTGATCCACTGCTCGCGGTAGGTGCCCACGCCCGCAAAGTTGTGGTCGTAGCCGTCGCGCCAGATGGAATCGGCGTATTTCAGCCAGAACGGCGAGGCCCAGGTGCCGGTCGTCAGGTTGATGAAGGTGTTGGGCTTGTCCGCGCGGATGTCGTCGATCAACTGGATGGCCGCGGCGAAGTCGCTGTCGAATTCGCTGCCCGGATACACACTGTTGACGTTGCCAGTGCCGTCGAGCTTGAACTGGTTGATGCAGTCATCGTTCAACAGCGTCATCGTCACCTGATGGAAACGCTGCCAGTATTTCGGCGCGGACAACGCGAGGCTGCCATCGACGATGCCATAGCCAAGTTTGCGCCCGTTGGCCACGCGCTCGGCGTGCGGCTTGCCGTAGCCACCCCACGGCGACAACCATACGCCCGGCGCCGCGCCGTACATTTCCGCGGCCTTGCACAGCGGCTTGAAGCCGCCCGGGAAGGCCTTGCTGAAATGCCAGCTGCCGCTGTAGTCGTCCCAGCCATCGTCGAACAGGAACGAATCCATCTTGACGTGGCGCTTCTCGACCAGTTCCTTGCCGAAGGTGTTGATGCGGTCCAGCGCCTCGGCCTGGGTGTAGGGCGTGAAGAAGCCGATGTCGTACCACGAGTTGTAGTGCAGGAACGGGCGATAGGGATGCGCGCGCTCGCGCTCGATGTAGGTGCCGAAGTCGCGCCGCATCTGCCCCGCGTGCGCGACGCCGATCACCGCCGAATACGTCACTGACTGGCCCTTTTTCAACGGCAGCGCGCGCTCGATCCACAACTTGACCTTGCCGCGCCACGCGTCGGATTTGGACATCGGGTGCTCGAAGCCCAGCCAGTCGTCGTGCGAGATCACCGGCGAGCCGTCAACCGTGCCATCAACGAAAGCGTCCGGCGCATTCGCGCCAAACAGCGACACCTTGCTGATCGGCGCATCCTGGTCAAGCGCGGTGATGGTGACGATCTCGCGCATGTAATCCGAACCCTCGCGCTGCAGCAGCTTCCAGTCGATCGCAATGTGCCCCTTCGGGCCAAGGAAACGTCCTGACACGGCCTTGCCGGGCAGCCGATCCACCAGCCGCGACGCCTTGGCGTCGGCCGGCAGCGCGACATCACGCAGTTCGCCCTGCAGGTGGAAGTTACTCGTGCTGATCGTGCTGCCATCCTGCATGGTCAGCGAGAACGGATCGGTGACCTGGATCGGCGTGTGGTGCAATGCGTCGGTGACCACCAGATTGGACAGGACGCCACTGTCGAGCTTCCAGCTCGCTGCAATCGCGCCGTTCCCGAATGCCCCTGGAGGTGCATGCGGTGGCGGCGCACTCGTGGCAAGCGCCGCGCCTGCAACCATGCCACCCAGCAGCCAGATCAGCCAGCCACGTCGTTTTGCCCTTCCACGCCAACGATTGCCCAACATGCAGCCACCTCGATGGGACTCCATGAGGTAGCCATTGTGCCGCAATCGTGTACGGCGATTCGAGCCCAGCCAAACGGCCAGCCTACGTTTTCGACGGATCGTCGCCGGGATTGACGTAGTGGATCTGGAAGGGGCCGTAGAAACTCACGTCGATGATGGCGACTTCGTTGCCGGTGTAGGCGTAGTGACGGTGCATCGCGGGCATCGAGGCGAACGCCATCGCCGGCAACGGTTGTGCACCGGCCTTGTCGATGCGGTCGCCCATGCCGACGAAAAGTTCGCCCTTGAGCACCGTGAAGCTTTCCACTGTCGGGTGCCAGTGCGGCGCAATGGTCGTATGCGGCGGAATCTTCAGACGCACGGTCGCGAAGCCTTCCGCAAACGGATTGCCGCGCAACACAGCGATCTGTACGCCTTTCGGCAACACCGGTGGCGCTGGCATCCACTTGAGGTCAGCGGGAACCAACACCGCGTGCTCCGTAGCCGCCACCGGCGGCTGCGCCTCGACGGTGCTGGCCAGCAAGCCCAGTGAAAGTGACAGCATCAAAACCAGATGCAATCTTGTCATCATCGTGTCCTCCGCAGTAAATGCAACACGTGCTGGATCTTGTTGCGCGAGACTGCCATGGCCCGCCATTGTTTCTGAGCCCGCCGTATCCACCAGGTATCCACTATTGCCCGGATGCCGCGACGCGCGATTCCTTCCGTTTTGCAAGCCGTGGCCAGGGACAGATCATCGGCACCCGCTGGCGATACTCGCGGTATTCAGGATGCGCCGCGATCAGGTCGCGCTCTTCCAGGAAATGCACCGCGATCAGGATGTAGCCGGTGGTTGCGAGCGCGAACAGCAGGTGCCCGACAGTCATGCGCGGGATCGACCAGAATGCGATGATGAAACCCAGCATCAGGGGATGCCGGACGATGCGGTAATAAAAACTGTCAACGAATTCCGATGGCGTGTAGGCGATGCCACGTGCACGCAGCCACACCTGGCGCAGCCCGAACAGGTCGAAGTGATTGATGACGAAGGTTCCGCTCAGCACGATCAGCCAGCCCAGGGCGGACACCGCGTACAGCAGCCACCATGCCCAGCCTTGGCCGACATCCCAGACCACCCCCGGCAGCGGTCGCCACTGCCAGTACAACAGGATCAGCACGAGGCTGGTCGCCAGCACGTAGGTGCTGCGTTCGATGGCCGGGCTCATCCAGCCTGCCAGCCACTTCTTGAAACCGCTCCGCGCCATCGCGCTGTGCTGCACGGCGAACAGGCTGAGCAACACGATGTCCACGATCCAGTCACCTGCCGCACCAGCCGAACCGGACATCGGGTGGTTGATCGTCTTCGGCAGCGGCAGGTCGGCGACGAAGCCGATGGCGTACAGGAACGTCAGGAAGAACGCGACGTAGCAAATCGCGCCGTACAGGAGGATCAAGGTGCTGCGCATGGCTGCTCTCCGTCGGGATGGGTTTGCGTGATTTGGTTCTTCACTCGGCCAAGGCGACTCCCGAACCGCCCATGGCTTGCGGAAGGTCTTTCAGCTTGGTCACGCCGTCGCGAATCGGCAGTACGGTTTCCTGGTAGGGCACGTGCACGCCTGGCGAGAAATCGAACCCCTCAATCACTGCGGCATAGACGTCCACCAACCCCCATGCCGGATGCTCGGTCAACACGTGGCCGCCGCATTGCCTGCACCAGCGGCGGGCACTGGTGGGCGTCTTCGCATAGCTGCCGAGCTGTTCTTCGCCCTTGGCGATCCGGACCGACCCTTTCGACCACAAGGTGAAGGCATTCACCGGCCCGGCCGACCAGTGGCGGCAGGACTCGCAATGACAGTAGCCCATGGCCTCCGGAGTGCCCGTCAGGCTGATTTCGACGGCTCCGCAGAAACAGCGGGCGGTGTGCGTAGTGGTCATTTGTATGCCTCCGTAAACAGATAAACACCGTCTGCATACAGATTGCGACATGGCGGCTTCCCGGTGGCCGCCGCGGGGCTCACAACGCCGCCAGGAACGCGACCAGATCCTGTTTCTGCTGTTCACTCAAGTCGATGTGGAAGCCTGTGTCCTGGAAATCCACCACGTCGCACAACGTGGCTGCCGAAGCTCTGGAAGAACGGATTGCGCAGGTCGATGTGCCGTCGGGCGTGCTGGTCTGCAGCCAGCCGGAGGGATCGCGCGTGACCAGCGCGCCGGATGGCGGCGCCAAGACCTGTTGCGCACCTGCATCCGCCGTGACCAACAGCAGTGCGACAGCGGCAACCAGGAAGCCGTGGCGGGCGGAGGATGGCGACCAGCGAGTGGACATGGCTGTGTTGACCCTGATTACGGAGATTCATCAGGGGCAACACAGCCTCCGCCAAGTTTGCAACATCGCATCAATGCGCTGCGGCACGCATTCGCGCCAGGCGCGCGCTTACCGGCCAGTTGCCGATCTTCGCAATCGCCGCATCGATGGCGCCGATGTCTGGCACGGTGCTTCCACGCGGTACCGTGCCAACAAGCACAAGCTGTGCTTCCAGCCACCATGGATGCGTGGGTAGCGCCTGCGCGCGATCAAGTGCAGCGACCAGCGTGCGCGCGTGGCGCACCGCGTCGTCGTGGTGCCCGAGCGACTGCGCCAGATGCATCGAATCGACCAGGAACAGCGGCCACGACAACGGATCGCTCGCGTGGACGCGTTCGCCCAGTGCCATCGCGTTGGCATAGTCCACCTGCGCCGCGGCGGCGTCACCCGCAGCAGCGAGCGTGCGTCCGCGTTCCAGTGTCGCCAGCGCCAAGGCAAGATCGTGCAGGACGCCGTCCCGGCAGCGGTCGGCTTCCGCCACGGCGGACTGCCCCGCGCCAACGGCTTCCGGCATCCGTTGCAACTGCAGGAAAGCGCGCACCTGCTGGATTTCATTCTCGACGAGATCACAGGATGATGCGCGACGCGCGCGTTGTTCGCCGACGAGTGCCGTTGCCAATGGCAGCGCGTGCGCCGCATCCTCCTTGGCCAGCAGTGCGTAGACATGCAGCGTGCGCGGCTCCAGCGGTTTGCGATGCAACCCGTTGCCCAGTGAATCCAGCAGGGCATCGGCCTTCAGGGCATCGGCTTCGGCCAGGTCGAGATCGCCGCGGTACAACGCGATCTTGGCCTGCAGGTTCCAGCTATCGGCCAGGCTGAACGGCGTGGCGTGGCCCTGCTTGCGCGCCAGCGCTTCGTCGGCCAGACCGCGCGCTTCGGCGATGCGATCAGCGTCCAGCAGCACGCTGGCAAAATCGTGGGCGGCAGGACCGAGATCGTCACAGTGGCGGTCGTTGGCGCACAGGGAACGGTATGCCGCGATCATCGCCCGGCCACGCGCCACCGCCGTAGCCATGTCGCCGCGGCCGTCTGCAATCACCATGCCGACCTTCAGCAGCATCGCCTGTGGTACATCGGCCGGCAGGCGGTATGCCTGAATCGCGAGAAGCGGCCTGATGCGCCGGTCAGCTTCCTCGTAATTGCCCTCCCGGATCAACGTGCGGATCAAACCGATTTCGGTCTGGATGCGGATGGACGAATTTGCCGGAAGGGCCGCCGCGCTGGCCTCGGCCTGGCGCAACAAGGCTTCGGAGCGCGGTATGTCGCGCATGTCACGCAGGACGTTGCCAAGGGTGTACAACAATTCCGCACGCAGTTCCGGTTGCTCGCGCAATTCCTTCGGCAATGAATCGGCTGCGGCATAGACCAGCGTCGGCACGTCCGGACGCTGACTGGCGGCGACATCAGGGGCGGTCTTCTGCAACAGGCCCACGACGAAATCGCGGATCGCATTGGCGCGTTGCGCTTCGCGTCGTGCCACCTGCGCCTGCCACAACGCGATCGACAGCGAGGCGAGGATTGCCAGAAACAATATCGCGGTGACTGCAACGCCACCACGATGGCGTATGACGAAGCGGCTGGCGCGATACCAGCGCGACGGCGGATGCGCCTGCACGGGCAGGCGATCGAGATAACGTTCGATGTCGTCGGCCAGCGCGCCACCGGAACCGTAGCGGCGTTCCGGCTCCTGCGCTGTGGCCTTCGCGGCGATGTTGGCGAGGTCGCCGCGCAGCCTGCGCTGCACCGGCTTGGTGCCGGGCCCGAGAGCGTTGTCGAGCATGTGCGATGGCTGCGCATTCGTGGCACCAGGCAGTTGCCGCTCACCCGTCAACAGTTCGCGCAGCAGGACGCCCAATGCGTAAACGTCTGTCGCAGTGGTGATGGCTCCCGACGTGAATTGTTCCGGCGCCGCATAGGCCGGTGTCAATGCGTGGTGCCGGGTGCGCGTGGCGCCATCCGTGTCGTCCAGCAACTTGGCGATGCCGAAATCCAGCAGCTTGACTTCGCCATCGGCGGTGACCAGCACGTTGGAAGGCTTCAGGTCGCGGTGCACGATCAGGGCACGGTGTGCCGACTCGACCGCGCGGCACACTTTCAGGAACAGGGTCAGGCGGCTGCGCTCCGGCAAATTGCGTTCGCGGACATGGCGCGTGATCGGTACGCCCTCGATCAGCTCCAGGGCGATATAGGCGAGCCCGTTGTCGGCGATGCCGCCCTCGATCAGCCGCGCGATCCCCGGGTGCCGCAAGCGCGCCAGGGCTGCGCGTTCATGATGGAAGCGGCGGCGAGCGTCGGCGGTGTACAAGCCGCGTGCCAGCAGCTTGACCGCAACCTCCTGGCGCACGCCCTCGATTTCACGGAAGGCACGGAATACCGTGGACGAACCGCCCTCGCCCAGCACTTCCAGCAGTTCGAATGGCCCGATCCGGCTGCCGGCCGGCAGCGGATCTGCGGGCTCGGTTTCGCCAATCGCCTGCGCAGCGCGCGCCGCGTCACCGGTCGGAAGCAACCCGCCATCCTCGGCATCCGCGGCCAGCATGCGTTCGAGCGTGGCGCGCAGGCCCGCGTCGTGGCAACGATCTTCAAGCAGGCGTGCGCGCACGCCGGGAGGCAACCCCAACGCCTCCTCGAACAAGTCGCGCAATGTCGGTGTGCTTTCCACCGTTGCAGCTCCGATGACATCTTGCGGTAAACCCCGTTCGCGACGGGTTTGCGACGTGTCTCAATTCACCCTCGCCTTGATGAAAGCGCGCGCGAAGCGCCAGTCGCGGTCGATGGTGCGCCGGGCCAGGCCCAGCGTTTCCGCAACCTGCTCCAGGCCCAGACCGGCGAAATAGCGCAATTCGACAACCTTGGCTGCACGTGCATCGACCGCCTCAAGCGCGTCCAGCGCTGCATCCAGCATCAGCGCCTGCTCGGCGGTGTCGATCGCGAGTTTCAGGTTGCGGTCGTCCAGCGTGACGCGGCTCCATTGGCCGCCCGCGCGCAGCCGCAGGCGATCGCGGGCGCGGTTGATCAGCAAATGGCGCATGGCGCGCGCGGCGTAGGCAAAGAACTGCGCCGGCTCCTGGAATTGCAATGTCGGGCGATCGCCCATGCGCAGGTACAGCTCGTGCACCAGCTCGGTGGTGTCCAGGGTTCCCTGACGGCGCTGGCCCGCAAGGCGCCGTGAGGCCATCGCCTTAAGGCGATCGTAGACCTCGACGAACAATGCGTCGGTCGAAGACCCGGCCGCGGGTCCGCTGCATTCGACCATGGATCGCCTCCACGCCCGTGCGACCTCCTGTCGAGAGGGTCAGCTTCGTGCAGTCGCGGCGCAAAGACAAGTGCATCGATTCAGCCTTCGACCATGCTTTTCCAGCGGTCGCGTGCGCCCAACCGCCAGTACTGCGCCTGCGCGCCGAGGTAGCCGAGCGGCCGCCATGCGCTGCGCAGATCGAAGGTGGAAAAAGCGTGCCAGCCCTGATCACCGTTTGCGATGGCGGCAGCCAGCAATTCTCCCGCCGCGCAGGTCGGCGCGGTACCGTGGCCGCCAAAGGCCTGCATCCACCACAGGCCGTCGCCGCGGGTACCGAGCTGCGGCATCTGGTGGCGTGCATAGCTCATCAGCCCGGACCACGCATACTCGATCTTCACGCCCTCCAGCTGCGGGAACACGCGCAGCAGGTCGTGCATCAGCAGCCGCTTCACGGCTTGCGGCGAGCGGTTGTGGATCGAAATGCGCCCGCCCCACAACAAGCGCGAATCCTTGAGCGGACGGTAGTAATCGAACGCGAACCGGGTGTCGTAGACCGCGGCTTGGGTGTGCAGGCATTCCTGCAGGCGCGCGCCGAGTGGCTCGGTCGTCATGACGTAGGTCGCGATCGGCAGCACGGCGCGATCGACTTCGCGTTTGAGATGCGCGAGGTAACCGCCGCAGGCCAGCACCACGGTTTGCGCCTTCACCTCGCCCGCAACGGTGCGCACGCGCCAGCCCTTGCCTTCGCGCTCCACGCGATGCACGCGCGAGTTCTCGTGGAACGCCACGCCCTGCCCTTGCGCCGCGCGCTGCATGCCGTGCAGGTAATCCAGCGGGTGCAGGTGCAGGGCGTTCCGTTCGAACAGGCCATCGTGGTAGCGGCTGCTGTGCACTACGTCGCGCAGTTGGTCCTCGGGCAGCCATTCCCATTCGACGCCATAGGTTTCCTTCAGCAGTCGTTGACGGTCGCGCAGCACCGCGGGATCGCGAAACCAGTTGGCCCAGATCACGCCGGCATCGACCGCATCGCATTCGATGGAGTAGCGCCGGATCCTTTTGCGGATCAACGCGACTGCATCAGTGGTCAGGTCGTAGATACGGCGCGCGCGTTCCGCACCGAGTTGTCGCAGCAATTCCGCTTCGCCCAGTGAATAGCCGCCGAACACGAAACCGCCGTTGCGGCCGGACGCTCCATGGCCAACGCCATCGCGTTCCAGCAGCACCACGTCGCGTACGCCACGTTCGGCAAGCCCCAACGCGAGGCATACGCCGGCGTAGCCGCCGCCAATGATGGCCACGCGTGCTTCAAGCGCACCCTGCAAGGGTGGCGAAGCTTCGAACGGACGTGCGCTGGCGGAATACCAGGTCGTGGGCGTCATCCGCGCAGCATAACGCCGTTCACTCGACCAGGCCGACCTTCAGCGTGCGCGAATCGCTGCGCCCGTGGCCGTCCACCACCCTGACCGTCAGGAGAGGCTGGCTGCACCCGCCACGAGATGCTGCAGATCGGGATCGAGCGACGCGAAATGCAGGGTCGCACGCACCATCCCGGCCTTGTTGCCGCAATCGAAACGCTGCCCGGCAAAGCGATGCGCCAGCACCGGCGTTTCCTTCAGCAAGGCGGCGATGGCGTCGGTCAACTGGATTTCGCCGCCCGCGCCGGGTGTGGTTTGTTCCAGCAGGTCAAAGATCCGCGCCGGCAACACGTAGCGGCCGACCACCGCGAGATTGGAGGGTGCATCGGCGGGCTTCGGCTTCTCGACCATGTGGCGGATGCGATCGCCGCCTGCCTCGACATCGACGATGCCGTACTTGCCGGTGTCGGCGTGCGGGACTTCCTCAACCGCCAGCACGCCGGTCTTGCCGTCGGCGGCCCGCGCGGCCATCTGGCGCAGCGCGCCGGGGCCGTCGTTCACGATGAGGTCGTCCGGCAACACGATGCCGAACGGTTCATCGCCGATGACTGCCTGCGTGCACAGCACCGCGTGACCGAGACCCAGCGCCTGTTCCTGGGTCACGTACACGCAACGCACGTGCCGCGGCAACAAGCCTTGCACCATCGCCAGCAACTCGCGCTTGCCGGCGCGTTCGAGGGTTTCCTCGAGTTCGTAGGCGGAATCGAAATAATCCGCGATCGAGTGCTTGTAGCGATTGGTGACGAACACCAGCGTGTCGGCGCCCGCATCGACCGCTTCCTCGACCGCGTACTGGATCAGCGGTCGATCCAGCACCGGCAACATTTCCTTGGCGACCACCTTGGTCGCGGGAAGAAACCGGGTGCCGAGCCCCGCTACCGGGAATACCACCTTGCGCAATCGCGTCACGTCGTCTCCTCGTCCATTCATGCCGCACCATCGCTGCGCTGCAGTGGCACCACCTCGGCGGAGTGCACCACGCCGGTTTCCCAGCGGAACGCCGGCAACAGCGAGCCGACGCAGCCGCGCAGCGCATCTTCGTCGAATGCCTCGACGGCCACTGCAGCCCGTGCGAGCTGGGCCAGCACCAGGGCCGCGGATTGCTGGCGCGCCGCGGCTTCGAAGATCTTCGGGTGTGCGGTGCTGTGGTAATTCTCGAGCGGATGGAACAATTCTTCGAACAGCTTTTCACCCGGACGCAAACCCGTGTACAGGATGGAGATGTCGCGTCCGGGCTGCTTGCCCGCCAGCCGGATCATCTGTTCGGCGAGGTCGCGGATGCGCACGGGTTCGCCCATGTCCAGCGCATACGTTTCACCACCCGCGCCCATCGCCATCGCCTGCAGGATCAACTGGCAGGCTTCGGGGATGGTCATGAAGTAGCGCGAAATTTCCGGATGCGTCACCGTCACCGGGCCGCCCGCCGCGATCTGGCGGCGGAACAGCGGCACCACCGACCCCGCCGAATCCAGCACGTTGCCGAATCGCACGGTGACGAAACGTGTGGCGTGCCCTTCGGCGACGACCTGGCAGATGATTTCGGCGATGCGCTTGCACGCTCCCATCACACTGGTCGGGTTGACTGCCTTGTCGGTGGAAATCAGCACGAAGCTTTCGACGCCATGCCGCACCGAGTGTTCCGCGACCACGCGCGTGTTGAGCGCGTTGTTGCGGAACGCTTCGCGCAACTGGTTCTGCAGCAGCGGCACGTGCTTGTAGGCCGCCGCATGGAACACCCGCTGCGGCCTGGCCAACGCAAAAGCATTGGTGCAGGTGGCGGCGTCGCCGCAATCGCCGATCAGGCAGCGCAGCAACAACTCGGGGTACTGCGCGCGCAGCTCCTGCTCGATCCGGTACAGGTTGTACTCGGACAGGTCCAGGATCGTCAGTTCGGAGGCACCCAGGCGCGCGATCTGGCGGCACAGTTCGGAACCGATCGAGCCGCCGCCGCCGGTGACCAGCACGCGCTGTCCGGTCAGGCTGCGACGGATCGCATTCCATTCGAGCTTGACCGGGTCGCGGCCCAGCAGGTCCTCGATCGCCACCTCTTTCAATTCGTTGAACTGCGCGCGTCCTGAAACCACGTCATCGAGCCGCGGCACGGTGCGGAACGGCAAGCCGGTGGCTTCGCACAGGCTCACGATGCGGCGCATCTGGTCCTTGTCCGCGCTCGGCATCGCGATCAGGAGCATCTCTGCGCCCGCACCGCGCGCCAGCGCGGCCAGGCGATCGGTGCCGCCGAGCACCGGCACGCCCTGCAGGCGCGAGCCCCTCAACGAATGGTCGTCATCGATGAAGCCGGCCGGGATGTAACGCGAGTCGCGGCGCAGGTCGCGCACCAGCGCCTCGCCGGCGCGCCCGGCGCCGATCACGAGGACGCGATGGCTGTGCTTGTCGTGGAACAGGTCGAGCTGGCTGTCCTTCCAGTAACGATAGGCCAGGCGCGGCACACCCAGCAGGATCGCCAGCAGCACCGGGTAGATCACCAGCACCGAACGCGAAATGCCGGCCATGCGGTCGTACAGGAACAACGCGAGGTAGATCAGTACCGCGCCGGCGATCACGGCCCGCAGGATGTTCCACAAATCCGGCACGCTGGCGAACCGCCAGAGGCCCTTGTACAGCCCGGTCCAGTAGAACACCACCGCCTGCACGCCCAGCACGATCAGCGTTGGCCAGCTCAGGAGGTCGAGATGTTGGCCATACGGCAACATGGCGTAGCGCAGCGTGTTGGCCAACCACCACGCGAGCAGGGTCATGACCAGATCGTGGACCACCACCGCCGTGCGCGGGTGGATCCGGCCAGCGAATTCACTCACGCTCATGCGCTCTCCTCTGCCGCAGCGCGTCGAGGCAACCCCGTTTGCCGCCGTACCACACGGCAGCAGCCGCAAGGCACGCTGCCGCAAAACACCACGCGCCGTGCACAGGCCAGCGTGTGGCCAGCCAGGCCAGTGGCGCCACGACGGCCAGGTTCCAGCTCATGTAAGCCGCGTCGGTGCGTGCATGGCTCCAGTTTAGCCGCACCAGCCATTGGTACAGATGCTGCCGGTGGGGCGCGTACCAGCGTTGGCCGCCAAGCATGCGCCGCGCGAGGGTCAGTCCGCTGTCCACCAGGAAGGCCGAAGGCAGGATCAGGCAGGCCCACAGCAGCACCGGGGCATGTTGGACCACAAGCGCCGCCACGGCGCCGATCGCAAGCCCCAGTGCGCCGGAACCGACATCGCCCATGAAAATCCGCGCCGGGGGAAAGTTGAAGAACAGGAACCCGAGGCAACCCGCCGCCGCGGCAAACGCCAGCGCTGCGATCCCCGCTTCGCCCAGCCACGCCGCCAGCAACCCGTAGCCTGACAACACGAACAATCCCTGTTGGCCGAGGATGCCATCGATGCCGTCCATGAAATTGTGCGCGTTGATGAATCCCACCAGCACGGCCACCAGCGGAATCAGCCATCCCCACGCGCGTGCATCATGCGCCGCCCACGGCGCGAGTGCGATCGCGCCGACCAGCAGTGCTGCGCCGACGTGCACGGCCAGGCGTGGCGCCACGGGCAGCGGCGCGTGGTCATCGCGCCAACCCACCAGGGCGACTGCGAGCACTGCCACGGCCACCATCGCAGCCGACATGCGGTCCGGTGCTGGACCCAGCAGCTGCCATGCAGGCAAGCCCACCAGCACGATCGCGCCGGCGATCCCGACGCCGCCGCCACGCGGTGTCGGTAACTTATGCGAACGGCGTGGGCCGGGCGGATCCAGCAGCCCGCGCCGTCGCGCATAGGCCAGCGCCGCGAAGGTGAGCGTGACGGAAAGCACCAGTGCGCAGGCAGCCACGACGGCCAGGGCGAGGATGGGCGTCATGCCGATGCACGGCGCCTCATTCGGAAACCACGCTGTGGATGGGCCGCACCGTGCCCCAACTCTTGCAGCTCGGGCACTGCCAATGGTGGGCCTTGGCGCCGAACCCGCAATGATTGCAGCGGTACATGGCGCGGCCTTCCAGCAGCTTGTGGGTGAGGTCGCGCAGGATCAGGAAATTCTCGCGCGCTTCGCCCTCGGTGCGGTCGAGTGTCGCATCGATGAGCGCCATCATCCCGCGTACCGACGGCCGCTGGCGCAACTGGCTGGTGAGGAAGTCGATCGCGGCGCGCTCGCCTTCGCGTTGCTGGTACAAGTTGGTCAACGCAAGTACCGGCGTGATGCCGTGGTAACGGTCGATCACATGGCCAAGGAATTTTTCGGCGCGGTCCATCTCGCCCGCGTGCGCGTAGGCATCCAGCAACGGCGGCAGGATCTCGGGCACGAAATCGACATCGGCATCGACAGCCTGCTCGAACGCGACCACGGCTTCGTTCCAGCGCCCCTCCTCCGCATACAGATGACCGCTGATCATGTAGCCACGCACGCAACCAGGCTGGCTGGCAAAGGCTTCGTCGAGATAGGCCCGCGCCTCGGCCCGGGCGCCGTGCTGGCGCGATTGCTCGGCCAGTTCACACTGGAACTGTGCGATGGTCGCGGCCTGCGAGTCGCCGGTCATCTTTTCGAGTCGCCGCGCGTGGCCAATCGCCTTGTGCCAGTCGCGTTCGTGCTGGTAGATCGCAATCAGGTGGCGCAACGCCGATGGCGCGTGCGCATCCATCGCCACCAGATCGTCGAACAGCGCTTCGGCACGGTCCAGCAGGCCGGCGCGCATGTAATCCTCGCCCAATTCCAGCAGCGCGACGGTGCGCTCGGCTTCCGAAAGATTGGAACGGCTGACCAGGTGCTGATGAACCCGGATCGCGCGATCGACTTCGCCGCGACGGCGGAACAGGTTGCCGAGCGCGAGGTGGGTTTCCACCGTGTCGCGGTTGAACTCGGCCAGCTTCATGAACACTTCGATGGCCTTGTCCGGCTGCTCGTTGAGCAGATAGTTGAGGCCGCGGAAGTAGTGCGAGGACAGTTCCGTGACGCGCGCACCCGAGCGCCGCGCGGTGGCGTGGCGGCCAATGATCCAGCCCAGCCAGCCGACCAGCGGCAGCAGCAGGATCAACAACAGCAGGGGATCAAGGGGCAGCAGGCTCACCGATCTCTCCGACGCCGCGCCGGTCGCCCGGCATCGCGGTGAACCGTACCGGTTGGGTGGCGGCTTGCGGGTTCTTCACCGGCAAGCCAAACGTCAGCACACGCGCCGGTCACGGCAAGGGATCACGGCCCTCGTTGACCCGCAGGCGCAACTCCTTGCCAGGCTTGAAATGGGGCACGTACTTGCCCGGCAGCGCCACGGCCGTACCGGTCTTGGGATTGCGTCCGGTGCGCGGCGGCCGGTAATGCAGCGAGAAACTGCCGAAGCCGCGGATTTCGATGCGATCGCCACCGGCCAGCGCCACGCTCATCTGCTCGATCACGTTGCGCACGGCAAGCTCGACGTCGGCAAACGCCAGATGCTTCTGGCGTTCCGCCAGCGCGGTGATCAATTCGGATTTGGTCATGGATGGCAAAGCGGCATCCCCTTGCAAGCGGACAATCCGGACCACGTGCGCGCAGTCCACTCATCAAAATGCCGCCCACCACGGTGGGCGGCATGGTTACCACACAAAACGCAAGCCTTTATAGTGACTTACTCTGGCTTATTCAACTGCTCTTTGAGCAACGCACCGAGCTTGGTGGTGCCGCGTTCGGCGTGCTGGCTCTGGTACTCGGACAGGGTTTCGGCCATCTCGTCCTCGTCCTTGGCGCGGATCGAAAGCGACAACATGCGGCCCTTGCGATCCATGCCCGTGAACTTGGCCTCGACCTTGTCCCCAACCTTCAGGTGTTGGCCGAGATCGTCGATGCGGTCCTTGGAGAAGTCGCGCGCCGAGAGGTAGCCCTCGATGCCGTCGGCCAACTCGATCACCGCGCCCTTGGCATCGACTTCCTTCACCGTGCCATTGAGGATGGTGCCGCGCGGATTCGCGGCCATGAACTGGCCGAACGGATCCTGTTCGAGCTGCTTGATGCCGAGGCTGATCCGCTCGCGCTCGGGATCGACCGCCAGCACCACCGCGTCGACTTCCTCGCCCTTCTTGAAGTTGCGCACCAGCTCTTCGCCGTTGCCCTGCCAGGAAATGTCGGACAGGTGCACCAGACCGTCGATGCCGCCATCCAGGCCCACGAAGATGCCGAAATCGGTGATCGACTTGATCGCACCGTGCACGCGGTCGCCCTTCTTGAAGGTGGCCGCGAACGATTCCCACGGATTGGACTGGGTCTGCTTCATGCCCAGCGAGATGCGGCGGCGCTCTTCGTCGACGTCCAGCACCATCACTTCGACTTCGTCGCCGACCTGCACCACCTTGGCCGGGTTGACGTTCTTGTTGGTCCAGTCCATCTCGGACACGTGCACCAGGCCTTCCACGCCGGGTTCCAGCTCCACGAAGCAGCCGTAGTCGGTGACGTTGGAAACCTTGCCGAACAGGCGGGTGCCGGACGGATAACGGCGCGTGATGCTGACCCACGGGTCATCGCCGAGCTGCTTCAGGCCCAAGGACACGCGGTTGCGCTCGCGATCGAACTTCAGCACGCGCACGTCCAGTTCGTCGCCGACATTGACCACTTCCGACGGATGGCGCACGCGCTTCCACGCCATGTCGGTGATGTGCAGCAGGCCATCGATGCCGCCGAGGTCCACGAACGCGCCGTAATCGGTGAGGTTCTTGACCACGCCGTGCAGGATCGCGCCTTCCTGCAGCTTCTCCAGCAGCTGTTCGCGCTCCTCGGAGTGCTCGCTCTCGACCACCGCGCGGCGGCTGACCACCACGTTGTTGCGCTTGCGGTCGAGCTTGATGATCTTGAATTCCAGGTCCTTGCCTTCGAGGTAACCGGGATCGCGTACCGGCCGCACGTCCACCAGCGAGCCGGGCAGGAACGCGCGGACGTCGCGGATGTCGACCGTGAAGCCGCCCTTGACCTTGCCGTTGATGCGACCGGTGATGGCTTCCTGGCCTTCGAACGCCTGCTCCAGTTCGTCCCACACCATCGAGCGCTTGGCTTTCTCGCGCGACAGCTTGGTCTCGCCGAAACCGTCCTCGATCGCGTCCAGCGCGACCTTGACCTCGTCGCCGATGTTCACTTCCAGATCGCCGCGTTCGTTGCGGAACTGTTCGATCGGGACAATGCCCTCCGATTTCAGTCCGGCGTTCACCACCACCACATCGGGGCGGATTTCTACGACGGTGCCGGTGACGATCGCACCGGGTTTCAATTTGGCCAGCGACTGGCTCTGTTCAAAGAGTTCGGCAAAACTTTCGGTCATGGGGATTCCAGGTTGGGAATGGATCGCGAGGCCTGCAAGTTCCATCGGGTTGTGCTCCACAGGCGGCGATCCGCCGGTTGGGGGATGCGTCGTGCATCCAAAGGAAAAACCGCGCGAACGCGGCATGGTTTGGGTTCAGCCCTTGTGTACGAGCGCGAGTACCGCGTCCACCACCGCAGCCACCGGCATCCCGGTACTGTCGATCACGACAGCGTCGGGAGCCGGCCGCAACGGCGCGACCGCGCGGGACGCATCGCGTGCGTCCCGCAACTCGATCTCGTGCAAAAGGCTCGCTAGTGTAACGTCAAGTCCCTTTGCCTTCAACTGCTTATAACGCCTTTCGGCGCGTTCGGCCGGGCTTGCCGTCAGGAACACCTTGAACGGAGCGTCGGGGAAAATCACCGTGCCCATGTCGCGCCCGTCGGCCACCAGGCCGGGCGGCTGGCGGAACGCCAACTGCTTGTCCACCAAGGCTTTGCGCACCGCCGGCAGGGCCGCGATCGCGGATGCCGCCGCGCCCGCAGTCTCGGTGCGGATCGCGTCGGTGGCATCGATGCCGTCGATGACCACCCGGGTATCACCGCCATCGCCGGGGTCGCGGAATTCGATGCGGGCTTCCGCCGCACAGCGCGCGGCCGCTTCGGCGTCGTCGAGATCGACACCGCGCACTCCCGCGGCATACCCCACCGCGCGGTAGATCGCGCCGGAATCCAGCAGGTGCCAGCCCAGCCGCTCGGCGACCGCACGGGCGATGGTGCCCTTGCCGGAGCCGGAGGGACCATCGATGGCCAGTACCGGGGCGCTGTAGGGCATCGTCATCTCATGATCTCGGCGGAACGCGAACACCTACCCGGTGTGCAGGACCAGGCCGCAACCCTGCGCGAGGTGCACGAATCCGGGGAACGAAGTCGCCACATTAGCGCAATCGGCAATCCTGATTTCTCCGGCCGCCACCGCGCCGGCGACGGCAAACGACATCGCGCAACGATGGTCGCCATGCGAATCGACCGTGCCACCGGTGAGGCGTCCACCTTCGATTGCCGCACCATCGGGAGCTTCATCGATGTGCACGCCAAGCCTGCGCAAACCCGCCGCCATCACCGCAATCCGGTCCGATTCCTTGACGCGCAGCTCGGCCGCGCCGCGAATGGTCGTGACGCCCTCCGCACACGCGGCGGCCACGAACAGGCTCGGGAATTCGTCGATCATGTCGGCGACGTGTTCCTCCGGAACCTCGATGCCGTGCAATGGCGCGTGCCGCACGACCAGGTCGGCCACGGCTTCGCCACCCGCCGTGTGCGGATTGTCTGCGGCGATGTCCGCACCCATCAGGCGCAGCACGTGCAGCAATCCGGTCCGACGCGGGTTGATGCCTACACCACGCAGGCGAACCTCCGAGCCAGGCACCAGCGTCGCTGCCACGATGAAGAATGCCGCCGAGGAGAAATCCGCGGGAACATCGATGTCGATGGCACGCAGCACATGCCCACCGGTCAGCGCAGCGCGACCGGGCGAGAATTCGATCGGCCAGCCGCACGTTGCCAGCATCCGTTCGGTGTAATCGCGGGTAGGCCTTGGTTCCACTACCACAGTTTCGCCCTGCGCATACAGGCCCGCCAGCAACAAGGCGGATTTCACCTGCGCGCTGGCAATCGGCGGCGTGTATTCGATACCCGCCAGCGTCTTGCCTCCATGCACACGCAGCGGCGGCACGCCGCCAGCACCGGTTTCGATCACCGCGCCCATCCGCGCCAGCGGTTCGGTGACGCGCCGCATCGGTCGCTGCGACAGCGACGCATCGCCAGTCAAGGTGGTATCGAACGCCTGCCCTGCCAACAGCCCCGCAAGCAGTCGCATCGCAGTGCCGGAGTTGCCGCAATCGAGCACGCCCTCCGGCGCGCGCAATCCGTGCACCCCGACGCCATGCACGATGCGTTCGCCGGTAGCGGGCGCCTCGATGCGTACACCCATCTGCCTGAAGATGCGCGCGGTGGCGCGCGTGTCTTCGCCTTCGAGGAATCCGCGGATGCGCGACGTGCCATCAGCCAGCGCGGCCAACATCACCGCGCGATGCGAAACCGATTTGTCGCCAGGCACGCGCACGTCCCCGTGCAGGGGTGAAGCGACCGGGGCGCTGATCCAATCCAGCGTCGTGCTCACGGCAACGCCTGCAACAGGCGGACGTTCTCCTCGTGGCTGCCGATGCTGATGCGCACGCAGTTCGGCAGCCCGTAGCCGCCCATCGGGCGCACGATCACGCCGCGGTCGAACAGGTGGCGTTCCAGCTTTGCGGCATCGCTCCGCAATGCGCACAACAGGAAGTTGGTTTGCGAAGGCAGGCAGCGATAGCCGCGTTCCAGCAATTCGCCGCGCAACCATTCGCGTTCCGCGCGGTTGAAGGCACGCGCCTTGGTCAGCCAGACCTTGTCGCCGACCGCCGCCGTGGCGCCCGCCAGCGCCACGCTGTTGACGTTGAACGATTCGCGCAAACGCTCCAACACCGCGACCACGCCGGGATGCGCGACGAAGTAGCCCACGCGCATGCCGGCCAGTCCATAGGCCTTGGAAAAGGTGCGCGAGACAATGAGGTTCGGGAACCTCCCGGCGAACGCCAAGGCCGTGGTCAGCCCGCGGGCTTCGACGTATTCGTGGTAAGCCTCATCCACCACCACCAGCACGTCATCCGGAATCGCGCCAAGGAATTCTTCGAGCGCCGCGTCGTCGAACCACGTTCCGGTCGGATTGTTGGGGTTGGCGAGATACACGATGCGGGTATTCCGGCGCACCGCCCGCGCCATCGCGACGAGGTCGTGGCCAAGCGGTGCACTGCGGTGCCGGCGCGGCAAGGCCGGCACGCACACGGCCTGTGCACCGGTCGCCGCAGTCGCGATCGGGAACACCGCGAAGCCGTACTGCGAATACACGATGGAGTGTTTCGGATCCGCGAAACACTGCGCCAGCAGGATCAGCAACTCGTGCGAACCATTGCCCAGCGCGATACGCTCCGTGCCGACACCCAACTGCTCCGACAGCGCGAGCTTCAATGCCGAGCCACGCGGATCGGGATAGCGGAAAGCTTCCGGCAATGCATCCCGCATGGCTTTCAAGGCGCGCGGGCTCGGTCCCAGCGGATTTTCGTTCGATCCGAGTTCGGCAATCGCCCTACCGAAGCGTGCCCGCAAAACCGGCAAATCGTGTCCCGGATCGTAGGCGTGCAGCTTCGCGGTGGCGGGATTGGCGAGTCGCGCGGGATCGAAGTCCGGCGCGCGACCGGCCGAACGCGTGATGCTAGCCATGGGCTTTCGCGAACCCCGCCATGAAATCACGCAGCGCGCGCACGGCGTCGATCGGCACCGCGTTGTACAGCGATGCGCGTATCCCACCCAGCGCGCGATGTCCTTTCAATGCCAACAATCCAGCTTCGGCCGCCCCAGCCACGAACACCGGCTCCAGCGCGGGATCGTGCAGGTTGAAGATCACGTTCATGCGCGAACGTGCCGCAGGTACCACGCGATTGCGGTAATACCCGCCGGAGTCATCGATGGCGGCGTACAACAAATCGGCCTTGGCCTGGTTGCGACGCCCCATCTCGGCCAGGCCACCCTGTTGCTTGAGCCACTGGAAGGTCAAGCCGGCGAGATACCAACCCCACGTATTGGGGGTGTTCAACATCGAGTCCGCCGCGGCATGCTCGGCGTAGCGGAAGATCTTCGGCAATGGGCGCGGACGGCGTTCCAGCAGACCCTCTCTCACGATCATCACCACGAGGCCGGATGGCCCGATGTTCTTCTGCGCGCCCGCGTAGATCAGTCCGAACTTCGAAACATCCAGTGGGTGCGACAGGATGTCCGAGGACATGTCGGCCACCAGCGGCACATTGCCAACGCCGGGAATCCCATGCATCTCGACGCCATGGATGGTTTCGTTGGTGGTGACGTGCACGTAAGCCGCTTTCGGGTCGAGGTCCCATCCCGCACGCGCCGGAATGGACGCGTACCCGTCGGCCTTGGAACTCGCGGCCACCCGGGTGTCCGCGTAGAACGCGCCCTCGGCCACTGCCTTTTCGCCCCAATGGCCGTTGACGATGTAATCGGCACGCTGGCCGTCTGCTGCAAGATTCATCGGAACCTGCGCAAAGTGCTGGGTTGCCCCGCCCTGCAGGAACAGCACCTTGTAATCGGATGGAACCGCAAGCAGCTCGCGCAGGTCGGACTCGGCTCGCGCAGCCATCTCCATGAAGGCCTTGCCCCGGTGGCTCACCTCCATCACCGACGCCCGCGCGCCGTTCCAGTCCAGCAGCTCGGCCTGCGCGCGCTGCAACACGTCCATCGGCAAGGCGGCCGGGCCGGCACTGAAATTCCACGCTCGCGACATGGCAGGAGCTTCCTCGAAGATGACGGGCATTACCAGCGGAAATACAGGAAAAACGCGATGAGCATGGCCAGCAACACCGCCGCCGCGATCAGCCACCAGACTTCGCCCTGGGCTGGCGGCTCGGGCTCGGGTGCTGGCCTGGCCACTGGTGTCGGTGGCAGTGCCGCGACGTGCGCGGCGTACTGCAGGCCGGGCGCCTCGACGATCAGGCGGTGCTCCCCAAGCACGATCTGGTCGCCATGTGCCAGCCTGGCCCGCTGGCAGCGCCAGCCGTTGACGCGCGGTGTCGCGCTGTCGGATTCGAACACCAGCCCATCGGGACCCTGTGCGATCCGGCATGCGCAAGCCAGTTCGCCAAAATACCGCGCGCCTGCACCAAGGCGCAATTCCGGGGCAATGGCCAAGGCCTGCCCGGACAACACGCCTGACACGACCCGCAGCACGATCAGCCCACCCGCCCCATCCAAGGTGGCGGCCTCGCCGGGCTGCGGCGGCGCCTCGTCGGTCGTCAGCAGATACTTGTTGGCTCCCAGCGCCAGCGTGTCTCCATAGTGCAGCAAGGCTCGTTCGCGCACTGCGCGGGCATTCACGTACACGCGCTGGCTGCCGGGATTGACCGTGAGCACCAGGCCACGCGCATCGGCGACGACCGTCGCATGACGTGGCTCGACGCCCGCGCCGACCTGCACGACGTCATTGACGGGTGCGCTGCCGAATTGCACCGGGCCTTGCCCGCACAGGATCGGATCGCGGGCGGGTTGGATGCAGACGACGCGCATGGAGGGCCTTGCCAAGATGCCTGTCAATGTAGCATGACGCGCCGCAACATACGTCCGGCACTCATGCCCGATATCGATATCCACCATACGCATTCGCTGGGCCGGCAAGCCTGCCGCACCGCCGTCGATGAAGTGGCCCGCGAACTTTCCGCACGCTTCGATCTGGGACCGATGACGTGGAGAGATGACACCCTCTCGTTCATCGGGCACGGCGTCGAGGGACAGCTCACCGTCGGCGACAACGACGTGCATGTCCTGGTCCGACTGGGGCCGCTGCTTGGACTGGCGCGGCCGCTGATCGAGGCGGAAATCCGCCGCCATTTGCGCAAACGGCTTGGCTGATGTGCCATGTTGCGCTTTCGCAGCTGGCCGCTTCGTGGCAGAATGTGCGGCTTCACGACTCGCGCCCAGCGCAATCCATGGCCAAAGACGACGTCATCGAAATGGAAGGTACGGTGCAGGAAACCCTGCCCAATACCATGTTCCGCGTACAGCTGGAAAACGGGCACGTCGTCACTGCGCACATCTCCGGCCGCATGCGCAAGCACTACATCCGCATCCTCACCGGCGACAAGGTCAAGGTCGAGATGACGCCCTACGACCTGACCAAGGGCCGCATCACCTACCGGATGCGTTGAAGCCGCAACGCACCGGCCGTAACTGATCAGACGGCAACCCGCGTACCGGGCAGCGGCAGCGTGACCTTGCTGCCCCACTTCGATTGCAACTCGTCGGCGAGTTTCGAACGGCCGGGATCCTCGCCGTGCACGAGGCACACCGGAGGATGTTCCGCAATCTGCCCGTACCACGCCGACAGGCCAGCCTGGTCCGCATGCGCGGAAAGACCGCCTACGGTGTGCACGTGTGCGCGCACCGGGATGTCGTCATCGAACAGCTGGACGTGCTTCGCGCCTTCAACGATGACGCGCCCCAACGTGCCGTTGGCCTGGTAGCCGACGAACACGATGTGCGCCGCGGGATTGGCCAGGTTGTGCCGCAGGTGGTGGCGGATGCGTCCACCCGTGCACATGCCGGAACCGGCGATGATCACCGCGTGATCGTGGATAGCATTGATACTGCGCGATGCTTCGCCATCGGCGGTCAGTGTCAGGTTGGGCAGCTGCAATGGATTCGGACGCGACGCCCACAATTTTTTTGCCTCGGCATCGAACAAATCTTCATGGCGGCCGTAGGCCGCGGTGACGCGGATCGCCATCGGACTGTCGAGGAACAGCTTGAACCGGCCAAGCCCCCACTCGTCGAAATGCTCGGCGAAGATGTACAGGAGTTCCTGCGTGCGGCCGACCGCGAACGCGGGGATTACCACGTTGCCGCCATCCTTGTGCGCAGCCGCGAAGATCGCTGCCAGTTCGGCAGCGGTGTCCTCGTGCGACTTGTGCAGGCGATCGCCGTAGGTCGACTCCATCACCACCAAATCGGCCGCCGGCACGGGCGCGGGATCGCACAGGATTGGCGTGTTGACCGGGCCGAGGTCACCCGAGAACACCAGCTTGCGCGTGACGCCGTTTTCGGTCCCGTCGAGTTCAACCGTCGCGGAACCGAGGATATGCCCCGCATCGCGCAAGGTCAGCGTGATGCCCGGCAGGATTTCCGTCGGTGTGTTGTATTCAACCGGTCGCATCAGCCGGGTTGCCGCATTGACATCGTCCTGCGTGTACAACGGTTCGCCGGGCTTCTGACCGGGCTGCAGATGTCGATTGTCGTGTTCGGCATCGGCCATTGCGATATTCGCGGCATCAGCCAGCATGATCGTGGCGAGGTCAATGGTTGCCGGATGCGTGAAGATCGGCCCCGTGAAACCGCGCTTGACCAGCAACGGCACCCGCCCGGTGTGATCGATGTGGGCGTGACTCAACACCAGTACATCGATGGCGGCCGGATCGAACGGAAACGGCACGGCATTGCGATCGCCGGCCGTGTCTTCGCCCTGCGCGCGCTTCGGCCCGCCCTGGCTTTCACCTTGCACCATGCCGCAATCCAGCAGCACGCATTTGCCCGCCACTTGGACCAAATGACACGAGCCCGTCACCTCGCCGGCCGCGCCGTGAAAAACGATATCCATGCATCCACTCCTTTCCGGGTTCATCGGATTCACGCTGCGGTATCCTCGCATTTCTGCGCGCAATGCAAGCAACCGTGGCGCCTGCGTGACTTTCGGCAGGGTACTGGATCCGCGCACTGGGTTATGGTCGCTGCATTTGTTCCGATCGACATCCTTGGTACACACCCGATTCATCTCCCGATATCCATGAGGCAAGCTCCATGCAAAAACATCTGTTGACTCCCATCGCGCTGGCCATCGGCGTGGCGCTGGCCACTGGCGGCTGCAGCCAGACCCAGTCCGGCGCCCCGGGTTCCGCTTCCGCGCCCGCATCCTCGTCCAGTGCCCCGGCACCTGCGCGCACCGCCGCGGCACCGGTCGCGGCCTCCACCGCGGGCGCTGCGCTGGCGCAGCCCATCGCATTCACCCTCGACGACCAATACAGCCCCTGCAACGATTTTGCCAATTACGTCAATGCAAAGTGGAACGCGGCACACCCCATCCCAGCCGATGAAACCACCTGGGGCGGATTCCAGATGCTGCGTGAACAAAGCCTGCAGGACCAGCGCCAGCTGCTGGAAACCGCTGCGCAGGATGCCAAGGACAACCAGGGTTCGGAGCTCGAACAGAAACTCGGGCGCCTGTACGCAGGGGGGATGGACAGCGCGGCCATCGACAAGCTCGGTTACGACCCGATCAAGCCGCAACTCGCGGCGATTGACGCGTTGAAATCGCCGGCGGAAATCCAGGACTTCCTCGACACCAGCTTCAACGATGGCAACAGCTACGTCTTCCACTTCTACGCGCGCGCCAACCTGAAGGACGCCGCGATCCAGATCGGTTACGTCAACCAGGGCGGCTTGGGCCTGCCCACTCGCGACTACTACCTCGATGCGAAATACAAACCCATCCGCGACCAGTACGTGGCCTACATCGCCAAGACCCTCGAGCTGGTCGGCACGCCGGAAGCCGATGCAAAACAGCAAGCCGACCAGGTGCTGGCTTTCGAGACCGAGCTTGCCAAGGCCTCGTTCTCGCCCACTGAATTGCGCGACATCGACAACCGCTACCACTTCGTCAGCGTCGCCGAAGCCGGCAAGGTCAACACGCAGTTCTCATGGCCGAAGTTCTTCAAGGCGCAAGGCGTGGATGTCGGCAAAGGCTTCTCGCTGTCGCAGCCGAAATTCTTCGCGGAGTTCGACAAGCTGCTGGCGCATGCACCGATCCCGCAGTGGCAGGCTTACCTGAAGTTCCACCTGGTCAGCAATGCTTCCCCGGCGCTCAGCCAACCATTCCAGGACAACCGTTTCGACTTCTACGACAAGACCCTAGCTGGCCAGCCCGAGCAGAAGGACCGCTGGAAGCGCGTGGTTGCCATGACCAACGAGGCGATGGGAATGGGTCTTGGCGAACTGTACGTCGCCAAGTATTTCCCTCCGGAAGCCAAACAACGGGCCGAACAACTGGTCACCAACGTGCGCGCCGCGCTGAAGCAACGGATCGAAAACCTGGATTGGATGAGTGAAGCCACCAAGAAGAAGGCGCTGGAGAAGTGGGCGTTGTTCCTGCCCAAGATCGGATATCCCGAGAAAGGCCAATGGCGCGACTGGTCGGGGCTCACCATCCAGCCCGGCGATTTCTATGCCAATCTCCAGGCCGCGGACAAATACAACTACCACTACAACATCGGCAAGATCGGCAAGCCGACCGACCGCCTGGAATGGTTCATGACCCCGCAGACGGTCAATGCCTATTACGACCCGACCACCAACACCATCAACTTCCCGGCCGCGATCCTGCAGCCGCCGTTCTTCTACGCCAAGGGCGACGATGCGGTGAACTATGGCGGCATCGGCTACGTGATCGGGCATGAGTCAAGCCATGGCTTCGACGACCAGGGCAGCCAGTTCGATGGCCACGGCAACCGCGTCAACTGGTGGACGCCGCAGGACAAGAAGAAGTTCGACGAGCGCACCGCTGCGCTGGTCAAACAATACGATGCCTACGCACCGATCGAGGGCAAGCCGGACCTGCACGTCAACGGCAAACTGACGCTGGGCGAAAACATTGCCGACCTGGGAGGTCTCAACATCGCCTACGACGCTTTGCAGACAGCGCTGAAAGCCGATCTGAAGGAAGCCGACGCAAAAATCGACGGCATGACCGAAGACCAACGCTTCTTCATGAATTCGGCGCGCGTGTGGGAAGGCACCACCCGCGAAAAACGCGCGGAACTGCTGCTGAACGTTGATCCGCACTCGCCCGGCAAGATCCGTGCGTTCGCCTCCGCCAGCAACATGCCTCAGTTCGCGCAGGCCTTCCAGTGCAAGCCCGGCGACAAGATGGCGCACACGGGCAACCAGCTGGTAAAGATCTGGTAATCGATCATTACGGAACCGAACGCGCTTGACGCGTCCGGTTCCGCGAAAACGACACCCCACGCCGCACTCAGGTGCGGCGTTTTCTTGCCCGCGGGATTCAAGGACACCTCACTGCGACACCTGCCGCACCGTTTCGTGCTGGCCCGTGAACAATGGGTATTGCGAATCATTCGCATTCGTCTTACTATCCATGCAAATCCCAGATACCTACTTGACGCGCAGGCGAAACCAGACACTCGATGCAAGCGCACACCTCGAGGCGCGGCTCATGCGTGTCGTGCGCTTGCGATCGCCATGCCCGCATGCAACCGACAAGGCCGCTTCGAATGTCCGGCATCAAGCATCGCAAGCACGCCACTCACCGTACTTCCCACCCGCCCACTGCCCTGCCCGCATTGATGGCCGGTGTCGCTCTCGGTCTGCCGGCGCTGGCCGCCGCGGCACCGCTGGACACAGCACCCACGCAGCTGCCCACCATCGAGGTCAAGGGCCACCACAACCCGTACAAAGTGGATGCGGTGCAATCGCCGAAGTTCACCCAGTCATTGCTGGATACGCCGCAAACCATCAATGTCATCAGCAAGGAAATCATCCAGCAGCAAGGCGCGGCGACACTGACCGAAACGTTGCGCAACAGCCCCGGCGTCGGCACGTTCTACGTCGGCGAGAATGGCACCACCGCTACCGGCGACGCGATCTACATGCGTGGTTTCGATACCTCCGGCAGCATCTTCGTGGATGGAGTGCGCGATCTAGGCTCGATCTCACGCGACATCTTCAATGTCGAGCAAGTGGAAGTGACCAAGGGACCGGATGGCACCGAGTATGGGCGCACCGCGCCCACCGGAGCCATCAACATGGTCAGCAAGCAACCGTATCTCAAGGATCGCGTGGACGCATCCCTGGGTTACGGAAGCGCCGGCCAGCGGCGTGCCACGGCGGATTGGAATGAGGCCACCGGCGAGCACTCTGCCTTCCGTTTGAACGTGATGGGCCAGAAGAGCGGCGTGCCTGGCCGGGATGTCGTCCGCAACAACCGTTGGGGAATCGCACCCTCACTGGCGTTCGGCCTTGGAACGCCTACCACGGTATTCATCGACTACCTGCACGTTGCCCAGGACAACGTGCCCGACGGCGGCATACCGACCATCGGCCTGCCGGGTTATTCCTCACCGGATCCCATGCGTCCGTTTCTCACCATCGCGCCCAAGGTGGACACCTCGAACTTCTATGGCACCGATGCCGATCACGACCGCGTCAAGGCGGACATGTTCAGCGTCATCGTAATCCATGACTTCGCGAACGGCGCTGTGCTGCACGACACCTTGCGCTGGGGCCGCACCCGCGAGGACTACCTGCTCACGTCGTTCATGGGCAGCGCCGCCAATCTGCTGACACCCGACCCGCTCAATCCCGCCACCTGGACGATCGCGCGCAGCAATCCCACCTTCAAGGACCAGACCAATCGCATCCTGACAAACCAGACCAACCTCACCGCGAATTTCAACACTGGCGCCATCAGGCACGACCTCAGCACCGGCGTGGAACTGACACGCGAGGAAGTCGGCACCGGGAGTATCGGCGCGCTGCACGGCAGCGCCTGGACCCCGGCGAACCTGTACGCACCCAATCCGAAGACTGCCGCCGGCCTTGTCATCGGTGACACGGGCGCCTGGGGGCTTGGCCGCACCGACACCGCTGCAGCCTACCTGTTCGACACGCTGCATCTCGGCGAGCGCTGGCTGGTTACGGCGGGTGCGCGCATCGACCACTACGACACGCATTTCCGAAGCGTCGTTCCATGCGGGATTTCGAAGAGCGCGCCGGCTTGTGGCACCAACCCGACGGCGACCCCGTTGCCCGCCGTCGACGCTGACAAGGGCGGTGATCTGTACGGTTACAAGCTTGGTGTCGTGTACAAACCGTCCGCGAATGGCAGCCTGTACGCGAACTTCGCGGTTTCGGCGGAACCACCGGGCGGCAACAGCCTCGTACTGAGCGCATCGGCCAACAGTGCCGACAACCCCGTTTTCAATCCACAGCGCGCGCGCACCACCGAAATCGGCGCCAAGTGGAACGTGTTCCACGACCAGTTGCGTTTGACCGCAGCGTTGTACCGCACCGTGGTGGCCGACCTCGTGGTGCAGGATCCGGTCGACCTGCAGTACTACCAGGTCGGCCGCCAGCGCGTGCAGGGCATCGAACTCGGTGCAGTCGGCCAGATCACACGGCAGTGGTCGCTGAGCGCCGGCTACACCATCATGGACGCCAAGGTCACGCGCGGGAGCAACGTTGCCCAGGACGGTTCGGACGACCTGCCTTACACGCCCAGGAGCGCGTTCACGGCATGGTCTGCTTGGCAACTGCCCCACCACATCACGATCGGCGGCGGCGCACGTTATTCCGGCGAAATGCGGCGTGGGCGCGATGGTGCCATCGGCACGCCCGCCTTCACGGATGCCTATTGGGTCTTCGATGCGATGGCCAGTTACGCCTTCAACCAGCGCGCATCGCTGCAACTCAACCTCTACAACCTGTTCGACAAGGATTACATCGCAGCCATCAACAAGAGCGGCTACCGCTACACGCCTGGCACGCCGCGTTCGGCGCTGCTCACCCTCAACGTCCACTTCTGACGACCATGCTCTTGCACATTGAACGCCTGCTCGACGCCTCTGCGGTCGCGCGGATGCGTGCACGCCTGGATTCCGCCGACTGGATCGATGGCCGCGAAACCGTGGGACCGCAGGGCGCGGAAGTCAAACGCAACCAGCAGTTGCCGGAAGCTTCGCCACTGCGTGCAGAACTCGGCCGTGAGGTACTGGCAGCCTGCGCTGGGCATTCCGTATTCCACGCCGCCACCTTGCCGGTGAAGATCCTGCCGCCGCGTTTCAACCGCTACGCCGGCGGCGGCATCTACGGCGCGCACATCGATGGTGCCGTGATGACGCTGGCCGATGGCAGCCAGTTGCGCAGTGATATCGCCTGCACGCTGTTCCTCGCCAACCCCGACGATTACGACGGTGGCGAACTGATCATCGACGACACCTGGGGCGAGCACGAGGTGAAACTGCCAGCCGGTGACGCCGTGGTGTACCCCGCCGGCAGCCTGCACCGCGTGGAACCCGTGACGCGCGGTGCACGCGTGGCGTCGTTCTTCTGGATCCAGAGCCTTGTTCGCGATGAGGCAAAACGCCGCACCTTGTTGCAACTCGATGCCTCGATCCGCCAGCTGACCGCCAGTGCTGCCGACAACGCCGCCATAAAGCAACTCACCGGCGTATACCACAACCTTTTGCGGCTGTGGGCGGAAGCGTGACCGCATGCGATCATTCCTGATCGCCCGGCGTATTCGGCCACCAGAACGGTCCACTCCGTCCATCGACACGAGAGCCGCCATCAGTGCCACCATCCGCGGTGACAGCTCCGCGGTCTGAATGCCGCAACAACCACTTCGAACGAGATATTTCATTCCACGGCTCGGCAACGCGCCTCGCTACGCGCGATAATACGCAGCTTTCACGCCTGCGACGCATCGATGGAATTCATCCCCGGCCAGCGCTGGGTTTCCGAAGCCGAGCCCGAACTCGGCCTGGGCACGGTCTTGCGCGTCGACGACCGCGCGCTGCAGGTGCTGTTCGCGAAATCCGGCGTGGTGCGCAACTACTCGGCCCACGGCGCCCCGCTCGGGCGCGCGACTTTCCGCGTCGGCCAGCGCATCGCCGGCCGTGGGATATCCTTCGTGGTCGAGCGCATAGACCTGCGCGACGGCCTGCTGGTGTACTCCGGCGAGAAACGCGAGCTGGCCGAAGGCCAACTGGACGACGAGCAATCGCTGTCGCAAGCGGACGCCCGGTTGATTTCCGCGCGCATCGACAAACCCCACCACTACGAGTTGCGCAAGCAGGCCCTGCTGACGCGGGCCGCCGCGCGCCGTTCCGACGCATGGGGCATCCTGTCGGCGCGCATCGACCTGCTTCCGCATCAACTGGGCGTCGTGGCCGCGAGCATGGAACGTGAGCACCCGCGCGTGCTGCTGACCGACGAAGCCGGCCTGGGCAAGACCATCGAGGCAGGCATGCTGATCGCACGCATGCTGGCCACGGGACGTGCCGCACGCGTCCTGATCCTGTTGCCGGACACGCTGCTGGTGCAGTGGTTCGTCGAAATGCGCCGGCGTTTCCAGCTGGCCTTCGCCATCCTTGACGAAGAACGCTGCAATGCCTTCGCCGCAACCGATCCCGCGCGCAACCCATTCGAGGACGAACAACTCGTGCTCGCCTCGCTGGCGTGGCTGGTCCGCGAGCCCGCCCGACGCAAGCAGGCGCTGGCGGCCGGCTGGGACATGCTGGCGGTGGACGAGGCGCACCATCTGGAGTGGACGCCGGACGCCGCGAGCCCGGAATACCGCACCGTCGAGGCATTGGCCGCGAACACGCCGAGCGTCGTGCTGCTCACCGCCACGCCGGAGCAACTCGGGCGCCGCGCGCATTTCGCGCGCTTGCACCTGCTGGACCCGGCGCGCTTCGACGACTTGGACCGCTATCTCGCCGAAGCAGATGATTACGCCAAGCTGTCGCCACTCGCCGGGCGCATCGGTGCAGGCGAGCCATTGTCCGGCGAGGAACGTGCGTCGTTGCACCAACGCTTTGCACACGATCCTGCGTTGCTCGCGCTGCTCGACGACTACCCGCGCACCGCCGACGCGCTGTTGTCCGCGCTGATCGACCGCCATGGCACCGGGCGGGTCATGTTCCGCAACCGGCGCGACGCGGTTGGCGGTTTCCCTGGACGGCAGCTCGCGCTCGACGACGGGTTGGAGGCCGGCGATCCGCTGGTGCGCCAGGAACTGCTTGCCGAATTCGACGACGACATGCGCGCCGGCAATCCCGCACAGCGTACGCTCGACTATTCGCGCGATCCGCGTATCGCCTGGCTGGCGCAATTGCTGGACATGCATCGCGATGACAAGTTCCTGCTGATCGCGGGCACGCGCGCCAAGGTCGATGCCATCGATGCCGCATTGCGCACGCGCAGCGGCGCGGGTGTCGCCTGTTTCCACGAGGGCATGTCACTGCTGCAGCGCGATCGCGCAGCCGCCTGGTTCGCACAAACCGGTGGCGCGCGCGTGCTGCTGTGCTCCGAGATCGGATCCGAGGGCCGCAATTTCCAGTTCGCACACCGGCTGGTGATGTGGGACCTGCCGCTCGACCCCGACCTGGTCGAGCAACGCATCGGCAGGCTGGAGCGCATTGGCCAGGCCCACCTCGTGGTGCTGCACGTTCCCGTGGCGCCCGGCACGCCGCAAGAGGCGCTGGCGCGCTGGCACGCGGACGGCACCCGCGTCCTGCGCGAGTGCCCGGCGGATGGGCGCGAACTGCTGAGGCGCTTTGGTGCCGACGTCGTGCGGGTTGCAAGATCCCACGCCGCGGACGGCGAATCCGACGACCCCGAACTCGACAGCCTCATCGTCGCCACGGCCAACGCGCACGCGCAACTGTCGCAGGCGATACGCGAGGGCCGCGACCAGTTGCTGGAACTCGCCGCGCGACACGCCGGCGGCCGCGCCCTGCTCGGGGCGCTGCAGGCGGCCGATCGCGACGAGCAGGATCGCGCATTGGTGCAGGCCTGCTTCGAGCCGTTCGGCGTGCACATCGACGAGCCCGGCGACGGCAGCCTGTTGCTGGACCCGGAGTTCCTGTCCACCGATGCCCTGCCCGGCTTCGCAGACGGTCCACGCCGCGCCACCTTCGACCGCGCGCTCGCGCTGGCACGCGAGGAACTCGAATTGCTGCGCATGGATCACCCGCTGGTCGCGGGCGCCTTCGACCTGCTGCTCGCGGGCGAACACGGCAACGCATCCTTCCTGGTCGATCCGTCGCTGCCATCCCGCAGTGTGTTGCTGGAAGCCCTGTACCTGGTCGAATGCGTCGCCGACGTCACGCTCGACACGGCACGCTTCCTGCCACCAACACCGGTCGAGGTCAGGGTCGATTCGCGCCTGGCGTCGCGTGAATACACACCGTCGGTGCAGGCGCTGGCCCGTGCCCGCGAACGTCCGCTCGATATCTCGCGCTATCGCCGTTACCTCGCGCAGCTGGTGCCACCGATGCTGGAGAGGGCGGATGCGCTCGCCGGCGAACGAGTCCGCGACGCGGTCGGTGCCGCGTGTACCCGTGCCCGCGATGCACTCGATGCACGCGTGCAACGGCTGCACGCACTAGCCGTGGTAAACACGTCGGTGTCCGCTGCGGAAATCGCGCAAACCGAGCAGGTTCGTCAAAAGGTGCTTGCGGCGCTGGCCAAGGCCCGCCCGCGGCTGGACTCGGTTCGGATGGTCGTCAGCCCGGACTTCCTGTCCCTGCGCTGACGGGGCCGTGCGTATCCGCATGCGCGTGGTCCCTGCAGGAGGGACGCAGGCCCGACGGATCGCGGCTGCCGCCGCTCCTACGGCCGGCGCGCGAGCTCCGGGTTCTCCTTCGTCACCGGCATCAGGTCCTTCTTCGACACGCCCAGCCACAACAGGATCGGGCTGGCGAAGAAGATCGACGACAGCGTGCCCACCAGGATGCCGATCAGCATGGTGATCGCGAAACCATGCACGGCGGGGCCGCCGAACAGGTACAGCGAGGCCATGGTGATCGCGGTGAATACCGAAGTGATGATGGTGCGCGACAGGGTGTTGTTGATCGCGCGATTGAGGATCTGCGGTGTCTCGGCCTTGCGGGTCAGGCGGAACAGTTCGCGCACGCGGTCGAACACCACCACCTTGTCGTTGATCGAATAGCCGACCACCGCGAGGATCGACGCCAGCACGGTCATGTCGAATTCCCGCTGCACCAGTGCGATGATGCCGACGGTGATCACGGTGTCGTGGATTTCGCTGGCCACCGCGGCTACCGCGAAGCGCTTCTCGAAACGCATGCCAAGGTACAGCATGATGCCGATGATCACCACGATCACCGCGTAGATGCCGCTGGTCTTCAGCTCCTGCCCAACCTCGGGGCCGACGAAATCCGGCGGATGCGCCAGCTTCACGCCGGGATGCCCCGCTTCCAGCGCCGCGATCACGCGTTTGGCGACGTCACCGGCCACCTGGTCGGGGCTTTGTTTTTGCCCGGCCTGCCCGGGCTGTTCTTTCGGCGGCTGCAGACGAATCGTGATGTCGCGGGTGCCGCCCATGCTCTGCACCACGGCATGCTCGAATCCGGCCTTTTCCAGCGCGCCACGGACGTCACCGACATCGATCGGCTGTTCGTAAGTCACGTCGAGCAGGATGCCGCCGGTGAAGTCGAGCCCGTAGTTCAATCCCTTCACGGTGATGGCCCACACCGACACGATCAGCAGGATCGCCGAAATGACGATGCTGACCTTGCGCATGCCGAGGAAGTCGATATTCAGGTCGTGGTGGAAGATTTCCATGGATGCTCGTCGTGTCTCGATGGAGGTTCGCTACCGGAGCGGCAGTGTCAAACCCACAACGTCTTGAGTTTCTTGCGGCGGCCGTGGATCAGCGCGGTGATCGCGTGGGTCATGGTCACCGAGGTGAACAGCGAGGTCGAAATACCGATGAACAGCGTGACGCCGAAGCCCTTGATCGCACCGGAACCGACCGTGATCAGGCCCAACGCCGCCAGCAGATGGGTGACGTTGGCGTCGAGGATCACGTGCCAGGCCTTCTCGTAACCGGCACGGATCGAAGCCAGCGGTGTCGACCCGTTGCGCAGCTCCTCGCGGATGCGCTCGCAGATCAGCACGTTGGCGTCGATCGACATGCCCAGCGTCAGCACGATACCGGCGATGCCCGGCATGGTCAGTGTTACCCCGATCGCCGACATGATCGCGACCAGGATCAGCAGGTTGAACACCAGGGCGATGTCGGCAACCAGTCCGAACAGGCGGTAGTAAACCGCCGCCGCGATCAGCACCAGCACCAGGCCCAGGATCACCGCGCGTTCGCCCTTGCGGATGTTGTCCTGGCCAAGGCTCGGTCCGATCACGCTTTGCTGCACGATGTCCATCGGCGCCGCCAGCGAACCCGAACGCAGCATCAGAGACAGCGTCTGCGCTTCCTGCTGGGTCAGGCCGGTGGTCTGGAACTTCTTGCCGAACACGCCCTGGATCACGGCGTTGTTGAGCACGGTTTCGGTGGTCTTGGAGCTGTGGACTTCCTTGCCGTCGACGATCTTCACCACCGGGGTGCGTTCGATGTAGACCACGCCCATGCGCTTGCCGACGTTCTGGGTCGTGAAGTCCAGCATCTTGCGCGCGCCGGTGGAATTGAGCGTGACATTGACGTCCGGCAAGCCGGTCTGCTGGTCGTAGCCCTGCGAGGCATCCACCAGTTCGTCGCCGCTCACGATCACGCGCTTTTTCAGCACCACAGGCTGGCCGTTCTTGTCGTAGTACAGGCGGTCGTCCGGCGGCACGTTGCCGGTACGCGCGGCTTCCTGCGGATCCACGTTCGGATCGTCGGCGTGGTACTCCAGCGTCGCGGTGGCGCCGAGCACGCGCTTGGCTTCCGCGGTGTCCTGCACGCCCGGCAGTTCGACCACGATGCGCGTCTGGCCCTGCTGCTGGATCAGGGGTTCGGACACGCCCAGCGCGTTGACGCGGTTGCGCAACGTCGTGACGTTCTGGGTAATGGTGGTCTGTGCCAGCTTGTCGAGCACGTCCGGCTTGATCGCGGCATGCAGCGCATAGCCGCCACCCGGCGTGCGGTCGGTGGTGATGTTGAGGTCGGTATTGTCGGTGGATACCGCATCCAGGCCCTTGTCGCGGTCCGCGGAAGTCTTGAACACCGCCTGCACGCCATCGCCGCTCAGCGACACCACGTCGTACGGAATCTGCTTTTGCCGCAGGATCGAACGGATGTCGTCGAGGTAGCGCTGCTGCTGCTTCTGCAGGACCGCATCCTGGTCCACCGCCATCAGGAAGTGCACCCCGCCCTGCAGATCGAGGCCCAGCGGCATCGCCCGCGCGCCGATCGATTGCAGCCACTGCGGCACCGTGGTCGCGAGGTTCAGCGCGACCGTGTAATCGTCACCCAGTGCCACGCGCAGCGTGTCGGAGCCCTGCAACTGCACTTCGGTATTGGCGAAGCGCACCAGCATGCGGTCCTTCTCGATGGAGATGTCCTGATAGGGAATCCTGGCCTTGTCGAGGTCGGCCGCGACCTGCTTTTGCAGCGTTGCATCGACCTTGGCCTCGCGGTTGGCCACGATCTGCACGGCGGGCTGTGGCCGGAACGCGTTGGGCGAGGCATACAGCAAGCCGAGCACCATCACGATGCCGACCAGCCAGTATTTCCAGCGGGGAAAGTCGCTCATGGGTCAGAAAGAGAGATGTGCGCGTAACGAGGCACGCCGGGCGGCGCGCTCAGGAAGATTTGAGGGTGCCCTTGGGCAGCACGTTGGACACGGTGCCCTTCTGCACCCGGATCTGCACGTTGTCGGCGACTTCCAGGGTCAGGAAATGCTCGCCGATCTCCTCGACCCGGCCGAGAATGCCGGCGGCAATGACTTCGTCGCCCTTGGCGAGTTCGGAAATCATCTTGCGCTGTTCCTTGGCACGCTTCTGCTGCGGACGGATCAGCAGGAAATAGAACACCACGAACAGAATGATGATGAACCCGAACGAATACATCGGGTTCGGCTCGGCCGCCCGCGCGGCGGGCGCCGCGGCGGCGGCAAAAAACGTGGCAAGCATGTGGGACTCTCGATTGTGGGGGCTGCCGCAACGCGGCACGTCTGCCCAAAAGACGGGGGATTATGCCATGGTCGGCGGGCTCGCGCATGCTTCCGCAGGCGCCATCCTGCATCCCGCTGACGAGCTTTGGACACGCTGCGATAATGCGGGTTCCGCAAAGCCCGCAAGGATCCCTCGCGATGCAGCACCTGACCGTGGTTACCACCGGCGGCACCATCGACAAGGTGTACTTCGACGCCAAGTCCGATTATCAGGTGGGTGCGCCACAGATTGGCGAAATCCTGGCCCAGTTGGGCGTTGCGTTCGAATTCGACGTGGTGCCGGTGCTGCGCAAGGACAGCCTCGAGATGACCGACGCCGACCGTGCGGAAATCCGGTCGGTCGTGTCGGGACAACCGCATCGGCACATCCTGATTACCCACGGCACCGACACCATGGTGGATACCGCGCGCGCGCTGGCAGGAATCGAAGACAAGACCATCGTGCTGACCGGCGCGTTGAATCCCGCGCGTTTCCAAGGATCGGATGCCGTGTTCAACATAGGATGTGCGGTGGGCGCGGTGCAGACGCTGGGCGACGGCGTGTGGATCGCAATGAACGGCCGTGTCTGGGATCCGGCGCGCGTGCGCAAGAATCGCGCCGCCAACCGGTTCGAGGAATCCCGCTGACGCACGCCACGGGGCAGGCGCAGTTCAGGACCGGTTGCGGCCCATCAGGTTGGCCTGCCGGCTGCGCAGGAGCCACGCGAGCAGTCCCAACGCCAGCAACACCGGCACTGCCCAATACAGCACGACCAGAATCCCGCGCAAGGGACCGTGCGATTGGCTGAACAGCAGACCCGCCGCTGCGGCCGGCAACGCCGTGATCGCGGGATACGCGTCGGCATAGGCGGCATCCGCGATGGCCTGCCCCGTCGACGCGCCCAGGTATCCCGTGATCGGAGCCCCGACCACGATGTAGGAGTGCAGCAGTGGCGCGCTGGCCCGTGCGGACGTCACCAGCGCCGGCCCGACAACCGGCTCGCGTGCGAGCGCGCCGTACACCCACGCGTCGAACGCGAGGCACAGCACGCACAATGTGAAAAACACCGTGTACTTGCGCGGACGCATCACGGATACCCTCGCCCGCCACAAGCATTGCAAGCGCCGCCCGCGCGGTCAATACGCCACAAGAGGGCTACAGCATGCCCGTCTGCAGTTTGGCCTCGTCCGACATCATCGTCTGGTTCCACGGCGGGTCGAACACCAGGTCGATCTGGGTTTCGGTGACGGTCGGGATCATCTCCAGCTTGGTGCGCGCGTCCTCGACCATGATGTCGCCCATCCCGCAACCAGGCGCTGTCAGCGTGAGCTTGACGTAAACCTTGCGGTTGCCGTCGTCGAGGTGCTCCATGCTGAGGTCGTAAACCAAGCCCAGATCCACGACGTTGATCGGGATTTCCGGATCGAACACGGTGCGCAACTGTTCCCACACCACTTGCTCGACGTCCTCGTCGTTGGCGTTCTCGGGAACCGACAGTGGTTCCGGCGGCGGCTTGCCGAGTGCATCGGCATCCTTGCCATCGACCCGGAACAGGCTGCCTTCCACGTACACCGTGAAGCTGCCGCCCATCGACTGCGTGATGTAGCCGGTCTGCCCGGCGGGCAGGTTGACGACGTCACCATACGGAACATGCACCGCATGGCAATCGCGTTGCAGGGTGAAAGGTTCGCTGCTGGCACTGAATCCTGGCATGGCTTCTTCGCGGTGATGGCGGCTGCGCACGCGTGTCCATGCGCACCCGACAGGATAGCAAGTCGCCATTCCCTGCCTCATTGATGGAGGTCAGGACCCGCGTCGACAAGTACGCCACGCGCAGGCAGCACCGGTTGGAATGTCCGGCCGACGGCCGCTGTGGTTGCGCCGGAGATGCTGCGCCGCCGTGCCCGACGGCGCAGCTTGACGGGATCAGGCACCGATGCTCAAGGCACGACCCGCAGCACTTCTCCACCCCCCGTCGAAACGCCATGGTTCGTCACGTAGAGTACGCCACCCGGCGCCACCACCAGCGAGGTCGGGCGGTCGAGCCCATCGATGACCACGCTGCGGCTTCCGTCCTTCGCGACATGAATGACCTCGCCCGGCCCGCCGAAGAACACGGGGCCGGTGGCGTGTTGCAGCACGTACAGGGTACCGTCGCGCGCGAAATCGAAATCGATGATGGTCTTGAATCCTTCGGCGTAGACCGTCGGCGCAGAACCCGGCTTCACGCGATAGATGCGCGCCGACCCATCGGCGAAAGGTGCGCCCGTCAGTTCGCTGACGTAGAAGGCGCGATCGGGGCCTTGCACCACCGCTGTCGGGACTGCATCGGTCGAATCGCCCATTCCGCGCGCCCTGAATTTCGCCACCGTCTTGACGCTGCCGTTCCAACGCGCCTCGAGCAGCACATTGGCGCCCGCATCGGCGATGTAACTTTGGCCCGGCGAGAGGACGAGCAGGCCATACGGATTGCTGTTGAGTTCCCCGCCGGTGGGATTTTCGGCTGCTTCGTGCGCGGCGAGATCGGCCACGACCTGCCAACTGTGCCACTTGTAGAAGGGCTGGATCTTGACGAGGGTGCCGAACTCCGCCCCGGGCGGGCCGAACTGGCTGCGCAATGCCGGATCGTCGCCCCACCCGATGACCACGAAGGCATTGCCGAACCAGTCGAACCCGATGTCGTGCGGACCCGTCACCTCGGCGAATGCGGGATCCGAATAAGACGGCAGGCCTTCCAGCACGCGTTCCTGGCGGCCGAACCACAGGCGGGTCACTGCGCCGCTCGGTCCATAGCAGCGCGGCTGGCCGCGCATCGTCACGCAAGGGCCTGCACCGCCACTGCCCGCCTCGGCCACGTACAGCGCGCCCCAGGGGCTGAGCGCAAGGCCGCGGGGATTGTCGAGCCCGCGCATGACCGTTCTGACGGAAAGCGGCGCAGCCATCGCCGATTGCATGCAAAACACCAGCGCACACGCAGCGATCATCTTGACGTACTTCATGGCACCCTCCTGATGGTCGGAGAGGGACCGACGCGGGCGGGCAACGGCCTGCTTCGGACGACTCCAGAAATGCGGCGGCGGGATGCCGCTCGCGGTGCCAGAGTGATCACGGATGGCTCTATAATCCTGCAAAATCCGCTGAAGAAAGCTGAGACTTTCTGAATCGGGGCACGGATGAGTGCACGGGGCGCCGCGTATCGCTTTGCCGGCTATCGGATCGATGCCACAAGCCGCGACTTGCACGCGCCCGACGGGCAGCCGATCCCCCTGACGGCCAAGGCGTTCGACGTGCTCCTGCACCTGCTCGAACACCGCGACCGCATCGTGGGCAAGGACGAACTTCTGGCGGCGGTGTGGCCACGGCGCGTCGTCGAAGACAACAACCTGACCCAGGCGATCTCGGCGCTTCGCCACGCTTTGGGCGCGGGTGCGGGCGACCACCGTTTCATCGTGACCGTGCCGGGGCGCGGCTATCGATTCGTGGCTGCGCTGGAAGAAGACGCCGGCATGCAGCCAACCGTGGATCTGGCGCCGACACGGTCACCGCATGATATCCCTTTGCCAAACGATGGCACGCGTGTTTTCGGACGCGGCTTCCGCTGGGGCGTGCTCGCCGCCCTCGCGCTCGTCGTCGGGGTGATCGTGCTCACCGCGCTGAAATTGCACGGACCGGGAACGGCGCAGCAGGCGTCCGAAGCGAACCGCGAGCCCACGCTGGCAATCTTGCCGTTCCGCTCGATCGATGCGCTCGCCACGGCCGACACCGACCCGATGCTCGGACTGGGCATGGCGGACACACTGATTGCCAGGCTGAGCCATGTCACGACGCTGCGGGTCCTGTCTTTGGGCTCGGTCCAGGTTTATGCCGGCAAGCCCATCGATCCCGTGCGCGACGGTGCGACGCTCGGCGCCAACCTCGTGGTCGATGGTTCGACCCAACGCCGCGCCGGGTCGATTCGCATCAACGCGCGCCTGCTGTCGTTGCCTGGCGGGCGTACGCTGTGGGCCGGCACCTTCGACGCGACGCCCGACCGGGTGTTCGTGGCGCAGGACGCGCTGGCCGAAGCGGTTTCGGCGGCGCTGTCACTCAAGTATGCAGCCCAAGGCCACCGCAGCCCATGTGATGGCGAGGATGTCCAGGCTTATCGTGCGGACCTGCGCGGCCGCTATCTGTACAACCGCCCCGATCCTCGGCGTCTGGTGCAAGCACTGGCCGCCTACGGCGAAGCGACGCGACGCGATCCCGCCTGCGCGGACGCGTGGGCCGGCATCGCCATGATCCGCAGGGCACAGGTGATCATTGCCGACCACGACCCGCGCGTGGAGATCCCTCTTTCGTATGTCGCGGTCGAGCATGCGCTCGCGGTCGATCCGCAATCGGCGCGCGCGTATGTCGCCAAGGGGTTCAACCAGTTCTGGTACGACTGGGACTGGCCAGCCGCGGAGGCTTCCCTGCGCCATGCGCTCGCGCTGGATCCCAACCTTCCGGACGCCAATTCCGCCATGGCGCATCTGCTCGACAACCTCGGACGTCACCGCGAAGCGATCAGGTACGCGCGCGCGGCCGCGGCGCTCGACCCGATGGCGCCCGGGATCAACGCCATGGCGGCCAGGTTCGTCGACGACGCGGGTTATGCCGCTGAAGCGCGGCTGCGGCTGGACGAAGTGCTGAAGCTTGAACCGGACTTCTGGCTGGCCTTGTTGTTTCACGGCGAGACGGCTTTCGCGCATGGTGACCACGCCACCGGCATACGGGAGCTCGAGCGTGCATCGGAACTCTCCGCCCGCAACAGCCAGACCTTGTCGCGGCTGGCGGTGGCCTATGTGCGGTCCGGGCGGCGCGGCGATGCCTTGCGCATTCTCGGTGAACTTGAAACGCGCGACCGTACGAGCTACGTGCCTGGGACCACGCTTGCGATGATCCACGCCGCGCTCGGGAACCGCGGCCTTGCACTCGACATGCTGGAGCGCGCTTACGCACAACACGACATCGGCATGGCTTTCCTCGGGCTTTGGTTTCCGTCCCTCCGGGGCGAACCGCGCTACGACACGCTGATGAAGCGGATGCGGCTGAGTGAGGACAATGCACCTTCCGTCGCGGGGAGACAACCCACGGACGGAACGCGACCGCCAACCTCCAGCCGTTGAGCGGACACTTGCCGCCTCCGCGGTCGTGGTGCAGATCACACAACCGCCGCAGGCATCCTGCTTTATCATCCAGTTCCGTTTCGCCACCGGATTTCGCGTGAAGGATTCCGCAGACCAGTCACCCACCGTTGCGCCCACGCACGCCTCCCGCCCGCATGTTGCACGTCTCCTCGCGACGCTGACCTCGGCGTTCGGATGGCTGATGTGCACGCTCGCGACCGGTGCGGTCGCCGCGTTCGCCGCGCTGGTGCTCGGTACCCGGCCATGCTGGTTGATCCTGGTGCTGGCCTTGCCCTTGACGCTGGTGCTGAAGACCTGTGGCTGCCTGCACGTGCGCTGGCCCGCCGTGGTCGCGGTGTTTGCGGTGCTGGTGGCAGGCTTCTACGCAACGTGCCTGGTCGCCGTCGCGCGCATCGCCGCGGTCACCGGGTTCCCGTTCGGGCAAGCGTTCCGCATCGGCGGCGCCGGATTGACCTTGCAGGTTGCGATGCTCGGCCTGGACGCGCTGGACGTGCTGGTTTTCGCCGCCGCCGCGGCCATCGCCGCGTCATTCGGCGCCTGGTTGGCGCATCCGCGCACGCGGCACTGACACGCCAAACCACTTGATGCGGATTTGCGCGGACCGGCGCGGATCAAACAGTCGAGTCCGCTTTGATCCGCGTGGATCCGCGTGGATCCGCGTCAAAGGCTCTTGACTGTACCGCGCAGCGCGATCAACCGTCGAGGGACTTCAACCCCGCCACCAGTTCGCCCGCCGCGGCCTGCCCGTCGCCGTACAACATGCGGGTGTTGTCGGCATAGAACAGGGCGTTCTCGATGCCGGCAAAACCCTTGCCGCGGCCGCGCTTGATCACGATGACGTTCTTCGCCTTGGCGACGTCGAGGATGGGCATGCCGTAAATCGGCGAATTCTTGTCGGTTCGCGCGACCGGATTCACCACGTCGTTGGCGCCGATCACCAGCGCGACGTCGATGTTCGGGAACTCGGGGTTGATGTCGTCCATGTCCTCGATCAGGTCGTACGGCACGCCGGCCTCGGCCAGCAGCACGTTCATGTGGCCGGGCATGCGGCCAGCGACCGGATGGATCGCGAACTTCACCTTCACGCCCCGCGCGATCAGGAGTTTCGCGAACTCCCAGATCTTGTGCTGCGCCTGCGCCACGGCCATGCCGTAACCCGGCACGATCGCCACGCGTTCGGCGTAAGCCATCATCACCGCGGCGTCGTTGGCATCGATGGGTTTCAGAGCGCCCGCGATTTCCTGCTGCGCGGCTCCGCCACCACTGCCGAAGTTGCTGAACAGCACGTTGCCCAGCGAGCGGTTCATGGCCTTGGCCATCAACTGCGTCAGCAGCGTGCCGGCCGCACCCACCACCATGCCGGCGATGATCATGGCTTCGTTCTGCAGCACGAAGCCCTCGAACGCCACGGCAAGGCCGGTGAAGGCGTTGTACATCGAGATCACGACCGGCATGTCGGCGCCGCCGATCGGCAGCGTCATCGCGATGCCGAACAGCAATGCCAGCGCGAAGAAGGCAACCAGCCATCCCCACGCGAACGCGTGCCCGTCGATGCCCGCCAGCAGCGCAACGATGCCGCACACCACCGCGGCAACGAAGATCGCGAGGTTCACCCAGCGCTGCAGCGGGAACACGAAGCGGCGGTCCATCCAGCCCTGCAGTTTCGCGAACGCGATCAGCGAACCCGTGAACGATACCGCGCCGATCAGCGCGCCGACGTAGGCCAGCACCAGTTCGACCGGGGTCAGCGCCGGCAGCGACGCGGCTTTCTGCGCCCACGCTTCCGGCTGGATCGGGTAGGTGTTCGGGACCAGCATCAGCGCGGCGTTGAACTTGACCAGTTCAACCGCACCGATCGCGGCCGCGGCGCCGCCGCCCATGCCGTTGAACAACGCGACCATCTGCGGCATCGCGGTCATCGGCACGCGCCGGCCCACCCACCACGACAGCCCGACGCCCACCACGATCGCACCGATCATCCAGTCGAGGTTGTGCATGCCCGGCACGAAGAACGTCGCGATGATCGCGGCCGCCATGCCCACGCCCGCCCACACGATGCCGTTGCGCGCGGTGCGCGGCGAGCTCATGCGCTTCAGGCCCCAGATGAACAGGACCGCGGCAATGAAATAGATCGCTTCGACGAAGCTCGACATCCAGGATGGCAAGGTCATGCAAATATCCCCATGAACGTGTAGGAGCCTGCGTGCAGGCGATTACCGCCACCCCACGAGACTGAAAAGGCCGTTGTCGCGAGCACGCTCGCTCCTACCCTTTCTTTTCCGGCTTCGAGGCCTTGAACATCTCGAGCATCCGCTCGGTGACCACGTAACCGCCCGCGACGTTGCCGGCGGACAGCAACACCGCGATCACGCCGATAGTGATTTCGATGCCGCCCTCGGCATGCCCCAGCGCGACCATCGCACCCACCAGCACGATGCCGTGCACGAAGTTCGAACCCGACATCAACGGCGTGTGCAAGATGACTGGCACCCGACTGATGATCTCGTAGCCGGTAAACGCCGCCAACATGAAGATGTAGAGTGCAAGGAAGCCGGTGATCATGTTTCCCTCCTGCGGACGCCCGCCATCATAGCGGCTCGTCCGTCCCCCATGCGGGCCGTCAACCCGCTTTCCGGGTCGTGCGTTATCGAGGCAGGTACGGATGCGCGAGAACACGGATGCAGAAGCAGTCTCCGCGAACGGGATTGCCATGAACGCGGCGGTGGCCCTAGATGTCTTGCCGGCACAGACGTCGGTGGCTGCGTCGCGGCCGGTCGCGGCGACCATCGAGGCCTTCCTGGCATCGATCGAGCGGCGCGCGTGGCGGATCGCCGAAATCGCCCTGCACGATCCGGACGAAGCGCTGGATGCGGTGCAGGACGCGATGATCCGGCTGGTGCGCCACTACTCAGGCAAGCCGGCCGAAGAATGGCCGCCGCTGTTCTGGGGCATCCTGCGCCGCCGCATCACCGACCTGCAGCGCCGCCGCAACGTCCGCAACCGGATACTGGTCTGGTCCGGGCGCATGGTCACGGACGATGACGAGGAGCTGCCGGCGTGGGAAGCGCCAGACCTGGGGCCAGACCCGGCGCGTGCACTGGCCTCACGGCAGGCACACGCGGCGATGTCCAAGGCCATCCGTGCGTTGCCGCGCCGCCAGCAGCAGGCCTTCCTGCTGCGGGTCCTGGAAGGCCTGGACGTGGCCGACACGGCCAAGGCCATGGGCTGTTCGGAAGGCAGCGTCAAGACGCATCTATCGCGGGCCATGGATGCCTTGCGGACACGGTTGGAGGATTGGCGATGAAGACGCTCGATGAAAACACAATCAACGACTTGGCGGACGAGGATCAAGTCAAATCGCGAGCACGGGCCCTGTTCCGGAGCGCCTGTGAAAACGCCGATTCGTATCATGTCCTGCGTCTGGGCCTCGCCCGCCGCAAGGCCTTGCAGGCGCGCGCGGCGCATTCCGCGGCACGCTTGTGGGCGCCGCTGGCGGGCGGAGCGGTCGCGTGTTGTGCACTGCTGATCGGAGTCGTGCTGATGCGGCCCATGACGCACATTGCACCCGGCACGGGCGCCACCACATCGATTCCCACCGCCATGCTGTCCTCCGAGGCTACCGAGGACATTCCCGTGATCGCCAGCAACCAGATGGACATGGTGCAGGACCTCGATTTCTACCGCTGGCTGGCAACGCAACCCGCGAATGCCGCGACGCCCAGGAACGCCCAGTGATGGCGCGAATCGCGATCCCGTTCTGCATGCTTATGGCAATCGCCTGCCTGTTCACTGCGCCGCGTGTGCGTGCGCAAACGAATCCGGCCATCCCGGCGCAATCAGCATCTGGAACGACACGGCCTGCGAACACGCCGAAGCAGCCGCCCCTGGCTTGGTCCAGCCTGACGGCCGATCAGCAGCACATGCTCGCGCCGCTGCAGGAGCAGTGGGGTCAGATGCCTCCGGCGCGGCAGCATCGGCTGGCCGAGCACGCCGGCCACTGGGCCGACCTGCCCCCGCAACGCCAGCAGCAAATCCGCGAACGCCTCACGCGCTGGGCCAACATGACCCCGCAAGAACGCCAGCAGTTGCGCGAAAACGCGCGCGCTTTTCGTGACCTCACGCCCGAGCAGCGCGCCAAGGTACGTGCCGCCTACGAGCGCTTCCGTGCCCTATCACCTGCCGAGCGCAAGGCCCTGCGCGAACGCTGGCGCGCGATGCCGCCTGCCCAGCGCATGCACTGGGCGAACGAACACCCCATGCCCGCGCATCCGCCGCGGGCCGCGCCCGGACATCGCTGACGAGATGCCCTAGGCCTTGCCGAACCGGACCTCGCCATCCCGCACGACGCAGGTCTTGGCGACCAATTCGTCCTCGAAATCCGGCTTCCATGCGCCATCGGCAATCACCAGCTCGCTGAAATGCGCAAGGTTGCGCGCGTACATTTCCGAGGCGTGCAATGGCGCGCCGGACGGCAGGTTCAACGGCCCGATGATGGTGACGCCGTTGCGCTCGATGCTTTCGCCCGGTTGGGTTGCCTCGCAATTGCCACCGCCTTCGGCCGCGAGATCGACGATCACTGCACCGGCCTTCATCCCGTCCACCATCGACAGCGGGATGATCTTCGGTGATGGCCGCCCGGGCACCGCGGCGGTGGTGACGATCACATCGACGGTCTTGACGTGCTCGGCCAGTTTGGCCTGCTGCGCCGCGCGTTCGTCCGCCGTCAACTCGCGCGCGTAGCCGCCCTGCCCCGCGGCGTTGACGCCGAGGTCGAGGAACTTTGCGCCGAGTGATTCGATCTGTTCGCGGGTTTCCGGGCGCACATCGAAGCCTTCCACCATCGCGCCCAGTCGGCGCGCCGTAGCGATTGCCTGCAGGCCCGCGACGCCCGCGCCGATCACCAGCACCTTCGATGGCCGCAGCGTGCCCGCGGCAGTGGTCAGCATCGGGAAGAATTTCGGCGCAGCCTCGGCCGCGATCAGCATCGCGCGATAACCCGCGACCGCCGCCTGCGAGGACAGTACGTCCATCGCCTGCGCTCGCGTGGTGCGCGGCAGCAGTTCCAGCGAGAACGCGCTCAGCTTGCGCTGCGCATACTGCGCCAGCCGTTCGGTGGCGTTGTGCGGGTGCAGCGAGCCGATCAGGGCCGCGCCCGGCTTCATCGCGGCGACACGAACATCCGCCGGTGGCTGCACGCACAACAGCACGTCCGCTTGCCCGGCCACGCTGGCGGCATCGGCGAAATCCACGCCCGCATACGCGGAATCGGGAAAGCCCGCGCGCTGGCCTGCGCCGTGTTCGAGCAGCACCCGCATGCCGCGCGTGGCGTATTTCTTCGCCGTCTCCGGCGTCACGGCAACGCGGCGTTCCCCGTCGACGGTTTCGCGCAAGGCGGCAAGCGTGATCGGCATGACTGTCTCCCGAATGATTCCGGCATCGTAGCGTAAAGCCGTGTTGCCCGGCTGGTAAACTCGCGCGATGCCAGCTCAACAACTCGCCGACCAGCCCGCCCTGGATTTGCTTCGCAACCGCCGTTCGGTGCCCGCCGCGCAACTGCAAGCGCCCGGACCGACGCTCGAACAACTGCGCGAGATCGTTGCCACCGCGATCCGCGTGCCCGATCACGGCAAGCTCACGCCCTGGCGGCTGATCGCATTCACCGGCGATACCGGTACGCGCTACGGCGAGGCACTGGCCGCTTTGCATGCGCGCATCGATCCTGGCGTACCCGAAGCCAAGCTGGCCAAGGATCGCGAGCGCTTCGCGCATTCGCCGACGGTATTGGCAGTCATCGCACGGATCGATGAGCACCACCCCAAGATTCCGGCGCAGGAACAACTGCTGTCGGCGGGTTGCCTTGCCTTCCATCTACTGCTCTCTGCGCAAGCCGCCGGATTCGGCGCGCAATGGCTGACCGGCTGGTCATGCTACGACCACGACGCCGCCAGGCTGTTGGGACTGGCCGACCATGAGCGCGCAATCGCCTACATCCACATCGGCAGCCGCGGCGTCGAGCCGCCCGAGCGCAGTCGCCCTGCGGTCGACGACGTGTTGAGCGCGTGGCAGGGATGAACGCGGTTCCGCCGAAGCCGAGCGGGACGCCGGTCAAAACGGTATACCTGATCGATGCCAGCATGTACGTGTTCCGCGCCTGGCATTCGATGCCGGACGCATTCTTCGACACCGACGGCAATCCGGTCAACGCGGTGCATGGTTTCACACGCTTCCTGCTGGACTTCGTCGAGCACACGCGCGCCACGCACGCCGTCACCGCATTCGACATCGCCCTGACCAGTTCCTTCCGCAACGCGATCTACCCCGCCTACAAGGCCAACCGTGAACCCGCGCCGCCGGAACTGAAGCGGCAATTCGAATACTGCCGCGAGCTCGCGGCTGCATGCGGATTCAGCGTACTGGCGGACGCCACCTACGAAGCCGACGACCTGATCGGCAGCGTGTTGCAGTCCTCGCGCGCACACGGCTTGTCCGCGGTGATCGTTTCTGCCGACAAGGATTTCGGCCAGTTGCTGGCCGACGGCACCGAGCAGTGGGACTACGCACGCGGCCAGCGCTGGGGCGCGGCCGGGGTGCCGGCGCGGTTGGGCGTCGAAGCGCATCAGGTCGTCGATTACCTGGCGCTGACCGGCGATGCCACCGACAACATTCCCGGCGTGCCGGGCATCGGTGCCAAGGGCGCAGCAGCGTTGCTGGCGCATTTCGGCAACCTCGAATCCCTGCTTGCGCGCATCGACGAGGTGCCGTTCCTGCGCCTGCGCGGCGCGACGTCGCTGGCGGCGAAATTGCGCGAACATGCCGAACAGGCACGCCTGTCGCAACGCCTCGCCCGCATCGCGCTGGATGCGCCGGTGCCCGACGACCCCGATGCCCTGAAACGGCTGGCGCCTGATCACGCCACGCTGGATGCCCTGTTCGAACGCCTGAAGATCGGGCCGCTCACCCGCACCCGCGCGCACCAGGTGCTGCAAACGGGATCGGTGCCATGAATCGCGACCCGCGGATCCCCGTCGACGCCGATGCGCCCACCGGAATCCTGCATGCGGGAAAGTGGCTGACGCTGAAACAACGCGGGCGCTGGGAGTTCGTCGAACGCAACAACCCGCAGGGCGCGGTGATCATCGTCGCAGTGACGCCCGACGACCGCGTGCTGTTCGTCGAGCAATACCGCGTGCCCATCCGCAGCCTCACCATCGAAATGCCGGCGGGGCTGATCGGCGACGCGGGTCACGCCGACGATGACAGCGTGGCCACCGCCGCGCGCCGCGAGCTCGAAGAGGAAACCGGCTGGACCTGTGCGCGCGTGGTGCCGCTGCACTCGGGGCCGTCATCGGCCGGCATGAGCACCGAAATGATGCACTTCGTGCGTGCGCTGGGCCTGCGCAAGGTTGGTTCCGGCGGTGGCGATGCCACCGAGGACATCGTCGTGCACGAAGTGCCGCGCGGCGAGGCCGGCGCCTGGCTGCAGGCGATGACAGGCAAGGGTTATTCGATCGATCCGAAGCTGTTCGCAGGGCTGTGGTTCCTCGAACACGCGTAGCCGAGTTCGGCTAGCGTGTCGCAAAGCGCACGATCAACAGGATCGCCATCGCCAGCATCACCAACAGCGTCAACCCGGCGCCGAGGACGCGTCCGAACGAGCGCCCCGCATACGCGGACAACCCGAATGCATGCAGCACGCGCGCCACCACCAGCGTGATGCCGAACACATGCAACCACGTGTTCCGGGTCTGTTCGAAAGCCAGCGCCACCAGCATCAGCAGCGCCAGCGGCACGTATTCGACCGCGTTTGCATGCACGCGGATCGCCCGGGTGAGGTCCGGATCGCCGCCCGTGCCGAGGCCAACGCGGCGTGTATTGCGCAACCACATCACGCGCATGGCCAGCAACAACACAAGCAGCGTCAACAGCGCAATATAAAATCCCGCGATCAGCACGCTCAAGCCTCCTTCTGGCCGTGCCGCCAACGCCACGCCGCAACCGCCACTGCAACGATTGCAATTACGGCGAGGATCGTGCCGGCCAAGGTACGTACGCCGAACCAGTATGCAGCGGCGAGGATCGCCAACGGCACTACCCCGATCGCCAGCGACAACACGCGGTCATGCCGTCGCACACGCGGCAGTACCCACGCCGCGCCGGCCCATGCCAGCAACACGGCCAGCACGCGGCGCGCCCACCTGAACCGCGGTGGCTGTGGCGCGTCGGTCAGCACGTCGGTCAGACCATGCCGGCCGATCATCACCTGCGCAATGGCGTCGCCATCCGGATTGCGCGCCGGCGCCAGGGTGCCGGCGTCGTCGCGCGCAAATACCGTGAGGTGTGCCGGCGCAATCTGCATCCAGCTGATGCGCAGGTCGCCGATCTGCGGGCGCGCCGGATTCGCGCTGGTCACCAGCGTACCTTCGTGCGCCTGGAACGTCGCCGCCATGTTCGGCGGCACGTGTGACAGGTTCGGCGCAAAGGGTTCGAGACCCGGGATCGTGTCCACCAGCGCCGGCGCCAGCTTGAAACCCGCTACCGCCACATCGGGCGAATCGAAGCGTGCGGTGTTGATCGGGAACGCACCGGGATTGGCATGGCCGTTCGGGTTGTTGAACGTGGAGGAGTCGATCGGATGGTCGAACCAGTTTTGCTCGTAGCTGCGCTGGCCGCCATAGCGGGTTTCGTTCCACTGGAACATCTCGACCTTGCGTACCAGCGCCAGTGCGTTGGTCGACACGCCAAACTGCGCATCCGTGGCCGGCGTTTTCACTTCCGGCGCGCCGACCGCCAATACCAGCTTGCCGTTGGCAGCCGGACCCGGCACCGCGGCAGCGCCGGTCAGGACGAAACCGCCCAGCGCATCCTCGCCCATCGCGCGCAGGCGATCGGCGTGTTCCGTGAAACCCAGCAACAACAAGCCGAGCAGCCACAACGCCACGCCCAACAGGGCGGCGTTGCGGGACGCATTGTCGAACCATCCGGTCAGGCGACTCACGCCGCGAGCTTACAACGAAGTCCCGGCGAATTGCGCCTGCGCATCGATAGTGCCGTAGCGGCCGCGCTCGTCCCGGTGCGGCGCCGCCATGGCGACCCGGTGGTCGTGGGTAAAGAACAGGCGCACACCGCGGCGCAACTTGTCATCGAGGAATTCGCGCTTCTCGTCGATCAGCATTTCCGGCGCGCGGTCGTAGCCCATCGTCACCGGCAGATGCACCCACGGCGTGCCGGGGATCAGGTCGGCGCAATACACCACGCCATCCTTGCCGTGCGGCCCGACGATCTCCGCCAGCATCAGGCCCGGCGTGTGGCCCTGCGAGTAATGAAAGCGTACCGCCTTGCCGAGGGTATGCGAATACCCGCCATCGACCTTCTCCAATCGCCCGCTCGCTTCCAGCAACTCCGCGACACCGGGAATGAACGAGGCGCGATCACGTGGATGCGGATGCGTGGCGCGTTCCCAATGTGCTGCACCCACCACGTACTTCGCCTTCGAGAACAACAGCCGCAGCGGTGCGTGCTCTTCCCATGGCGCCAGCAAGCCGCCCACGTGGTCGAAGTGCAGATGCGAGAGCACCACCACGTCGATGTCGTCGTGTTTCAGGCCAACCCTGGCCAGCGATTCCAGCAATACGTGACGTGCTTCCACCACGCCATAGCGCTCGCGCAATTTCGGTTCGAAAAACGCACCGATACCGGTTTCGAACAGCACGTTCCTGCCATCGAGATCGGTCGCAAGCAGGCAGCGACAGGCCAGCGGGATCCGGTTCTCGTCATCCGGCGCGATCCACTTTTGCCACATCGCCTTCGGCGCGTTGCCGAACATCGCACCGCCGTCCAGCTTCTGGGTATTGCCCTCGATCGAATACAGCTTCATGACATGCCAACATCAGTTTGATCGACGTTCATCATAGTCCGCGCGCCTGCAACTTCCGTCGCGCACAAGCGGAAGGGCCCGCCGAATGGCGGGCCCTTGCAATGCCGCGTGCAT
>JAFEDX010000195.1 GCA_018241365.1 Pseudomonadota bacterium
CCTACGGCATGCCCGGCTGGCGCGTCGGTTTCGTCGCGGGCCCCGAGGCGGGCGTCAAGGCGCTGGTGACGCTGAACTCCAACCACATCACCTGCCTGCCGGAAATCATCACCGCTGCGGCGGTCGCCGCATTGAACGGCCCGCAGGACATTCCGGCCGCCAAGCGCGAGGAATTCTCGAAGCGCCGCGACGACGTGCTGCACGCGCTGCTCGCCATCCCCGGCGTGAAATGCCCGCGTCCGCAGGGCGCGTTCTATGCCTTCCCCGACATTTCCGTCGCGTTCGGCAAGTCGCACAACGGCAAGCCGATCGAGAACGATGTCGATTTCTGCAAGGTGCTGCTGGAAGAAAAGTTCGTCGCCACCGTGCCGGGTTCGGCCTTCGGCGAGCCGCGTTCCCTGCGCATTTCCTACACCTGCGCACCGGCGCAGCTGCAGAAGGGCCTCGCGCGCATCCAGGAATTCTTCGCCGAATTGAGCGACGCGCGCGCGGAACGTGCCCGCGCGGCGAACGCCTGATCCGCTTTCATCGAGACGGTCGCGCCAATGCGCGCCGGTTCGCCTTGCCACAAGCAGGGTGTTGAGAAACACCCTGCTTGTGCGGGCCAAGGATGGCCCGTCGCAAATCAAGCACAGAGGTGCTTGATTTGACGAAGCCGAGTACGGACATGCACCGGACTCGACGCGTTGAAAAAGTGCAGGATCGCACTTTTTCAACAACCTGCCAGTTATTGATGGAGTGATTGGAATGAAAGCACCCGTTCGCGTCGCAGTCACCGGCGCTGCCGGCCAGATTGGCTACGCCCTGTTGTTCCGCATCGCCGCCGGCGACATGCTCGGTCCCGACCAACCGGTGATCCTGCACCTGCTGGAGATCACGCCTGCGCTGCCTGCATTGAACGGCGTCGTGATGGAACTCGACGACTGCGCGTTCCCGCTGCTGGCCGGCGTGGTCGCGACCGACGATGCCAACGTCGCGTTCAAGGATGTCGATTACGCGCTGCTGGTCGGTGCGCGTCCGCGCGGCCCCGGCATGGAGCGCAAGGACCTGCTGTCCGCCAACGGCGCGATCTTCGGTCCGCAGGGCAAGGCGCTGAACGCCCACGCCAAGCGCGACGTGAAGGTGCTCGTGGTCGGCAATCCGGCCAACACCAACGCGCTGATCGCGCAGGCCAACGCGCCGGACCTCGATCCGAAATGCTTCACCGCGATGGTGCGGCTCGACCACAACCGCGCCAAGGCGCAGCTCGCCGCCAAGGTTGGTGCGCACAATACCGATGTCGCGAAGATGATCATCTGGGGCAACCATTCCTCGACCCAGTATCCCGACCTCCATCACGCGACCGTCAAGGGCAAGCCGGCGCTGTCGCTGGTCGACCAGACGTGGTACGAGAAGGAATTCATCCCGACCGTGCAGCAGCGCGGCGCGGCGGTGATCAAGGCGCGTGGTTCGTCCTCAGCCGCCTCGGCCGCCAATGCTGCGATCGACCACATGCGTTCGTGGGCGCTCGGCACCGCCGAGGGTGACTGGGTATCAATGGGTGTCCCGTCCGATGGTTCCTACGGCATCGCGCCCGGCGTGATCTACGGGTATCCGGTGACCTGCAAGGGCGGCAAGTACGCCATCGTGCAGGGCCTCGCGATCAATGATTTCTCGCGCGCACGCATGGACGCCACCGCGAAGGAGCTCCACGAGGAACGCGACAGCGTCAAGGATTTGCTCGGCTGATTTTACCGCCAGGCATTGAACCGGAAGGGCGGCCTCGTGCCGCCCTTGCTTTTGCGGCTGTCCTCGAAGCACCTGAAACCTGGCGCGCCACGTGCCAGAATGGTGTTCGAAAGCGCGCAGGGACGGGCGTTCCCGCATCGGGGGCGACATGGGCGGCAGGGGTTTCTGGCTGGAACTGAAGCGTCGCCACGTCTATCGCGTGGCGGCGGCGTACGCAGTCATCGGCTGGCTGCTGATCCAGGTCGCGACGCAAGTCTTTCCCGTATTCCATCTGCCGGACTGGATCGAACAGGCCGTCGTGCTGGTGATCCTGGTCGGCTTTCCGATCGCGTTGGTGTTGGCGTGGGCGTTCGATGCGACGCCGCACGGGATCGTGGCGACCGATGCAGCGGCGGATGGCGGTGTCGCGAGTGTGCCGTCGCGACGTCGCTCACGCCGTACCGGCATGGCGGTCGGATTGATGGGTGTGTTGATCGCCGCCATCGCGGGCGGCGCCTGGTGGCAGTTGCGCGCTCCGCGGGGCCATCCGTCGGGGACATCATCCGCGTCGGTAACCGGGGCACGTAGCCTGGATGAAGCGCAGCGCAATCCGGGAAACGCCACCCCGGATTCCGCCGCCAAGGCAGCTTCATCCGGGCTACGCGATGACGTTGCCGCGCTGCCCATCCCGGCCAAATCCATTGCGGTGCTGCCGTTCGAGAATCTTTCGACCGACAAGGGCAACGCCTACTTCGCCGACGGCATGCAGGATTTGATCCTGACCAAGCTGGCCGACATCGGCGACCTCAAGGTCATCTCGCGCACCTCGACCGAAAAATACAAAAGTCATCCGGACGATCTCAAAACCATCGGCCAGCAACTCGGTGTCGCCACGATCCTTGAAGGGTCGGTGCAGAAGGCCGGCAACCAGGTGCTGATCAACGTGCAGTTGATCGACGCCAGATCGGATTCGCACATCTGGGCCGAAAGTTACACACGCACGCTCGACAACATCTTCGGTGTGGAAGGCGAAGTGGCGCAGAAGGTGGCTGATGCGCTGAAAGCAAAATTGACTTCGGCGGAGTCCGCGCGCGTGGCGAACGTTCCGACCACCAATGCCGCGGCCCTCGATGCATTCCTGCAGGGCAAGTATTACGAGGATCACTTCTTCATACCGAACAACAACAAGACCGCCGTCGATTACTACCGCAAGGCGGTGGCAGACGACCCGCATTTCGTCCTTGCCTGGGCGCGGCTGGCGCATGTGTTGTCGGGCATCGCACTGGATTCCGGTTCGGATACGGATGCGGCGCAGGCAAAGTCCGCACTGGATCATGCGCTGGCGTTGGCGCCCGATTCGCCTGACGTGCGCCTGGCACAAGCCTGGTATCTCGATTATGTGAAAAAGGATCTGGATGGCGCGTTGGCGGCGTTCGCCGCCGTCGCCCGCTCGCAACCGAACAATGCACAGGTGTTGTTAGGCGTCGGCGTCATGCACGGCCACAAGTGGCAATGGCGGGAAGCGCTGGGCTTTTTGCAGAAAGCGGCCACGCTGGCGCCAGAGGACACGACGATTCTGGCTGAACTCGGGGTCGCACTTGAAGCATTGCGCCGCTATCCCGAAGCAGTGCAGACCGCCCGGCGCAGCGTTGCCATCGATCCGAACGATGCGGCGGGATGGGTGAGGCTTGGACATGCTTACGAGTTGATGGGCGATCCCGGCGGGGCTCTCACGGCGTACCAGGAGGCGCCTCCCGGTGTACGCGACAATCCCTATTTGACCTTCAACCGTGCCCGCATGGAGCTGCTGCAGCGCAACTACGCTGCCGCGCGTGAATTGCTGGCCGGCCTCAAGCCGACCGAGAGTCTCCCTATGGCACTTATTGAATTCGAACGTGGGGTTGTCGAACAGGGTGCCGGCAATGCAGCGCTTGCGCGTGAACACTACTTGCGCGCCCAGGCTTTGCAGGAAGCGACATACAAGCGAAACCCGAATTCGGACAAGCTTTGGGAGCTTGGCTATTTGTCCGCCCGGCTCGGCCAGCGCGAGCAGGCACTCACGCAGATCGCGCTCGCCATGCGCGAGGATGCTGCAAAAAAGCAATTTTCCCCATTCAATGAGGAGGGCGGTGACAAGGACAGCATGGCGGAAGTTCAAGCAATGCTCGGCAACGCCGGAGCGGCCGTCGAGGCGCTGGACTGGCTGCTGGCGCGGCCGGCCGGCACTTACGAGTCGGTGCCATTGCTGAGGATCGACCCCACGTGGGACCCGATCCGCCACGACCCGCGCTTCCAGGCGCTGCTGAAGAAGTACGCAAGTGCCCGGCCGGAGGCAACGGGTACCCGTGCAACTTCAAGCACACAGTGAACTGCCCGTCTCTTCCGCTTCGAGGACGGGCTTTCAATTCAGTGCACATGTACGGCTGCGGCACACGATCCCAACCGAGTGGCTGCATGCGCGCTTGACGGCAGTCCGTACGAACCGTACAGTACAGACATGAAACGCACCACCAAGACCACCTCGAAGGGTGCCGAACAGGCGCGCCAGCAACTGCCGGCGATCCTCGCCGAGGCTGCCGCCGGGCATGCCACGGTCATCACCCGGCGGGGCCGCGAGGTGGCCGCGATCGTGCCGATTGACGCCGCCAGGCTGTCCAAGCCCATGCCGCTGACCGCGCTGGCCGGGACCGGTCGCGGGCTATGGGGAAAGCGCAGCGCACAAACCGTCGCCCGGCTGCGTGACGAATGGAATCGCTAGACGCCACGGCGTTACCGACCGGTGCCCTACTGCTGGTCGACAGTGCGCCCATCATCTACACGCTGGAGGCCAACGCGAAATTTGCGCCACGCTTCGCGCCGCTGTTCGAGCGCCACGCGCGCGGCGAGATCGCGTTGGCGGTGACCACGGTCACCATCGCCAAGGTGCTGACCGGCCCGCTCGCGGCAGGCGAGGAGGCTCTGGCCAAGCGCTATCGTGCGACCTTGGAAACTTGGCGCGTAGTCGATTTCGACGTCAATATCGCGGAGAGCGCAGCACGGCTGCGAGCCATATACCATTTGAAGCTGCCCGATGCCATCCAGCTTGCGAGCGCCGTGGCGATCAACGCCGACGCGCTGGTGACGCATGATCGGGATTTTTCCAAGGTACGCGGACTGCGCATTCTCGGCTGAAGCGTGAACGTTTTGCCTTCGTCGTGATCGGTGCAATCGCGAGATCGCTGAGGGGGATGCATTGGCCGATTTGCTGCAACGCCTGAAACAACGCAAGCTGGTGCAGTGGGCCGCGGCTTACCTCGCTGCCGCGTGGGTGTTGCTGCAGGTGTTGGACCTGGCGTCCGGCAGCTACCACTGGCCTGATGTCGTGATGCACATCGCCTTCGGGGTACTGGCGGTCGGCTTTGTGGTGGTATTGATCCTTGCGTGGTACCACGGCGAACGCGGGGCGCAACACGTATCGGGTGCGGAACTGTTGCTGATTGCGCTGGCGCTGGCGATCGGCGGCGGCTTGCTGTGGCATTTCGGGCGGGCGGGTTCGCCGGAAGCACCGGCGAGGGGTGCGGCTGGTGTGCGCAGCGGCACGAGTCCGAGCACTGCGGAAAGCGGCTCGGGAGTGTCGGCCGCGTCCATCACCGCGTCGAAGACGCCGGTGGCGGCGATCGCGGCGCAGCCGACTCCCGCCAAGTCGATCGCAGCGCTTCCATTCGAGAATCTTTCGACCGACAAGGGCAACGCCTACTTCGCCGACGGCATGCAGGACCTGATCCTGACCAAGCTGGCCGACATCGGTGACCTCAAAGTCATCTCGCGCACTTCGACGATGAAGTACGCGAGCCACCCCGATGACCTGAAAACCATCGGCCAGCAACTCGGTGTCGCCACGATCCTCGAAGGTTCGGTGCAGAAGGCCGGCAACCAGGTGCTGATCAACGTGCAGTTGATCGACGCCAAGACCGACAGCCACATTTGGGCACAAAGCTATACCCGCACGCTCGACAACATCTTTGGCGTCGAGGGCGAGGTGGCGCAGAAAGTGGCCGATGAGTTGAATGCCAAGCTGACGCAGGCGGAGAGCGCGAAGGTAGCGAGCGTCCCGACGCAAAACCCCGCCGCGTTCGATGATTTCCTGCGCGGTGAGCATTACCTTTCGATGGTCAAAGCTGGCAATTTCAAGATGCTGCCGGATACCGTCGATGCTTACCGCCGTGCGACGCAGGCCGATCCGAAATTCGCACTGGCCTGGGCACGGCTGGCATTCGCACAAAGCATGCTGAATTACACGAGCATCGATATTTCGAAGGCCACCGGGCAGCAGGCTCTTGCCAATGCGAAACAAGCGCTGGCGCTGGAGCCGAACCTGCCGCAGGCGCATCTCGCGCTGGGCTATGTGTACCGTTTCGATTTGCAGGATTTCGACAAAGCCCTGGCCGAATTCCGCCTTGCCCAACAAGGGTTGCCCAATAACGCCGAGGTGGAAGCCGCCATCGCTTACCTCGAGGACGGCCGTGGCGACGTGCAGGCCGCCGTCGCGCGGCTGGAACGTGCAGTGACGCTGGACCCCCGCGGCCCCAATCTCGCGGTGTCACTCGGTGACGAATACATGGAGTTGCGCCAGTACGACCGCGCCCGGATCGCCTATCAACGTGTGCTGGCCCTTGCTCCCGACGATCCAGAAGGCTACAGCGCGCTGGCGCGAGCGGCATTGCTTCAGCACGGTGACATAAATGCTGCACTGGCTGAATTGGACCAGGCCCCGGCTGCATTGCAAAGCGATCCGGAGATCGTGTACGCGCGAGTCGACCTGTTGGTACTCAAGCGCGATTACATCGCCGCACAGAAGACACTAGCCCTATTGCATCCCGGCGGCCGCTTCGTAACACCGCCAAGGGTTGCCTTGTTGCGCGGCCGGGTGAACGCTCTTTCGGGCAACGCGGCAGGCGCGCGCAAGGATTACCAAAACGCACTCGCGCTGGCGCGCGGCGACGCCGTCGCGCAGGTCAGCACCGTCTATGCTGTAATCGGCCTCGGCAACAAGCGGGCGGCTATGGAGGCTGCTCGGGATGCGCGCGAGAGCGCTCAGCGCAGCGGGATGAGTTGGGCGCTGAACGGGGTGCGCGCGGCGCAGGCAAGCGCTTACGCGAAGTTCGGCGATACCGGGCAGGCCGTGTCCGAACTCAGCGCACTGCTGCAGTCGCCGACATCGGGCTGGTTTTCAGTGCAACTGCTCAAACTCGATCCGATGTGGGACCCGATCCGCAACGACCCGCGCTTCCAGGCGCTGCTGCGGAAATACGCGGTGGACAAACCCGCGGTGGTTCCTGCCGCCTCTTCGTCCGTCGCCGTCGCGAAAGGGGCGGGACCATGAACAGGCGCCGTTCCTGCAGGCGTCGCCGGTCAGCTCATCATCGCGGGCGCGTCACCGCGACGGGTTAGCGTCGGGAGGGCAGATCCATGTTGCGCAAAATCGTCTCGGGTCTTCGACGCCAGGATTGGGCGGCCGTTGCCATTGAATTGATCGTGGTCATCGCCGGCGTGTTCATCGGCGTGCAGGCGTCCAATTGGGACGAGCAAGGGGAGACGAACCAGGAGACCGCGGTGTTCACGCAGCGCCTCGCGGACGACATGCGCAAGGTCGCCTGGATGTACGAACTCGAGATCGGATACGAGAATCAGGTTCTTGCCAACGCTAAGCGCGCAGCCGACGCACTTGCCGGCAAGGCGGCGCCGATTGGTGATTACGCAGCCATCGAACACGTGCGCGACCATCCGTGTTCGAGCGGGCTTGCTCCCGTGGTCGTTGCCGCGAGCGTTTCCGAATTGAAACGCGATCCGCGATTGCTTGCGTTGCTTCAGCTGCACATCGCGGAGGTGTCGACCAACGTCGGTTTGCTGACGAAGAACTGGGACCGCGACTTGCGCGAACCCTTGAGTCGTTTCGCGAGGCAGGGGCCGTGAACCTGTTCGCCGAACTGCGTCGCCGCAACGTGCTGCGCGCGGCGGTGCTGTACGCCGGCGGGGTATGGGCGTTCGGCCAGGGTTTGTCGCAATTCAGCCCGGCGCTCGACCTGCCGGATGACGCAACGCGCTGGTTCCTGATCGCGGCGGTCATCGGTTTTCCGCTCTGGATCGCGTTCGCGTGGTTCTACGAGTGGACGCCGCAGGGGTTCAAGCGTGATTCGGAAGTCGCCGGGAATGCGCCCAGCCGCCATGCGTCCGCGCGCAAGCTGGACTTCGCGATCATCGGCGTGCTCGCCGTCGCAGTGGTGCTGCTTGCGTCGGGGTATTTCATCAGCAGCGACGCTCCGGTCGAAACCGTGGCGCAAGCCACGCCCGCCAAGTCCATCGCGGTACTGCCGTTCGTGAACATGAGCGGGGATGCAGGCAACGAATACTTCAGCGACGGCATCACCGAGGAGGTCCTGAATGCGCTGGCACAGATCCCGGATCTCAAGGTGGCCGCGCGCACTTCGGCGTTCGCGTTCAAGGGCAAGCAGGAAGACCTGCGCAAGGTGGGTGAGGTGCTGGGCGTGGCAACGGTGCTGGAAGGCAGCGTGCAAAAGTCCGGCGACGAGGTGAGGATCACCGCGCAGTTGATCGACACGCGTTCGGGCTACCATCTGTGGTCGGAGAAGTACGACCGCAAGTTGACCAGCATTTTTGCGGTCGAGGACGAGATCTCGAAGGCCATCGCCGACAAGCTGCGGGTGCAGCTGGTGGGCGGCGGCGGGCAATCGCTGATTCGCGTCGCCACCACCGATCCACAGGCGCACGCGCTGTACCTGCGGGGGATCGCCGAAATCGCCCGGCGCGGCGTGGCGCTCCGGGACGCGGCGACGTTGCTGCAACAGGCGACCGCGCGCGATCCGGGTTATGCGAATGCCTGGGCCGGGCTGTCGCAGGCGCAGGAACTGCTGCCCTGGTACCAACTGGCGGACTGGTCGGAGTCGCTGGCTGCGGCGGAACAATCGGCCAAGCGTGCGCTGGCGCTGGATCCGCAATCGGGCGAAGCGCATGCGGCGCTCGCCAACGTGTTGCGCGACAGGCTGAACTACGCAGGCGCCGATCGCGAGTATCGCAAGGCGCTGGAACTGAGCCCGGGCTCGTCGGAAATCCGCAACCAGTACGCACAACTGCTGAATGCGGTCGGCGCATCGGAGGCAATGCTGCAGCAGGAGCGCATCGCGATATCGCTGGATCCGCTGGCGCCCAATCCGCGCTACATGCTGGGTTTCGAACTGGTCATCCAGCACCGCTATCCGGAGGCCGCGGCCGAATTCGAGAAGGTGTTGGCGCAGACGCCGGACTATGCTTTCGCGCGATTCCACCTTGCACTGACCCGTTTGTATCAAGGCGACGACGACGCGGCCCGCGCGATCGCCCGCGCCGCCGCGCAGCAGGCGGGACAGGACCCGGCGACGATCGATGCGTTGCTGCGCGCCAGCGCCGATCCGGCGCTGCGACCCGACGCACTGAAGCGAGTATCCGGCATCGACCGCATCGAGATCGCCAAATTGGACGATCTGGCCAAGGCTTTCTGGTACAGCCAACTGGGCGCGCGCGAGCAGGCGCTCGCCAGCCTGCAGCGCTGGGTCACCGACGCCCCGGTCGGGCAGCGCTTCAACGGCGTGCGCTGGCTGCGCCTGCCCACCTTCGATCCGCTGCGCGATGATCCGCGCTTTCGGGCCGCGCTGAGAAAAATGGGATTACCCTACCACCCGGGTACGGGGAGCCCGGGGAGTGTCGAGGAAAAAGCGCAATGACCATCCGATTCGCCGGTGCAGCCACGCAAGGCGTGCCGCGATCGCGCAGCAGGAGGAGCAGGCCATGCAACACACCGCGGATTTGCAACCGCAGTGCGCAGCGGCCCCTAGGGGCTGTCTGCAAGCCATCGGGGAATCGGCATGAAACCCCTGCTTGAAGATGCGGCACGGCGTGCCATCGCCTATCTGGAAGGTCTCGATGACAGGGGCGTGGCACCTTTGCCGGACGCGGTCGCGAACCTGGCCGCACTCGACCAGCCGTTGCCCGAACGGGCGAGCCCGCCCGATGCGGTCCTGAAAACCCTCGATGAATCGTGTTCCGGCGCGACCATGGCGATGGCGGGAAGGCGCTTCTTCGGCTTCGTGATCGGCGGCGCCTTGCCGGTGACGCTGGCCGCCAACTGGCTGGCCGGCGCCTGGGATCAGAACTCGGCGTACTACGGGCCCACACCGGCCACTGCCCTGCTGGAGCAGATCGCGCTGCGCTGGCTGCTGGCGCTGTTCGGGTTGCCGCCGGAATGCGGCGGCGGATTCGTCACCGGCGCCACGGTCGCGAATTTCACCGCGCTGGCGGCGGCGCGGCACGCGGTGCTGGAACGCGCGGGCTGGAATGTCGAGGCCGACGGGCTGGCCGGCGCGCCGCCGGTCACCCTCATCACCGTCGAGGAAGCGCACCCGAGCCTGACCAAGTCGCTCGGCCTGCTGGGCTTCGGCCGCAACCGACGGATCAGGGTACCGACCGATGCGCAGGGACGCATGCGCGCGGATCGCTTGCCGCCGATCTCGGGCCCGACCATCGTGTGTGCACAGGCCGGCAATGTGAATACCGGCGCCTTCGATCCCGTCGCGGAGATTTGCGGGATCGCGCACGCCAGCGGCGCATGGGTGCACGTGGACAGTGCTTTCGGTTTGTGGGCGCTTGCGGTGCCGTCCCTCTCGCATCTGACGCAAGGCATGAGCAACGCGGATTCCTGGGCCACCGATCTGCACAAGTGGCTGAACGTGCCCTACGACAGCGGGCTGGCGCTGGTGCGCGATGCAGGCGCTCTGCGCGCGGCGATGGCGATCACTGCCGAATACCTGCCGGCCACGGGCGCATTCCGCAATCCATCGGATTTCGTGCCGGAACTGTCGCGGCGTGCGCGCGGCGTCGAAGCGTGGGCCGCGTTGAATGCATTGGGCCGGCAGGGTGTGATCGAATTGGTGGAACGCAACTGCCGCCAGGCCCGGCGGTTTGCCTCGGGCCTCGCGGCAGCGGGTTACGAAATACTCAACGACGTGGTGCTGAACCAGGTGCTGGTCTCGTTCGGTGATCCCGATACCACCCACCGCGTGATCGCAGGCATCCAGCAGGACGGCACGTGTTGGTGCGGCGGCACGATCTGGCATGAACGGACCGCGATGCGCATCAGCGTGAGTTCGTGGGCAACCGGCGACGAGGACGTCGAACGCTCGCTCGAGGCCATGCTGCGCGTGGCGAAGCAGTGCGGAGCCTGAGGTTGCCCGCAAACCGGACGACCATGTCGGTCGTGCTGGCAATCGGTGCGATCTCGATCGGCGCCCTGTGCGGGTCGGCGATCGCGCAGAGCCCGCCGGTTGAACCCGAAGCCGAATTCCGTGCGGCGATGGCGTGGGCGTTTCCGCTGAATCCGCCGCCGGATTCGTACGCGTCGAAGCCCGACATGCACAAGCCGTTGCACGTGCCGGGCAGCACGCGTACTTACGCGATGGCTGATTACGACGACATGTTCGGCGCACCGGACTGGTTTCCCGAGGATCATCCGCCGATGCCGCACATCGTCGCGCACGGCCGCAAACCGGCGTGGGCCTGCGCCTATTGTCATCTGCCGACGGGGCAGGGCCGGCCCGAGAACGCACCGCTGGCAGGGTTGCAGGCCGCGTACATCATCGAGCAGGTGCGTGCATTCCGCAGTGGCGAGCGCGTGACGGGACGCCCGGAGACGGCAAAGTGGATGCCGGTGGAAGCGCGCAATGTCACCGACGCCGACCTGAAGCTGGCCGCCGAATACTTCTCGAAGTTGACGTTCAAGCCGTGGACGCGCGTGATCGAGACCACGACGGTGCCCAAAACCCACGTCGCGCACTGGATGCTGGTGCCGGATGCGAATGGTGCACGCGAACCGATCGGCCATCGCATCATCGAAACGTCCACGGACATCGCGCGCACCGAATTGCGCGACACACGCTTGGGGTTCATCGCATACGTGCCGCCCGGCAGCATCGCGCGCGGTGCCGGGATTGCGCGCCAGGGCATGGGCGCGGCGCAGGCGTGCGAATCCTGCCACGGTCCCGGCTTGCGCGGCGTCGGCGATATCCCGCCGCTGGCCGGCCGCTCGCCGACCTACATCGTGCGCCAGTTGATCCTGTTCCGGCGCGGCGGCCGCGCCAACGCCGTCGCCGCGCCGATGCGGACGGAAGCCTCGCACCTGACGTTGCAGGACATGATCGCGGTGGCGGCTTACGCCGCTTCGCGCAGCCCCTGAATCAGGAAGGATGCCGTGATGAAAAATCCGGTGCGGGTTGCGGTGATTGCCCGCACCGGCACGCAGGACGCGTTGATACGGTTTTGCCCTGGACCGAGGGGACGGCCCCGCGTCGCCTCTCACGTTCCCGAAACAGGGTCAGTCCTGGCCTGAAGTCCGCGCTTCCGCGCGCCCGATCTGGTCGTCCACCAGCGCCGCAACCACGATGTCGCTGCCGACGTTGACCGTGGTACGCGCCATGTCGAGGATGCGATCGACGCCGATGATGATGCCGATGCCCTCCGGCGGCACGCCGAAGGTGGTAAGGAGTCCCGCGATCAGCGGCAACGAGCCACCGGGGATGCCCGCGACGGCGACCGCGCTCAGCACCGCCATCAACACCAGGATCGCCTGCTGCGCGAAGCCAAGCTCGATGCCGAAGATCTGTGCGATGAACAGCACCGTACAGCCTTCGAACAGCGCCGTACCGCTCATGTTCATGGTGGCGCCAAGCGGCAGCACGAAGCCCGCGGTGCTGGGCCGCAACTTCAGCTCTTCGTTGGCGACCGCCAGCGCGGTCGGCAAGGTGGCGTTGCTGGAACTGGTCGAGAAGCCGGTCACCAGCACCGGCCGTATCTGCTTGAAGAATGCCGCGGGCGAACGTTTGCCGATCAGCCACAGCCACGCCGACATGGTGCCGAACAGGTGCAAGGCCAGCGCCACGATGCAGCCGACCACGAATACCGACAGTGACAGCAACACGTCCAACCCGACCTTGACGATCACGCTGTAGATCATTGCCGGAACCGCGTACGGTGCGAGTTGCAGCGCCATGTCCACAATTCGGGTCATCAGTTCGGCGATGTCGTCGAGGCCGTTGCGGATGCGTTGCCTTCGTTCTTCGTTCAATTGCGTTGCCGCGACGCCGACCAGGATCGCGAACAGGATCAGCGGCAGCACGTCCCCGAGCGTGCCGCGGCTGAATCCGGCCACTGCACCCATGAGGTTGCGCGGCATGAACATGTCGACCAGCGTGGAAAGGGAGAGGGCGGGTTGGCCGGTCTGCGTCTCGATGGCCTTCTCGGCCGTACTGCCGTACTCGGCCATCAGCTGAGTCGTGGAAGCGGCATTCATGTGCCGGCCTGGCCGGACCACGTTCATCATCACCAGACCGATCACCGCGCCGATCAGCATGTTCGCAAAGAACAGCACGAAGGTGCGCCCGGCCAGCGGCCCGAGCTTGCCGGGCTGCCCCAGTTGGCACACGCCGGAAGCCAGCGATGCGAACACCAGCGGGATCACCACGAAGAACAGCATGCGCAGGAACACCTGCCCGAATGGATCGAACAGCGCGGTCGACACCTTCTGCATGAAGGCGAGGAAGGCCGGAAACGGCACGCCGATGGCGAGCGTGGCCAACGCGGCGAGCACACCGATGACCAGGCCCCAAAGGATGCGGGTTGCAAGTGGCTTGGTTGTCTTGGGTGGGCTCATCCGCCGGACTGTACGGGATAGTCCGGCGCGTGTCACCGCAAGCATGATGGATTGCGCAGTCGCGGTCACGGAGTCGCTGCATGGCAGTTGCGCGCATGGCGCGTGGGCCCTATTCCGTCGGCACCTGCGGCACCGCCGGTTCGCCCATGTCGGTCCTGACGATGGGGCCGGCCGGCACGTACGCTAAACTGATGGCTTTTCCGGAGGCTGCATGAACCCTTCTTCCTCCGCAGGAGCACGCTTCCGCGCTGCGCTGGCCGCCGAATCGCCGCTGCAGGTGGTCGGTGCGATTACCGCGTATGCCGGATTGATGGCGAAGCGCGTTGGCTATCGCGTGCTGTACCTCTCCGGCGGCGGCGTGGCCGCCAATTCGCTCGGAATGCCTGACCTTGGCATTTCGACGATGGAAGACGTGCTCACCGACGCGCGCCGCATCGTCGAGGCGACGCAACTGCCGCTGCTGGTCGACATCGACACCGGCTGGGGCGGCGCCTTCAACATTGCGCGCACCATTCATTCGTTCGAGCGCATCGGTGTCGCCGCCGTGCACATGGAAGACCAGGTCGGCCAGAAGCGCTGTGGCCATCGTCCCGGCAAGGAAGTGGTGCCGAAAGAGGAAATGGTCGATCGCGTGAAAGCGGCCGTCGATGCGAAAACCGATCGCGATTTCGTGCTGATGGCGCGCACCGACGCCGCGGCGGTCGAGGGCATCGACAGCGCGATCGAGCGCGCCGTGGCCTACGTCGAAGCCGGTGCCGACATGATCTTCCCCGAGGCCATGAAAACGCTGGACGACTACCGCAGGTTCAGGGCCGCGGTGAAGGTGCCGATCCTCGCCAACCTCACCGAGTTCGGTTCCACGCCGTTCTTCACCGTCGAAGAATTGCGTTCCGCCAGCGTGGACATCGCGCTGTACTGCTGTGGCGCGTACCGCGCGATGAACAAGGCCGCGTTGAATTTCTACGAGGTCACGCGCCGCGACGGCACGCAAAAGGCTGCGGTGCCGACGATGCAGACGCGCGAAGAGCTCTACGACTTCCTCGGCTATCACGACTACGAAGACAAGCTCGATGAGTTGTTCGCGGGTGGGCGCAAGGATTGAGCCATCATGCCGGAATCGCCACAGACTCCTGACGAGAAAATTTCAATGGCGACGCGACGCGGCATTCGCTGGGATGCGTTGGCAGCGATCATCGCTGCGCTGATTGGCCTGCTCGCGCTGTGCGTGTCCGGCTACACCGCATACATTGAACGCCAGCAGGTGCGCGCACAGGTGTGGCCGCATTTGGATATAGGTGCATCAACTTTTCCCCCATCCATTGTTGTCAAGAATCAAGGCGTGGGTCCGGCGATCGTGCGCAGCGTTGAAGTGCTGGTGAATGGCAAGCCGCAACCGGATTGGGCGCACGTGTTCGCAACCGTCGGCATGCGCGGTGACATTGATACCCAAGGGCCTCCCATGGGCGGCTATGTGCTCACACCCGGCCAGATTGCAAATTGGGTGAATTTCGAGTTCACCCGCGATCAATATCAATCCTTCAAGGATGCGGCCAAGGCGAGCTCTACTGGCAAAGTGCAGCCGGTATCGTCTGCGCCCGTGATGAGCTACGAGTCATTCGCGGGCAGACAGCGGGTGCTGTTCAATCAATTTCTGAATAACGCGAAGCACACGCGGTTTCAGGTACGCATCTGCTATTGCTCGACGCTGGGTGAATGCAGTCTGGCCACGTGGGCTGCCGGCCACCGTGCGCAGCAGGCGAAAGAATGCAAGGCGGTGCCCGCGACGGACCAGTTTCGGGAGTGACGCATCCATGGCAGGCGTCGCAAATAAACATTTCGTGAGGAGTCAAGCATGAGCGACAGCGTACAAGTTCTTCCCAAGGCCAAGAAATCAGTGGCGCTGTCCGGCGTCGCCGCCGGCAACACCGCGCTGTGCACGGTGGGCCGCAGCGGCAACGACTTGCACTACCGCGGCTACGACATCAAGGATCTTGCGACCAGGGCCACGTTCGAGGAAATCGCGCACCTGCTGGTGCACGAGCACCTGCCGACCTGGGCGGAACTGAATGCGTACCGAGCCAAGCTGCAGCGCCTGCGCGGCCTGCCGCAGCCGGTGAAGTGCGCGCTGGAATTGCTGCCGGCGTCCACGCATCCGATGGACGTGATGCGCACGGGTTGCTCGGTACTCGGCACGGTGTTGCCGGAAGCGCACGACCACAACGTCACCGGCGCACGCGACATCGCGGACCGGTTGATGGCGAGCTTCGGTTCGATGCTGCTGTACTGGTTCCATTATTCGCACAACGGCCGCCGCATCGAGGTCGAAACCGGCGACGTGACCATTGCCGCGCACTTCCTGCACCTGCTGCACGGCAAGGCACCGAGTGAACTGCACGCGAATGCGCTGGACAAGTCGCTGGTGCTGTACGCCGAGCACGAGTTCAACGCCTCGACGTTCGCGGCGCGCGTGATCGCGGGCACGGGATCGGACATGTATTCCGCGATCACGGGTGCGATCGGCGCGCTGCGCGGTCCCAAGCACGGCGGCGCCAACGAAGTCGCGATGGAAATCATTTCACGCTACCGCACGGCGGATGAAGCCGAGGCCGACATCCGCCAGCGCGTGGCCAACAAGGAAATCGTGATCGGTTTCGGTCACCCGGTGTACACCATCGGTGATCCGCGCAATCCCATCATCAAGGAGATCTCGCGCAAGCTGTGCACCGATGGCGGCAATCCGCGCCTGTTCGAGGTGTCCGAGCGGATCGAGAAGGTGATGATGGAGCTGAAGAAGATGTTCCCGAATCTCGACTGGTATTCGGCCAGCGTTTATCACATGCTGGGCGTGCCGACCGCGATGTTCACGCCGCTGTTCGTGATCTCGCGCACCTCGGGCTGGTCCGCGCACGTGATCGAGCAGCGCCAGGACGGCAAGATCATCCGTCCGAGCGCGAATTACACGGGGCCGGACGATCGGATGTACGTGCCGATCGAGAAGCGCTGAGGCGCTTGCCGGACCCTTCCGTCCACGGTAGAGGGTTGTGCAGCGCGAGGGTAATCTCGACGCCGCCTGTGCTGGCCACGGCTATCGCGACACGGAAAGGCCGCGCGTTGCGCGGCCTTTCTGCATGTGGCTGAAATCGAGCTTCAAGCCGCTTGCGCCTGATCCATTCCCTCGGCTTTCAGCACGCGCTGCACGCCGGCGTCCGCACGCATGCGCTGTTCGAATTTCTTCAGGTTGTCGAGGCCCGACAGATCCACCTTCGTGCCCTTCGCCCAGCGCAGCATCACGAACAGGTAAGGATCGGCGATGGACTTGTGGTCGCCCGCGATCCAGTTGTGCTTGCCGAGTTGCGCATCGGCGCGTTCGAACAACCTGCGCAACTGCTTGCGGGCGTTGTCGTGGGTTTTCCCTATCGTCGCCTTGTCTTCAAGGTAATCGGTAGTGCCGAACATCGGTTTGAATGCCGGGTGCATGTCGGAGTTGAGGAAACCAAGCCAGCGGTTCACTTCCGCGCGGCCCTTGGGCGTGCCATCGCCGCCGAGCTTGGCGTCCGGAAATTTGTCGACGATGTAGTTCAGGATCGCCGTGTTCTGGGTGAGCGACCAGTCGCCGTCTTCCAGCACCGGCACGGCGCCGGCGGGATTGAGTTTCTTGAAAGCAGGTGTGGCGCGGTCTTCGCGGCTCACGATCTGCGCCGTATAGGGCTTGCCCGTCCATTCCAGCACGATGTGATCGGCCATCGAGCAAGCGCCGGGCGACGTGTACAGTTTCATGGAAACTCCTTGGAAGTGAAAGAACCCAGAAAATATGCGTCCGTCGGGGATGCGTATCAAGCCCGGACGGTGAACGCAATGTTCACCCTGCAGAACGCATGTCTAAAGCACGGCAGCCAGTTCAGTCGCCTGACGGATCGCGCGCTTCGCGTCCAATTCGGCGGCGACATCTGCGCCGCCGATCACATGGACGGCCATGCCCAGCGCGGTCAGCTCGTCCGCGAGCGTGCGATTGGATTCCTGGCCGGCGCAAATGATCACGTTGTCCACGGCGAGGATTTGCTGCTTGCCATCGATGCTCACGTGCAGCCCGGCATCGTCGATCTTCTCGTACGTCACACCGCCCAGCATGTGCACGCCTTTCGCTTTGAGTGCGGCGCGGTGCACCCAGCCGGTGGTCTTGTTGAGCCGCTTGCCGGGTTTGCCGGGCGTGCGTTGCAGCAGCCACACCTCGCGCGGCGAGGGTTCGGCGTCAGCTTTGACCAGCCCGCCCCGTTGCAGCAGGGTGGTGTCGACACCCCATTCACGGGTCCAGCGGGCGATGTCGGTGGTGGCTGATGGCGGCTGCTGCGTCAGGCATTCGGCGACGTCGAAGCCGATCCCGCCTGCGCCGATGATGGCCACACGCCTGCCGACAGGCTTGGTGCCCATGACCGCATCGCGATAGCCCATCACCATCGGGTGATCCTGTCCGGGAATGTGTGGATCGCGTGGCGTCACGCCGGTAGCGACGACGACGACGTCGAAACCGCGCGCCTTCAGCGCTGCCGCATCTGCGTGGGTACCGAGGCGGACCTCGACGCCGGTTTCGGCGAGCAGGTTGCCCCAGTAACGCATTGGTTCAGCGAACTCTTCCTTGCCGGGTACGCGTTTGGCGAGATTGAACTGTCCGCCGATTTCACTTGATTGCTCGTACAGCGTCACGGCGTGGCCGCGTTGCGCCAGAGTGGTGGCACACGCGAGACCTGCAGGCCCGGCGCCGACCACCGCAAAGTGTTTCTTCGTCACCACGGGCGCGTCGATCAACTCGGTCTCGTAGCAGGCGCGCGGGTTCATCAGGCACGACGCACGCCTGTTCTCGAACACGTGGTCGAGGCAAGCCTGGTTGCAGGCGATGCAGGGATTGATCTGCGTCGCGCGGCCACTGCGTGCTTTCTCCACCCAGTCTGGATCAGCCAGCAACGGCCGCGCCATCGACACCATGTCGGCGTCGCCACGCGCGAGCACGGCCTCGGCGACGTTCGGCAGGTTGATGCGGTTGGTGGTGATCAGCGGGATGCGCACCGATTCCTTCATCCGCCGCGTCACCCAGGTGAACGCCGCGCGCGGCACCGAGGTGACGATGGTCGGAACGCGCGCCTCGTGCCAGCCGATGCCGGTGTTGATCAACGTGGCGCCGGCGCTTTCGACCTGTTTGGCCAGAGCCACGATCTCGTCCCATGCCTGTGCGCGATCCACAAGATCGAGCATCGAGAGTCGATAAATCACGATGAAATTGCGACCGACAGCCTCACGCGTACGGCGCACGATCTCGACGGGGAAACGCATGCGGTTTTCAAGCGAGCCGCCCCAGCGATCGGAACGCTGGTTGCTGCGCTCGGCGAGGAACTCGTTGATCAGGTAACCCTCGGAACCCATGATCTCGACGCCGTCGTAGCCGGCGTCCTGCGCCAACCGCGCGCAGCGTGCGAAGGCCCGGATCGTGCGCTCGATGCCGTGATCGCTCAATGCCCGCGGCGTGAACGGCGTGATCGGCGATTTGATGGCGGACGGCGCGACCGAGAGCGGATGGAAGGCGTAGCGGCCCGCATGCAGGATCTGCAGGCAGATTTTCCCGCCCGCCGCGTGCACGGCTTCGGTGATGCGGCGGTGCGATACGACCTGCCAGCGCGACGACAGCCGACTCGAAAACGGTTTCAGCCAACCAGAGATATTGGGCGAGAAGCCACCCGTCACCATCAGGCCAACGCCGCCGCGTGCGCGTGCGGCGAAGTATTCCGCGAGTTTGCCGAAATCGCGGGCGTGATCTTCGAGCCCGGTGTGCATCGAACCCATCAATACACGATTGGGCAAGCTGCAGAAGCCGAGGTCGAGCGGCGCAAACAGGTGTGGAAACGGATTGGCGTCAGGCGTGGCCATTGCCGCGAGCATGCCGCTGCGGCCGCGTGTCGGCAAGTGGGCGCTCCGCTATGCTCGCGAGGTCACGGTGCAATCTTGCGAAGGGGGTGGGGCATGGGACGTTGGCGCACGTGGTGGCTGGTGGCTTGGGTTGCGCTGGTGGCGGGGGTGTCACTGGCGGCTTCCGCGGCAACGCCCTTCCAGCTCGACGACCTGCAGAAACTGGTGAAGCTTTCCGATCCGCAGTTTTCGCCCGACGGCAGGGTCATCGCAGTCGTCGCGACGACACCGGTGTGGAAGACCGACAAGAAAGACACCGAGATCGATCTGGTCGATGTCGCGAGCGGTGCGAAGCGCCCGTTGACGCACGATCGCGAAGACGTGTCATCGCCGCGCTGGTCGCCGGATGGTACGCGTCTGGCATTTCTTGCCAGGGATGCCGCTAGCAAGCAGCTACAGATCTACGTGCTGCCGCTGGCGGGCGGCGATGCACAGCGCATTACCGACGCGAAGCAGGGCATCGACGAGTTCACCTGGAGTCCGGACGGCAGCCGCATCGCCTACGTCGCCCAGGATCCGCCGATCAACGAGAAGGCAATCAAGGCCCACGACAAGGTCTTCCAGGTGACCGACGGCAATTTCCTGCTGCGCGAAGCGCTTGCACCGTGGCACCTGTGGGTGGTGCCGGCGGCAGGCGGCACGCAGACCCGGCTGACCGAAGGCGATTTCTCGCTGCAGACCGATCAGGAAGGCGCGACGCCGCTGGTGTGGAGCCGTGACGGCAAATCCATCGTGTTCACGCAGTTCCCGAGCCCGTACTGGGGGCCGTCATACCGGTCCGTGATCGCCGAGGTGGCCGCGGACGGCAAGGGCAAGCCGGTGACGCTGGTGGCCGACGAAGGCGCCAACGATTTCGCGTACGCACCGGACGGCAAGGCGTTTGCGTTCCTGCGCGTGCGCAATGGCGACCAGAACAACGGCAATGCGGTGTACGTGGGCGGCGATGGCGCGACCCGCGATGCGACTGCGGCGCTGGCCCGTAATTTCAATGCGTATGCGTGGATGGCTGATGGCAAGGCGCTGCTGCTGCAAGGCGAACTCGGCACGCGTTCGGTGCTGTGGGAACAGCCGGTGTCCGGCAAGGCGCGCGTGCTGGATCTCGGCGGCGTGGAGGCAATCGGCGTGCCGGATGTCGCGAAGAGCGGTGCGGTCGCCTTCATCGGCAGCACCGCGACCAGTCCCGGCGAGCTGTACGTGCTGGCCTCGGCGCAGGTGAAGCCACGAAGGTTGACTGACGTCAACGCGTTCGTGGACAAGCTCGACCTCGGCAAGGCCGTTGCCGTCGAGTGGAAGAGCGAAGATGGCCTGGATGCAGACGGGGCTTTGACTTATCCGGTCGGTTACCAACGAGGCACGAAGTATCCCTTGGTGCTGGTGATCCACGGCGGCCCGGAAGGGGCGTCCACGTTGCGTTTTTCGCCGTTGCCGCAACTGCTGGCGGCACAGGGCTTCCTGGTGTTCCAGCCGAATTATCGCGGCAGCACCAACCTCGGTGATGCATATCAGCATGCGATCTACCGCGACACCGGCGAAGGCCCCGGCAAGGACGTGATGGCTGGGCTTGCGGCGGTCGAGAAACTCGGGATCGTGGATACCGGCAGGATTGGCGTTTCCGGCTGGTCATACGGCGGCTACATGACGACTTGGCTCACCGGCCATTACGACGTCTGGAAGGCCGCGGTATCCGGCGCGGCGCTGACCGACTGGGTGATGGATTACACGATTTCCTATTACCAGATGGGCGACGTGTATTTCTTCGGCAGCACGCCGTGGACCACGCAAGGCTGGGACATCTGGCGCCAGCAGTCGCCGATCACCTACGTGCGCAACGTGAAGGCGCCGACCCTGATCATGGGCGACGTCGGCGATTCCAACGTGCCGCTGGTCAACAGCTACGAGTGGTACCACGGCTTGCGCGACAACGGCGTGCCGGTCGAATTCTGGGCCTACCCGGCCGATACGCATTTCCCCGCCGACATCGTGCAGCAGACCGACGTATACCGGCGCTGGGTGGACTGGATGACGAAACATTTGAAGTAGTTGGCTAACTGGACGATGCCGTTTCAGGCAGTATCCGATCCGGAAAACCCACTCGGGAGTGCCGCCAACATGGGCAAGTTCGCACGCACCTGGCAATTGATGGGCGCGTCCTGGCAGATGCTCAAACAGGACAAGCGCCTGATCGTGTTTCCGCTGATCTCCTGCGTGGCGTTGGCGATCATCTTCGCGCTGTTCGCCGCGCCGATCGTCGCAATGCATGGGGTCGATGCAGGACCCACCGCGCACACGCCGATGACACTCGGCCGGTACGCCGTGCTGTTCCTGTTCTACTTCCTCGAGTACTCGGTGATCTTCTTCTTCAATTCGGCGCTGGTCGCCTGCGTGCTGAAGCAGGTCGATGGCGGCCAGCCGACGCTGGGCTATGGCCTGGCGTTTGCGTGGCAGCGTTTGCCGCAGATTTTCGGCTGGGCGCTGCTGGCCGCGACCGTCGGAATGCTGCTGCGCGTCCTCGAAGACAAGGTCGGCGCGATCGGCAAGTTCGTGGTTGGACTGCTGGGCATGGCGTGGTCGGTGACGTCGTTCCTGGTCGTGCCGGTGCTGGTCGCCGAGGGCAGCGGCCCGATCGAGTCCTACAAGCGGTCGGTCGAGCTGCTGAAACAGACGTGGGGCGAACAGATCATCGGCAACGTGAGTTTCGGGCTGCTGTTCGGCGCGTTCGGGGTCGTGCCGGCCATCTTGCTGGTGCTGTTGGCGTGGCGGGCCGGTCCCGCGACGGTGGGGGCGGTTGTCGTCATCGTTGCGGTGTATCTCGTCGCGCTGGCACTGGTGCAGACCACCCTCCAGACCATCTTCCAGGCTGCGCTGTACGTCTACGCCGCGAACGGCGAGGCGCCGCCGGGCTTCGACCAGCAACTGGTTGCCGACGCGTTCCGCCAGAAATGAATCCGCAGGAAGTCTTGCACTTCTGGTTCGAGGAAGCGACGCCCGGGCAGCATTTCCGGAAGGACGTTGCGTTCGATGCCGTGATCAACGTGCGTTTCGCGGGCGCGCACGCTGCTGCCGCCGCCGGCGAATTCGCGGCTTGGCGCGACGCGCCGGACGGACGCTTGGCCGAGGTCATCGTGCTGGACCAGTTTTCGCGCAACCTGTTCCGTGATGATCCGCGCGCCTTCGCCACGGACGGGATGGCCCTGGTGTTGGCGCAGGAAGCCATTCGCGCGGGCGCCGATCGCGACATGCCTGCACGGCAGCGCGCTTTCCTGTACATGCCGTTCATGCACTCGGAATCGCGTGCAGTCCACGTGGATGCCGAACGGCTGTTTCGTCAGGCCGGGCTGGAGGACAACTACAAGTTCGAGCTGAAGCACAAGGCGATCATCGATCGCTTCGGCCGCTATCCGCATCGCAACCGGGTGCTCGGGCGCACGTCCACGCCTGAAGAGCTGGCCTTCTTGCAGGGGCCGGACTCGTCGTTCTGACTGCGCTTGCTCGGGTTCACTGTTGCGGCACGCGCTTGCGACGACGCAACCACCAGCCGATGCCGACCACACCGATCACGAGCACGGTGTCCACTGCGTAGCGCAGCGGGTCGTGTGCATCGAACCACGCCTTGACCAGCCCGTCCTGGGTGAGCATGCGCGCGGCAGTCCACGCGATCGCCGCGGCGCCAATGTAGATGATCACCGGGTAGCGTTCGATCAGTTTCAACAGCAGCGTCGACCCCCATACCACCAGCGGTACGCTGATGAGCAGGCCCAGCGTCACGAGACCCAGGTGGCCGCCCGAGGCACCGGCGATCGCCAGCACGTTGTCCAGTCCCATCAACGCATCGGCCACCACGATGGTGGCCATCGCGCTCCAGAAGCCGGTGACCTTGCGATGGAGCCTGGGGTCGTTGTCGTCGTCCTGATTCAGCAGCCGCCACGCGATGGGAATCAATACCACGCCGCCGACCAGCATCAGGCCCGGCAGTTTGAACAGCCACAGCACACCCGCTGTCATGGCCACCCGTACCGCAATGGCTCCGACCGTGCCCCAGAAGATCGCGCGGAATTGATGGTGCTTGGGCAGGCTGCGCGCGGCCAGCGCGATCACGATTGCGTTGTCGCCGGCAAGCACGAGGTCGATCAGGATGATGGAACCGAGACCGCTCCAGAACGCGGCGTCGAGGGGGTTCTGGAAAACGGCTTCGATGAGGGGCATGGGTTCTCCTGGCGGCGACGATCGAACTTCCCGTGACCCGCAGGTGCGGCACGGGATGTCGAAAGTCTCGCGCGCGGCTCAGGAAACCGCCGTGGCGACCGGAACCTTGTGGGTCCGTGTTGACGACCGCCACGCGGACCCGCGTCACGCGCGGGTCCGGTGCTACTCCCTTTCGGGGACAGCGAACCGATTGTCACCGCGGGTTGCGGTGGCCGTCAATGCGCACGTCGAGCCGCCGTCCTCTGGCAAAATAACGGGCTGCTTTCGCCAGACGGGAAACCCCGATGAGTCACGCCGATATCCGTTCCGCTGCCCGTCCCGCCCCCGATCAGCCATTGATCGACGTGGCCGATTACGTGCTCGATTACCGGATCGGGTCGCAGGAGGCGTGGGACACCGCGCGCTACATGCTGATGGATGCGCTGGGTTGCGCGATGCTGGCGATGAAGTTTCCGCAGTGCGTGAAGCACCTTGCGCCGATCGTGCCGGGCGCAACGCTGGTGGGTGGGGCGCGCGTGCCGGGCACCGCATTGGAACTCGACCCGGCGCAGGCGGCGTTCTGCATCGGCACCCAGATCCGCTGGCTGGATTTCAACGACACCTGGCTGGCCGCCGAGTGGGGGCATCCCTCCGACAACCTCGGCGCCGTGCTGGCCGTGACCGATTGGCTGTCACGTTCACGGCTGCGCGATGGCGGCCAGCCGCTGGTGCTGCGCGACGTGCTGCACTGGGCCATCAAGGCGCACGAGATCCAGGGCTGCTATGCGCTGAAAAATTCGTTCAACCGCGTCGGGATGGACCACGTGATCCTGGTGCGCCTTGCCTCCACTGCGGTGGCGACCGCGATGCTGGGCGGTACCCGCGAGCAGGTGATCACTGCGGTTTCGAACAGCTGGATCGACAATGGCAGCCTGCGCACCTACCGGCACGCCCCCAACACCGGGCCGCGCAAGAGCTGGGCCGCAGGCGACGCCTGTCGCCGCGCCGTCATGCACGCGTTGAATGCGGTCGACACCGACGAGCCGAGCTATCCGTCGGCGTTGAGTGCCAAGACCTGGGGTTTCTACGACGTCGCCTTTGGCGGCAAGGCTTTCGAGTTCGAGCGACCGTTCGGCAGCTACGTGATGGAAAATGTCCTGTTCAAGATCAGCTATCCGGCCGAATTCCACGCCCAGACGGCGGTGGAGTGCGCGATGCAACTGCATGCGGCCGTAAAGGATCGCATCGGCCAGATCGAGCGCATCGAAATCGAAACCCAGGAGGCTGGCGCGCGCATCATCGACAAGACGGGGCCGCTCGCCAACTACGCCGACCGCGATCACTGCATCCAGTACATGGTCGCGGTACCGCTGATCTTCGGACGCCTGGTGGCCGAGGATTACAGCGACGCCGTGGCGGCGGATCCGCGCATCGATGCATTGCGGGCGATGATGAGCGTCAGGGAGAATCCGCGGTTCACTCGGGACTACTTCGACCCGGACAAGCGCTACATCGGCAACTCGGTGCAGGTGTTCTTCAAGGATGGCACGCAAACCGAAAAGGTTTCCATCGATTACCCGATCGGGCACCGCCGGAGGCGTGCCGAGGGCATTCCCGTCCTGCTCGACAAGTTCCGCAATGCCTTGGCAGGACATCTGCCAGCAGGGCAGGCTGGCCAGATTGTCAAGATTTGTGAACGGCCGGAGACCATGTTGGCCACTCCGGTCCCGGAATTCATGGACTTGTTCGCTGAATACCCCCGGTCCTGAGTTCTGGATGAACAGCAAGGCGGAATAGCAGCGAAATTGTTTGTTTTTTGCTAAACTGGCGCGGCCGTAGCGGGTGGGGCTTGCATTGAACGGGCTGCATTCCGCATAGTGGTCTTGCGATTTAGGAAAAAACGACGTCGTGCCGGAGTGGCCTGCGTCGAAGAATCAACAACGAGGAGACTCTCCGATGAAACGTAACGGCTTGTTCGCGGTCATCGCGCTGGCCTTGGGTACTGTCGGCGTGATGTCAGTCGCGCACGCACAGGACACGAGCCCGGCGGCGGAATCAACGGGTAGCTTTGCCAACCCGAACTACAGCAACTGGTACATCGTGCCGCGTATTGGTGTGGCGATTGGCGACAGCAGTCGCAAGGTGCAGGCTGACCCGATCGGTGGTCTCGGTGTCGGGTTCTGGGTGACTCCGAATATCACCCTGGACGTCGAAGCGACCAGCGACAATGCCGATTACAGGACTTCTTCCACACGCGCGGGCAAGCAGTGGGAAACCCTGGGCCTGGATGTCGCGGGTCGTTACTACTTCATGGATCCGGCGCAGCAGTGGCGCCCGTACGTCATGGCCGGTATTGGTATGTGGCGGCATGCTGCGGTTGCGGGCGAAAATGGCTGGGGTCCGGGTGCGACGGTCGGCGTAGGCGTGCTGTACAACGTCAGCGATCGCATCGCCCTGCGTGGCGAACTGGCTGCGCGCTATTACCGCGACACCCAGTCCGCCATGGCGACCGGTTTTGCCGGTCCCGGCATGCCACACACCTACGGTCCCAAGCAGTGGCTTGACACGATGGCGACCATTGGCCTCGTGTTCAACATGGGTCATGCCGCGCCGCCTCCGCCGCCGGCTGCTCCGCCGCCGCCTCCGCCGCCGGCTGCTCCGCCGCCGCCGCCGCAACAGAACGTGGTCATCGACCTGCGTGGCGTGAACTTCAAGTTCGATCGTCCGAAGAAGGGTGAACACAACATCGGCCCGACGCTGAAGCCGCCGGCGTCCGATTCGCTCGCGATCCTGAACCAGGCAGTGGATACGTTGAACCGTTATCCGCAGGTCAAGATCGAGATCGACGGCTACACCGACTCGATCGGCAGCGATGCCTACAACCAGGGCTTGTCCGAACGTCGTGCGAACATCGTTGCCGACTTCCTGAAGTCGCATGGCATCGATGCGAGCCGCATCACCGACGTGAAGGGCTTCGGCAAGGCTGATCCGATCGACACCAACAAGACCGCGGCTGGCCGTCAGCGCAACCGTCGCGTCGAGTTCAAGGTCGAACAGAACGGCGGCATGTAAGTCTCAGGCGGAACACCGGTAGTGGGGTCGCCGGACATTCCGTGATGCATGAAAAAGCCCGGCACAAGCCGGGCTTTTTCTTGGTGCGGATGGGCGTGCAGACAAGCTGTGTCCGGGAGGCATTGATGCGTCGAACTGGTGTTCAGCGATCTGTTCGACCATCGACGGGCCGCCCGCAGTCCACGTCACCCCGGCACGGACTTGCACGTGTGCTGTCGCGCATGGGGGTGTGTTCGCGCAGCGAAGCAGAGCGCCGGATCGTTGCAGGACGCGTGAGTGTGAATGGCCGCGTGGTGCGCGATCCGGATCGGCCCGCCGATCCCGCCAAGGATCGCATCGAGATCGATGGAAGCGTAGTGCAGATGGGCGAGCGAATATGCATCGCCCTCAACAAACCGCGGGGAGTGGTCGTCAGCGCCGCCGATGAACGTGGCCGGGATACGGTCTATGCGTTGTTGCGCGGGGCCGGGTTGCCGTGGCTCGCGCCGGTAGGGCGGCTGGACAAGGCCAGCGAAGGCTTGCTGTTGCTGAGCAACGATCCCGCGTGGGCCGCACGCATCACCGACCCCGCAACCCATGTTGCGAAAACTTATCGCGTGCAGGTGCAAGGCGTGCCCGATTCCATGACGTTGCAACGACTGCTCGACGGTGTGGCGGAAGGAGGAGAGTGCCTGTCGGCGAAAGCCGTGCGGGTGATTGGTGGTGGCAAGAAGAACAGTTGGCTGGAGATTGTTCTGCACGAAGGGCGCAACCGGCAGATTCGCCGCATGCTGGCTGCCTGTGGTCACGACGTGCTGCGCCTGCTGCGGGTGGCCATCGGGGGAATTGAGCTCGGCGACCTGCCCAAGGGCGCGTGGCGCCGGTTGACCGTGCAGGAGGTGCGCGGTCTGGCCGGCGCCGAACCCGAACCGGCAGACGGCGCGGAGCGCGGCGTCAAGCGGCCTGCGGCACGCCGCCGATCCACGTTTCCGACACCTCCCACGCGGCGTCGATGACGGTGAAATCCGCACGATAACCAGCCTCGATGCGTCCGTGCGTGCTGCCGAGCCCGAGGAAATCGGCAGGGTAAGTGGCCGCCATGCGCGCGGCTTCGTCCAGCGGCACGCCGAGCATCTCCACCGTGTTGCGGACGGCATCGATCATGCTGAGCGCGGAACCGGCGAGGGTGCCGTTCGCGGTTTGGCAAATGCCGTCGCGCGCGGTGATGGTTTCGCCGTTCAAGGTGAAGGATGGGTTCGTCGCGCCGACCGGCGGCATCGCATCGGTAACGAGGAACACCTTGCCACGCGGCTTGGCTTTCAAGGCGACGCGCAGGCTGGCCGGGTCCACGTGGTGGCCGTCGACGATCACGCCGCACCAGCTGTCGGGGTCATCCAGCGCGGCGCCGACCATGCCCGGTGCACGGCTGGTCAGGGGCGACATCGCGTTGAACAGGTGGGTGAAGCCGCGAATGCCTGCGTCCAACGCTTTGCGCACCGTGGCGTAATCCGCGTTGGAATGCCCTGCCGCGATGATCACGTCGTGGTCCACGAGTTCGCGGATCGCATCAGGTGCCACGCATTCCGGGGCGAGCGTCAGCAGGGTTACCCCGTGTGCCAGCGATTCCGTCACGCGCAAGTCGCCGGCACTTGGTGCGTGCAGGAAACGCACATCGTGCACGCCACGCCGTTCGCGGCTGAGGAAGGGCCCTTCGAGATGGATACCCAGTACGCCAGGTACGTTTTCCTCGATGGCGGCAGCAGCCGCGGCGATCGCGGTACGCATCTTGTCGAGGCTGTCACTGATCAGGGTGGGCAGGAAGCCCGTGGTACCGAATCGCCGATGCGCCGCGCCAATCGCACGGATGCCTTCTACCGTGGGTTGGTCGTTCAGCAGCACGCCACCGCCACCATTGACCTGCGCATCGATGAAGCCGGGCAGCAGGGCCCGCCCCGACAGATCGTGGAGGCGTGCATTTGCAGGAATCGTATTGCTGGCGACGAGTCCGTCAATCCGCCCATCGGTAACCAGTACCGCGACGTCCTCGCGCCAGCCCAGTGGGGTGAGCACGCGCGCGTTGATCAGTGCGGTTTGCATCACACGGTCTCGGTGACCTTGGCGAGGTGGGGCGGGCGATCGGGATCGCGCCCGCGTTTGATTGCCAGCGCGTTGACTGCGCGATAGAAGCTCTGGATCGCGAGTATCGGCGCGCACAGTGGCTGCGTCGATGCCACGATCGGCAAGGCGTGATGCCCGGTTGCCCCGGGCGCCGCAATCCATACGTGGGTCCCCCGCTGGCGAAACTCCGCGGCGGCTTGCAGGGTACCTTCCAGCGCACCATCGTCCTGGGCGAACAGCAGGACCGGCAAGTGCGGCCCCACCAGTTCCATCGGGCCATGGCGGACTTCCGCGCTGCTGAAGGCTTCGGCGTGCAGCGCGCAGGTTTCCTTCAGCTTGAGCGCGGCTTCCTGCGCCGCGGCCAGGCCGTAGCCACGACCCAGCACGAACATGTCCTGCACGTCCGCCAGCCCATCAACCAGGGGTGACCAGTCCAGCTCGAAGGCCCGGCGCAATTGGTCCGGCAATCCGTGCAAGGCGTCGAGCAGCGCGGTGTCCTGGCGCCAGTGCGCGGTCAGGTGCAGGATTGCGCTCAGCGAACCGAGGTAACTCTTGGTGGCGGCCACGCTGTGTTCGGGACCGGCGTGCAGCGGGATGACGGTATCGGCCAATCCCGCCAGCGGCGAGCCTTCCGCGTTGACCAGTGCGACTACGCGCGCGCCGGCCTTGCGCGCGGCTTCGGCGCTGCGCAACAGGTCGGGGCTGGCACCGGACTGGGAAATGACTATGTACAGCGCGCCGCGCAGGCGCAGCGGCACGGCATAGATCGACTCCACCGACGGCGAAGCCGAGGCGGTCACGCAACCGCTTTGCGTTTCGATCACGTACTTGGCGTAAGTCGCGGCATGGTCGGAACTGCCGCGTGCGCAGGTGGCGGCAAACGGCGGCGGTGTCTCGCGCAGCGCGCGCGCGAGTTCACGGACAAGCGCGTCGTTGCGTTCGAGCTGGCGCGCCACGGTATCGGCCGCGGCGGCGGCTTCGCGGAACAAGGCGGTGGATTCGGGCTGGATTCCCGGGGGTTGCGTCGCAGGCGTCATCGAAGGTCGTTTCGGTACATGGAAATCATTGGCGCGGGCGGGGAGGCGCGGTCGAACCGCGCACCACGAGTTCCGGGCTGAAGCCCTCGTTGGCGACGTTGCCACCGTGGATCTGTGCGATCAGCAGGCGGGCGGCGTGCTCGGAGATCAACTCGGTGCGTTGCCGCGAAGTGGTCAGCGAAGGCCAGGAGTGGCGCGAGAACGGGCTGTCCTCGAAACCGGCCACCGACAGGTCGTAGGGAACGTGCAGGCCGGCGGCGCGCGCCGCGGCCAGCACGCCTGCTGCGATTTCGTCGTTCGAGCCGAAAATGGCGGTGGGCGGTTCGGCGAGTCCGAACAACCTGCGTGCCCCGCGGAAACCGTCGTCGAACGAGTAATCGCCTTCGAGCACCAGTTCCTCGTCCAGCGGAACGCCATATTCGCGCAGGGCTTTTTCGTACCCCTTGTAGCGCTCGGGGCTGGAACGGTGCTGCTTGCCGCCCCACAGGAAGCCGATCCGCAGATGGCCAAGCTGGATCAGGTAGGCCGTGATCGCGTACGCGGCATCACGGTCGTCCACGAACACGCACGGGAATCCGTCGCGGGGATCTTCGGCGGCCGAAATCACGCGCACCAGCGGGATGTTGTACGCAGCCAGCTCACGCAACAGTGCAACGCGTTCGGACATCGGCGGTGCCAGTACCAGCCCGGCGAGGCGCGAGCGGCGCACCAGGTCGCGCAGTTCCTCGGCGAGCCTGGGGCCGCGCGAGTTGCACGGATGGATCTGCAGGCCGAATCCCATCTCGCGGCAGACCGTCAACGCGCCCTGCTGCATGGCGATGATGTAGTAGGGGTTGGGGTTGTCGTACACCAGTCCGATCGCATAGGACTTGGCACTGCGCAGGCTGCGCGCGGACAAGTCGGGCCGGTAATCGAGTTGCTCGATGGCACGCTGCACGCGCGCACGCGTTTCCTCGCGCACCGAACCCTCGCGGTTGATCACGCGCGATACGGTCTTCAGCGACACCTTCGCTTGTCGGGCAACGTCCCGGATGGTGGCGGTTCCCAAATTGCGCTCCCGTTTGCTTGTGTGGCAGCCGCAGAAGCCGTCAGTGTCCGGCGACGGCGGCGCCGGACACCGTGGCCTGTTGCGGCTGGCCGGCGCGATGGCCCACCAGCCCGTAGAACAGAATGTAGAGGTATCCGGGCACCATCACCAGCAGGAAGGCGAGCTGGAAATTGATGATCTCCTCGAGGTGGACGAAGATCTGGGGAATCAATGCACCGCCGGCGATGCCCATGATCAGCAGGGCCGAGCCGAATTCGGTGCGATCGCCGAGACCCTTGATGGCCAGCGGGAAGATTGCCGGCCACATCATGGCGTTGGCAAAGCCGAGTGCCGCGACGAAGGCCACCGAGGTGGTGCCGTGCGTCAGCCAGGCGCCAAGCGCGAACAGTACTCCCAGCACGGCCGAGATCGCGAGATAGCGCTGCTGGGAAACAAACCGCGGTGTCAGCACAACGCCCACCAGGTAACCGATCAGCATGCCCAGCATCACCCAGGAAGTCAGGTGCTTCGCGGTATCCAGCGGCAGGCCCGAGGCCTGCCCGTAGATCACGATGCCGTCACCGACCATGACCTCCATGCCGACGTAGATGAACAGGCACACCACGCCCAGCCACAGGTGCGGAAAGCTGAAGATGCTGCGTTGTTGTGGCTTGCCCTGCGCTTGCGGATGGTCACCCGCCGGCTTGATTTCGGGCAGCGGGGAAAGCACCACCCATACCGCCAGCAGCACCAGCACCACCGCCATGACCAGGTACGGCAGGACGGCGCGCGAAACGAACGCATGCTGCAGCACGGACTTGGCCTCGGGCGACACGGTCGCCTCGATCTTCGCCGCATAGGCGGTGGCCCCGCTCAGCAGCAGCGCGCCGAACACGTAAGGTGCCACTCCGCCCGCGAACTTGTTGCAGATGCCCATGATCGCGACCCGCTTGGCGCCACTCTCGATCGGGCCGAGGATGCTCACGTAGGGATTGGATGCGGTCTGCAACAGCGCGAGGCCGGCGCCCATCACGAACAGCGCGAACAATGCGCCCACGTAGCTGTAGCCGCCCATGAACGCCGCGAACAGGGCCGCGCCAAGCGCCATCACCAGCAGGCCAAGCCCCATGCCCTTCTTCATGCCCGTGCGCCGCAACACCACCGCGGACGGCAGTGCGAGGAAGAAATACGACAGGTAAAACGCCATCGGGATGAGGAACGCGCCGACGTTGTCCACGTTGAAGCCGACCTTGACGAACAGGATCAGCGAGCTGTTGAGCCAGGTGACGAATCCGAAGATGAAGAACAGCACACCGATGATCACCATCGAGGTGACGTAGTGCGATGCGTTCGATGGGCTCGAAGGGGAGGTCATTGTGGGCGCCTGTTCGCGTGCCGATGGCCGGCGGAGTCTGGGGTGACCGACGTTGTCATGATCATGTCCCGTGACGAGTATCGCATGGTCGGGCTGCGAAAAAACAGACGTGCATGGCGCCCCGGGAAATGCCGCGGTGCAACATCGGACCCGCCGTGAAATGGCTTCATGACGCGTAAACCAAGCGGGGAATAGGCGTCAGCGCTGCCTGGACAGGGTTGTGATGATTTTGTTGCATTGCGTGTTGACAACGTTGTCATGAATGTCCAAACTGGCCCGCACCCGATCTCCGCGAGAGCAGGATGAGTGTGCCCGCCAGTCACTTGAGCCAGCATGCCAGCCTCCATGCCCAGCCGTTCCTGGCTGCCGACGTGGGTGGCACCCATGCGCGGGTCGCGTTGTTGCGTGCCGCAACGGGTGCGCAGCGCGAAATCGAGGTGCTGGCCTATCGCAAGTTCGCCTGCTCCGACTATCCGGGTTTGTCGCAGCTGCTGAGTGAGTTCATCGAACGCGATGCGATGGTGCAGGTGCGGCGTTGCGTCATTGCCTGCGCCGGCCAGGCCATGGGCGACACCATCATCAACGACAACCTGGTGTGGCGGGTCAGCCTGTCGCAGTTGCGCGAGACGCTGGCGCTCGACGACGTGGCGCTGCTCAACGATTTCGAGGCGCTGGCCTACGCGCTCGATGACGTGAAGGGCACCGACAGCTTGCTGTTGTGTGGCCCGGAAACGCACTGCGACGGCACGGCACTGGTGGTGGGACCGGGAACCGGGCTGGGCGCCGCGGTGCGCATTGCGACGCGCGCCGGCGCGCACGTGCTGGCCTCCGAGGCCGGCCAGATGGATCTTGCACCCTGCACGGCGCGCGAACGCGCGGTGCTGGCCAGGCTGGCTCCCGACGACGGCTACGTGCCGTACGAACGCATTCTTTCCGGCCCCGGGCTGTTGACGCTGTATTCGACCTTGTGCGCGCTGCGCGGGCGGTCGCCGCAGCTGGCAACGCCGGAAGCGGTCACGGCCGCGGCACTGGCCGGAAGCGATGCCGATGCCGTCGAGACGGCGGAGATGTTTTGTGCAGTGTTGGGCGGTTTTGTCGGCGGTCTGGCGATGGCGTTCATGGCCAGCGGCGGCGTGTACCTGGCCGGCGGGGTGTTGCCGGCCATGCGGGAGTTGTTGCAACGCAGTCGTTTCGTGGATCGTTTTCTCGACAAGGGTGGCATGCGGGAATTCCTGTTGCGGGTTCCGGTGCGGTTGATCGAGCACGGCCGGCATGGGGTGCTGGGCGCAGCGCATTGGTACATCGACAGGCAGTTGCAAGGCGTCGCACGTCATCGCGTTCCACGCGACGGGACGGCGGCGTGAGGCTTCCACGGACAACCACAACCGGGTGCCGCGGCACCCATTACTTCGTGAGCGAGAGAGGGTAAGTCATGAAACTTCGCAAGAGTATGCTTTCGGCGAGCATCGCTACGGCGCTGTTGTTCGCAGCAGCTGCCCAGGCACAGGCCTCGCCGCAAAACCAGACCGGGAGTTCCGATCAGCCGGCGCAGACCAGCAACGGCAAGACCAAGCCGGGCACCAAGGAAACGCCGCAGGAGCTTTCGACCATCCAGGTCGTCGGCGTGCGTGCCGCGCAGGCGTTGTCGATCGAGACCAAGAAGGCGGCCAATTCGCAGGTCGAAGTGGTGTCCGCCATCGACATCGGCAAACTGCCGGCCAAGAACGTCGCCGACACCATCGCCCAGTTGCCGGGCGTGAACATCGCCGACGCGGCCGGCGCCGAAGGCGGTTTCGACGAAGCCGATCGCGCCAGCATCCGCGGCAGCGCACCGTCGCTGACCTTGACCACCGTCAACGGCCACTCCATCGGTTCCGGCGACTGGTTCGTGCTGGGCGGCGGCGGTACCCGCAGCGTCAGCTACGCGATGCTGCCGGCGGAAATCGTCAACCAGGTCGTGGTGCACATGACCCCGGAGGCCAAGCTGCTCGAAGGCGGCGCCGCCGGCACCATCGACATCATCACGCGCAAGCCGCTGGACTTCCACAGCCCGTTCTCGGCCGAAGCCAGCGTCGGCGGCGTGTATGCCGACCTGCCCGGCAAGACCGAGCCGCAGTTCAGCGGATTGGTCAACTGGAAGAACGACTCCAACACCTTCGGCGTGATGGTGCAGGTTTTCTACGAGAAGCGCGCGTTGCAGCGTGACGGCCAGGAAATACTCGGTTACTCGTATATCCCGACTGGATCCACGGCGGCTGGACCAACAGGATTGAACCTGTCGGCCGCGACCCCGGGCAGCGCCAGCACCGGCGTGTTTTATCCCAACCTGCCGGGCGCCGCGTTGTTCACGCAAACCCGCGAGCGCAAGGGCGGGTCGGTCGACCTGCAGTGGAAGGCCACCGACAACCTGACTTTCAACCTCGATGCGTTCTACTCGCACCTCGATGCCACCGACTACAACCGCAACTACATGTTGCGCACGCGCGACCAGCTGCCCAAGCAGGCCGTGACCGGCACCATCGTGGGCAACATCCTGACCAGCGCGAACCTGCCGGGTGATCCCGCGATTTCGCAGGGCATCTACGACATGATCTCGCGGCCGGGCGAGAGTGAATCCAGCCAGTTCCTCACGCTGGACGCCGATTGGCAGGCCACCAACAACCTCGGCTTCAAGTTCCAGCTCGGCACCACCAAGGGCAAGGGCAACACCCCGACCCAGGACGTGATGGAGATGGACACGGGCTACGGCTCGACCGCCAGCTATGCGATGAACGGCCTCGGTACGCCGCTCAACTGGAGCATGAGTGGCGACAACACCCGTTTCGATCCCGCGACGATGGGCCTGGACTGGATTTTCGGCGAACAGAACATCCACGTGGTGGACAAGGAACGCTGGTTCCAGGCCGACGGCACTTACGACTTCGACAATGCGGGTGCGTTGTCCTCACTCGAGTTCGGCGTGCGGTACGCCAAGCACGACCACAACAGCCCGACCGATGTGGCCCAAGGCCCCAATTTCGCTTCCGCCGTGCAGTTCGGACAGAACTCCACGATCTATCCGCCGGCCGGCGGCAACTACCCAAGTGATTTCGGCAGCGACCTCGGCGTCGGCCAGATGCCCGGCAGCATCTGGTACTGGACGGCTTCGCAGCTTTCGCAACTGAACGCGCTGTATGCCAACCGCAAGGTGACCGACGATCCCGGCACGTCACGCTTCTATCCGAACGGCATCTACAGCATGACCGAGAAGAACGGCGCGGCCTACATCCAGGCCAACTTCACCGGCGAGCACTGGACCGCCAACGCCGGCTTGCGTTACGTCACCACCGACGAAAACATCGGCTACACCAGCCCGGGCATCCAGGAGTCGAGCTATGCGCTCGGTTCGCCGCCTTCCGCGTTTTATCCGGGCGGCTGGTACTGGAACTACTACAAGCACAACTACAACAAGGTGCTGCCGAGCTTCAACGTCAAGTTCGACCTGAACTCCGACGGCAGCCTGCTGACCCGGTTCTCCGCGTCGCAGACCCTGACGCGCCAGGATTACACCCAGCTGGCGGGCTTCCTGAGCCTCAACGATCCCAAGGTCGCCACTGACATGGGCGGTGGCAGCGGGTCCAATCCACGCCTGAAGCCGATCCTGTCCACCAACTTCAGCGCCTCGCTGGAGTGGTACTTCGCCCCGCGCGGGTTGCTGTCGGGCAGCGTGTACCAGATGGACCTCAACGACTACTACGACTACGGAACGGTCACGCGGACCTACCTCAACAACTACCTGACCTACAACACGGCCACCAATCCTTCCGGTGCGCCGATCTACAGCAACTACCTGGTCAGCATTCCGGTCAACGTCAACGGCAACCTCAAGGGGGTGTCGCTGAACTACATCCAGCCGATCGGCGAGAACTTCGGCGTGTCGCTCAACTACACCTATGCGACTGGCCATTCGTCGGGCGGCACCTTGATGTACAACCCGGATGGCACGCTGGGCAACAACATCGCCGCCGGCAACCGTCCGCTGTTCGGCACTTCCAAGAACACCGCCAACGCCTCGGTGTTCTTTGAAAACTCGCACTGGAACGCCCGCCTCAACTACACCTACCGTTCCAAGTTCTACGACGGCGTGATGTCCAGCTCCGGCCAGATGGCGCTGCTGCCCTACTGGCAGTCCGGTCAGGGTTACCTGTCGGCTTCGCTGGGCTACAAGCTCAACGACAACGTGAGCTTCCGGTTCGACGCGATGAATCTCAACAACCCGAAACTGCGCTACTTCATCAATGGCGCGCAGGCGGGCCTGGGCTTCACCACCGCGCCTGAAGCGTTCTACGTGAACGGACGCCAGTTCTACTTCACCGCGAACTTCAAGTTCGGCAGCGCACCAGCCGCACCGCAGCCGGCGGCTGCACCGCCCCCACCCGCGCCGGCACCGGAGGCAGCTCCGCCGCCACCGCCGCCGCAGAAAGTGGTCATCGACCTGCGTGGCGTGAACTTCAAGTTCGACCGGCCGAAGCCGGGTGAGCACGACATCGGCGCGACGCTGAAGCCGCCGGCGTCCGATTCGCTGGCGATCCTGAGCCAGGCGGTGGATACGCTGAACCGTTACCCGCAGGTGCAGGTCGAGATCGACGGCTACACCGATTCGTCGGGCAAGCCCGCCTACAACCAGAAGCTTTCCGAACGGCGCGCGGGCATCGTCGAGCAATACCTGACGGCGCACGGCATCGCATCGGGCCGCATCACCGCGGTGAAGGGCTTCGGTGCTGCCGATCCGGTCGACACCAACAAGACCGCGGCCGGGCGTGAACGCAACCGCCGCGTCGAGTTCAAGGTGCAGGGTGAAGGCATCGAGCAGGGACAGCAGTAATCCGGAACAGTGCCGGTGGCTTATCCCCACCGGCACGACCGGGTATCCGATTCAAGTGGTGGGGTTTCATCGGGAGACGTACTCGTTCTCCAGCGTTGCGGGCCGGTAGGCATCCCGGCCCGTTTTTTTTGAACGCGGGTGTGCCGGATGCCATCATGCGGCAAGCATGCCCATGTCGAGGAGGGCGGCGTCATGCGGATTTCTGGTTGCCTGCTGACGGCGGTTCTGGCCTTGGCCAGCATGGGTATTGCAGGGCCGGCATGGCCAGCTGTTGCCGCCGGACAGAGCACCGCACCGCAGCGCCCGTTGGTGCTGGTCGATCAGGTCGGCTACGACACTGCGGCGCCCAAGCGCGCCGTCGTGCAGGGCAGCGTCGCGGATCGTTTCACGGCATTCAAGGTAATCGATGTCGCTAACGGCAAGGTCGTGCTGCAAGGCACGCCGCAGGCGGCCGGTACCGTCGATCACTGGAACGACTGGCATTACTGGACGATCGATTTTTCCGCGCTGAAAACACCCGGACGCTATCGTGTGGACGTCAGCGGCAACGTCGCTGCGTTCTCGTTCCCGTTCCGAATCGCCCATGACGTGCTGCAGCGCTATACGCTTTCGAATGTCATCTATTACTTCAAGGGTCAGCGCGTCACGGGCGATTTCGACCGCGCCGATGCGCACCTGAAGAATCCCGATCCGAAAGGTCTCGCGTACGTGGATCTTGGAGGCGGCTGGCTGGCGGCCACCGGCGACTATGGTGTGCATCTCGCGGAAGGCAACCACCAGGAAGTCTCGCTGGTGGCGTGGAGCCTGATCCAGACTTGGCGGAACCTCGCAGCCGCGCACGACCAGAACTTCGCGCAATACGAGCGGCGCCTGCTGGATGAGGCGACGTACGGCGCCGACTTCCTCGTGCGCGCGCACGTTGCGGGCGGATCGTTCTATCAGAGCATCGGTGCGCCGGGTCGTGCCAAGGCGGCAGCCGACAGGTTGATCGAACCCACCAACTTCCGCCAGGTCATCAAGACCACGCCCGGCAGCGCGGGTTCGGCCGAGGTTGGCCAAGCCGAATGGCCGAAGGATTACGTCGCGGGTTTCGGCACCGGCGGCGGCATGGCGATCGCGGCGCTGGCAGCGGCCAGTACCTTGCCGGAACACGGAGAATTCACCAGCCAACGCTATCGCGCCACTGCCGAAGATGCGTTCCGCTATTTGCAGCGACACAATCGCGAATTGACCCGCGATGGCAGCCAAGACATCGTCGATGACTTCTGCGCGCTGCTGGCGGCCACGGAGCTGTATCGTGCCAGTCATGACGAAGCGTATCGCAAGGCGGCGGATGCATGGGCCGACGGGCTGATGGCGCGTCTCGCGACCCACGACGGCCATCGCGATTATTGGCGGGCAGGCGAGGGCCCCGCGCCGTTCTTCAACGCCACCGACGACGGCATGCCGGTGGTGGCGCTGGCCGGCTACGCCGCCATCGCATCGCCGGCGCAGAGGGCCAAGGCGCGCGACGCGATCCGGCGTTCCATGGAGTTCCAGTTGCGCATCACGGGCGACGTCAACAATCCGTTCGATTACGCGCGTGAACTGGTGCGCCTCAAGGACGGCAGCATGGCGGTGAAGTTCTTCTTCCCGCACGGTGCCGAGGGTACGTGGTGGCAGGGCGAGGACGCGCGACTGGCGTCGCTCGCAGCCGCCGCGCGCGCGGCGGCGCCGCTGTTCGCGGACGATACGGCGTTCCAATCGAAGCTGCAGGATTACGCGTGGAGCCAGTTGCACTGGATCCTCGGGCGCAATCCCTACGACACCAGCATGCTGATCGGCAGCGGCCATCGCCACATCCAGTACATGTTCTTCGATTCCTGGGAATACACCAACGCGCCCGGCGCCATCATCAACGGCATCACCTCAGGCCTGGACGCCGAGGACGACGGCATCGCCTTCGACCTTGGCTATGCGCAAACCGGCAAGGACGACGATTGGCGCTGGGGCGAGCAGTGGCTGCCGCACGCCGCGTGGTACCTGTATGCCATCAGCCTGCCGCGTGATTGATTGGCCCTCGCCAACGCCAACCGGAGAATCCGCATGCGTTTGACCTCACTGCTCGGATCGGTGTTCGTGTTGGCCTGCGTGGTGGGCGCCGCTTCCGCCGCCACGACTGCCCCCGCGTGGTCGCTGTTGCCGCAGCCGGCCGTCATGGCTCCCGCCGCACAAGGCTCGGTGACGGTGTCCGACGGTGATCGCGTGCAGGTGAGTGCAGACGGGAACGCACAAGCCGTCGACGTGGTGCAACGCTTCGCCGCATTGGTAGCCGCCACGAGCGGCCTGCATTTGCACGTCGATACCGACGCAGTCGCACCGTCGTCGCCCGTCATTGTGTTCAGACTCGATCCGCATGCCGACGTTGCCGATGCTGGCGGTTATCGCATCGCGATCGGCGACGACCGCATTGAAGTGACCGCGCGGGATCTGCAAGGGCTGTTCTACGGCAGCGTCACGGTCTGGCAATTGTTGACGCCGGACGCGGCACGCGACCAGCCGGTCAATGTTGCCGACGGCACCATCGCCGACCATCCGCGTTTTGCATGGCGCGGGCTGATGCTGGATTCCGCGCGGCATTTCCAGAGCGTCGCCGACATCAAGAAGCTGCTCGACTGGATGTCGCTCAACAAGTTGAACGTGTTGCACTGGCACCTGACCGACGACCAGGGTTGGCGCCTCGAAGTGCCCAGGTATCCGGAGCTCACGAAAATCGGCGCCTGCCGCAAGGCGGTCGGCCCTGATGCCGCGCTGACCGGTTCGCCGGAAAAACCCTATTGCGGGTTCTACACCGACGCCGAGGTGCACGACATCGTGCAATATGCGGCGCGGCGCTTCATCACCGTGGTGCCGGAAATCGACATGCCGGGACACATGCAGGCCGCAATCGCGGCGTATCCGTGGCTGGGCGTCACCGGCAAGCGTCCGGAAGTTTCCACCGACTGGGGCATCAATACGTGGCTGCTCCGGCCCGACGCGCGCAGCCTGAAATTCGTCGAGGACGTGCTGGATCACGTGATGGCGTTGTTCCCCTCGCAGTACATCCACATCGGTGGCGACGAAGCCGCCAAGGATCAGTGGAAAGCGTCGCCACAAGTTCGTGCGCACATGAAGTCGCTGGGTCTGGCCAACATGGATGCGCTGCAGGGCTGGTTCACCACCCGGGTTGCCGAATATCTTGCGAAGCACGGCCGCACCGCGGTGGGTTGGGATGAAATCCTGCATGGCAAGGTGCCGGCGTCCACGGTGGTGATGTCGTGGCATGAACCGGCGGGTGCCCTGCAGGCGCTGGAACAGGGCCACGACGTGGTGATGTCCTCGTCGCCCACGCTGTACCTCGATCACGTGCAGTCGAGCCTGCACGACGAACCGCCGGGTCGGCCCGAAGTGGAATCGCTGCAGGACATCTACGCCTACGATCCGGTGCCGAAGGGTGCGACGCCAGCGCAGGAGCGGCACATCCTCGGCCTTCAGGCCAACCTCTGGACCGAATACATGCCGACCTTCGCGCGCGTCCAGCACGCGGTGTTCCCGCGCATCGCGGCGTGGTCCGAAGTTGCGTGGTCGCCGGCGTCCACGCACGACTGGCACGGGTTCCTCGCACGCATGCCGGCCGAGCTGGCGCGTTACCACGCGCTCGGCATCGACTACTCCGACAGCGCCTTCGCGCCGGCGTTCGCGCTCAAGGCTGGCACCGGCGACACGCTCGATGTCACGCTGTCGAACCAGACCGGCTTCGGCGCGATCCGTTACACGACGGATGGCGCCGTGCCGACCGCGGATTCGACGCGCTACACGCAGCCGCTGTCGTTCCCCACGGACAAGACCACCCGCTTGCGCGCTGCGACCTTTGCGGCGAACGGTTTCGAACTCGCCGCGCCGCGCACGCAATCCATCGATGCCGCCGCGCTGCTCACGCGCAACAGCGACCAGCTCGATACCTGCACCAATCAACTGGTGCTGCGGCTGGAAGACGATCGTCCTCTCGACGGCCCGCGTCCGGTGTACAAGATCGACATCGAGAACATGTGCTGGCTGTGGAAGGATGCGCCGCTGGATGGCACCAAGCGCATTGCGCTCACGGTCGGCAACCTGCCCTGGAACTATGCGCTGTGGACCGACGATCCCAAAGTGGTCGTGCGGCCGAAGGCAACGCCGGCCGGCGAGTTTCAGGTGCATCTCGATTCCTGCGATGGTCCGCTGCTGGCGACGCTGCCGTTGGCGAAGGCCGCGCAAACCAAATTGCAAACCACGTTGACCGCGAAGATCGCGACACCCGGCGGTAGGCGCACCCTGTGCATGTTCGCGACGGGCGACCCGCACGACGGCATGTGGGCGATCGGGAAGGTCGAGCTGGACGCGCACTGACGCGTGCATGCAGTTGGCTGCAACCCGACCGAGGGAGCAGGGGTCTATACTCGGAAGTTGGATCCATCAGAGTCGCGGATGCAGTTCACCTTCGCGAAGGAGTGGGCAACGATGAGGAAGCTCGCGTGTCTTGCGGTTGGCCTGGTTCTGACGGCGCCTCTGGCGTTCGCCGGCGAGGGGATGTGGCCCTTGTCCAATTTGCCGGTGGCGACGCTGCAGAAACAGTTCGGGTTCACCCCGTCGCCGGAGTGGATCCAGCACGTCCAGCTTGCATCCGTGCGCCTTGCCGGCGGATGTTCCGGATCGTTCGTATCGCCCGATGGTCTGGTGCTCACCAACCACCATTGCGTTGTCGGTTGTCTGGAGGCGTTGTCCACCTCCACGCGCAACCTCATGGGCGAATTTTTCTACGCCGACGCGCAGGACAAGGAACTCAAGTGCCCGGACATGGACGTGCAGCAGTTGCGCGAACGTACCAACGTCACCAGGCAGGTCGAGACTGCGACGGCAGGCAAGAGTGGGGATGCCTACAGCAAGGCACGCAAGGCGATCGAATCCGAACTGCAACAACATTGCGTCAACGGTCAATCCGACAAGTGGACCTGCCAAGTCGTGTCGCTCTATCACGGCGGTCAGTTCTGGTTGTACAAGTACCGCAGCTATCGCGACGTGCGGCTGGTGTTCGCACCCAGCCAGCAGACCGCGTACTTCGGTGGCTATCCGGACAATTTCGACTTCCCGCGCTATGACTACGACGTGTCGATCGTGCGCGTGTTCGTCGACGGCAAGCCCGCGCGTACGCCTGAATATTTCCACATGTCCACGCAAGGTCCGAAAGCCGGGGAGCTGGTGTTCACATCGGGGAACCCCGGGTCGACTGCGCGTGACGACACCATCGCGCAACTGGACGCGATCAAGTACCCGGGGTATCCGTCCGCGCTGATGTCCTTGAGCCGTTACCAGGGCTTGCTCGAGGCGTTCGGCGGCGAGAGTCCCGAAAACGCGCGCATCGCCCAGGGCACGCTGTTCTTCGTCGGCAACGCCATCAAATCCTTGACCGGGCAACTCGCGGCCCTGCACGACCCGGCGCCGTTCGCGCGCAAACAGCAGCAGGAAAATGCGCTGCGCGCCAAGGTTGACGCTGATCCCGCGCTCAAAAAACAGTACGGCGATGCGTGGGAAAACATCGCTGCCGCGCAGCAGAAGCTGCTCTCGATCAGCCAACCCTACGCAATGATCGTCCGGCAGGAAGGCTTCCAGGCACGCCTGTACGACATCGCCTTCACCATCGTGCTGGGTGATTACGAGCGCACGTTGCCCGAAGCGCAGCGGATTGCGCGGTTCCGCGACGCCAGCCTGCCTGCCGTCGAGCAGCAACTGTTTTCGCCGGCTCCGGTGTACCCGAATTACGACAAGGTCCGGCTGGTTTCGTCCTTGACGACACTGCGCGACACCATGGGCGTGGATGCGCCCATCTCGGCTGCGCTGTTCGCCGAGGCATCGCCCCGTCAGGTCGCCGAGAACGCGGTGGCGAACACGAAGCTGGCCGACGTGGCGGTTCGCGAGCAGCTGTGGAAGGGCGGCGAAAAGGCCATCAAGGCTTCCGGCGACCCGATGATCGCGCTGGCGCGCGAGGTGCTGCCGTTCTATTTGAAGTATCACAAGCTCGCGGTGGACGACATCCTGGCGACGATCCAGGCCAACACCGCCAAGATCGCGCGCGCACGGTTTGCGCTTTACGGCACGAGCATCGCTCCCGACGCGACGTTCACCGAGCGGGTTTCCTACGGTACGGTCGAAGGGTGGCCGCGCGACGGCAAGCAGGTGCCGCCGTTCACCTACATGGACGGTTTGTACCAGCACGCCAAGGGCTACCCGCCACTGGAGTTGACCAGGGAATGGCTGGATGCACGCAGCAGCCTCGACCCGAAGACGCCGGTCAACTTCGTCAGCAGCAACGACATCGTGGGCGGCAATTCGGGGAGCCCCGTCATCAATCGTGATGGCGTGCTGGTGGGCCTGATCTTCGACGGCAACCCGCCGTCACTCGGCGGAACATTCTGGTACGACGGCGAAACCAACCGCGCCGTGGCCGTCGACAGCGCCTTCATCCTTGCGGGTCTTGCGCACGTGTATCACGCGCAAGCCCTGGTCAAGGAGTTGATAGGCGGCTGAGGCTGAGCGGGCGCAGCAGGGCGGACGTTGTCCGCCCTACAACAGCCCGACTTTGTGCCCCACCTTGGCAAACGCCGCGATCGCGCGGTCGAGGTGTTCGCGCGTGTGCGCCGCACACATCTGGGTGCGGACGCGGGCCTTGCCCTCCGCCACCACCGGGAAGAAGAAACCGATCGCGTAGATGCCTTCGTCCAGCAGGCCCGCCGACAGCGCTTGCGCCAGTTTGGCGTCGTGGGTCATCACCGGCACGATCGGATGGTTGCCGGGCTTGATTTCGAAGCCGGCTTTCACCATCGCGTCGCGGAAGTAGCGGGTGTTCTCCGCAAGTTTCTCACGCAGGCTGCCGGCCTCATCGAGCATCTTCAGCACTTCGATGGATGCCGCGACCAGCGATGGCGGCAGCGAGTTCGAGAACAGGTACGGCCGCGAACGCTGCCGCAGCATGTCGATGATCTCCTTGCGGCCGGTGGTGAAGCCGCCGACCGCGCCGCCGAGCGCCTTGCCGAGCGTGCCGGTGAAGATGTCGATCCTGTCCATCACGCCGTTGACTTCGGCCGAGCCACGCCCGGTCTTGCCGAGGAAGCCCGTCGCGTGGCATTCGTCGATGTGCACCAGCGCGTGGTATTTCGCAGCCAGCGCGGTGATCTTGTCGAGCGGCGCGACCACGCCATCCATCGAGAACACGCCGTCGGAGGAAATCAGCTTGGTGCGTGCGCCCGCCGCATCGGCCGCCTGCAATTGTTTTTCGAGGTCGGCAACATCACCGTTGGCATAGCGGAAGCGCTTGGCCTTGCACAGGCGCACGCCGTCGATGATCGATGCGTGGTTCAACGCGTCGGAAATGATGGCATCCTGTTCACCCAGCAGCGGCTCGAACAGGCCGCCGTTGGCGTCGAAGCAGGCCGCGTACAGGATCGCGTCGTCGGTGCCAAAGAACCGCGCGATGTCATGTTCGAGCTGCTTGTGCAGGTCCTGGGTGCCGCAGATGAAGCGCACCGACGCCATGCCGAAACCGTGCGTGTCCAACGCTTTCTTGGCCGCTTCGATCAGACGCGGATGATCGGCGAGCCCGAGGTAGTTGTTGGCGCAGAAGTTCAGCACCTTGCGGCCATCGGCCAGCGTGATCTCGGCCGATTGCGGCGAGGTGATGATGCGCTCGTCCTTGTACAACCCGTTGTCGCGGATGGATTGGAGTTCGCTGGTGTAGCGCGCCTGGCCGGGGTAGTTCATGATGGGGTCCATCGGGGCAAAGGTTCATTTTGATCGTGCGCGGCCGCCCTGTGAAGCGATGGCTGCGCGTCAGGGCTGGGTGATGCCGAACTGGGCCCGCGTGGTGGGTTCGCCGCTATCGATGCCCTCGGCATCGAGCTTGGGCGCTTCGACGGCAATGCGGCTGCCGGCGAACTTGTCGGCCACCAGCCACGCGCGCACCGCGTCCGCGCGGCGCTCGGCCAACGCCTGCAGCGCCTTCTGGTCGGTCGGCACGCTGTCGGCCATCAGCTTGCGCATCTCGGGCAGCTTGGGCAGCTTGAGGCCCAGATAGTCGCGCGGCTTGCCCTTGAAGTCGTCGGCCTTGTACGCGCGCTTCAGGTATTTGGCGTACTCGTCCGGCGTGATTTCGACGGCCGCCAGCGCGGCGTCGGACACGTCGGCGTGCTTGCCTTCGGTGTCCTGCACCTTGGCGCGGCGGATCAGGTTGTCCACCGTCACCTTGCGCAGGCCCGCCACGTCCTTGGCCGGATCGACGCGGCCGGTGATCTGCAGTTTCAGCGCCGGCTTTTGCTGCAGCATCGTCGCAACCTGTTTCAGCCGCGACTGCGCGTTTGCATCCAGCACGGCCGAACCCGGCGCGAAGACCACGTAGTCGAGATCCTCATGGTGGCCGCCGCCGAGGGCCGCGCTGAGCAGCCGGAACGGCGCCGTGACCGCCTTGCCGATCAGGCCCACGAACGCGCGCCAGACCAGGCCGCCGATGCTGAATTGCGGGTCGTCCAGCGAGCCCGACACGGGCAGGTCGATGTTGACGTTGCCCTGCGAGTCCTTCAACAGCGCGACCGCCAGCTTCACCGGCAGGTGCCGGATGCCGGGGCTTTCCACGCGGTCGCCGAAGGTGAGCTGGGTAATGAAGAAGTGGTTGTCGGCGGAAAGCTTGCGCTGGTCCAGCGTGTAGTGGACGTTCGCGGTCAGTTCGCCGCCCGTGATCGGATAGCCCGTGTATTGGGTCGCATAGGTGCTCATGCGTGTCAGTTCGACGCCTTCGGCCTTGCCGGTGACGTCGAGCTGCGCTTCCGGCTGCAGCGGGTTCATGGTGCCGTTGATCGCGACCGGCGCGTTGTCGTTCAACGCCGCTTCCAGCGTGATGGCAGCTGGTGCGGCGTTGGCCTGCGTGCCGAAGGCGCCGATTGTGCCGTGCAGCTTGGTCAGGTTGGCGGTGTAGTTGGGCTTGATGAAATCGTCGGTGAAGTTCAACTGGCCATACGCCAAGGTGATGCCACCGATGCGGATGTCGGCGGGGGGCGACGACTTGGCCGTCGCGGCGGCCGCGGTGCCGGCTGCGGCGGGTGCCGCGTTAGCGGTCGCAGTGCTGGCGGCGGCAGGCCTCGGTGCCGCAGCCACATTCCCGTTCGCGCGCGTCACCGATACCGGTTGCGCGGCGGGATTGGCGATCACGTCGGATACGTTCAGCCGTCCGTTCGCGTTGATGATCATGCGTGTGTAGAACGCCGTCAGCGCGAGGTGGCCGATCGTGATGCGCGGCGTGCCCGCCCCGTAGTTGGCGTCGAGGTTGGAAGCAGCCAGCGTGCGCCAGCGCAGGAAATCATCGCCGGTCAGTTTGTCCTGGATGCTGACGTTGTCGAGCGATGCATCGCCACGATAGGTGATCTGCGGCGTGGCGCCGCGCGCGTCGTAGCGCAGCTTGCCCCTGCTGGTGATCTGCACGCGTGCCAGGGTGACGTTCAGCGGCACGCCAATGTACGGCTCCAGGTCCGCAATGCCCATCCGTTTGGTTTCCACCTGCAGGTCGGCTTCCAGCGGCGACGCGCGCAGGGTGCCGGAGAGGTTGAAGCTGCCACGTCCGATCGCACCGGACAGCTTGACCGGGCTGGCACTGTCCAGCTTGTCGTTCAGGTGGTCGAGGCTGCCGTCCAGCTTGCCGAGTTGCACCTTCACGGGCTTGGGGCCGGCGGCGTCATCGGTGAATGCCACGGCGGCATTCTTGAAGCCGACGTGCGCCACCGACCAGTGCCATGGCGAGGGTTTTTCACGGGCGCCGTGCTGCGCGGGCAACGCGAGCAACTGCAGCAGGTTGATGCGCTTGTCGGCAAGGCGCTGCACGTCCAGCTTCAGGCCGTTGGCCATGACCGCGCTTACCGTCGCGGTCTGCGTGGCAAGGTCGAATGCATCCAGCGTGGCGTCAAGCTTCTGCCACGCGATGGGCGCAGTGCCACGCTTGCCGCGCGGCGCAAGCGCGAAGTCGGCAACGCTGGCCTGCGTCTTCGCCAGCTGGACGTTGAACGCCTTGCTCCAGTCGAGTTTCACATTCCCGGTAGCCGAAAGCTTGCCGTCCGCCGTATGTCCGTCCAGCGGCAAGCCCGCCACGCCTTGCAAGGGCGCCAGGCCAACGTTTTGCAGGGTCAATGCGGCCGCGAGTTTCGATGCGGCGAGATCCAGCGTGCCCTTGGCCGCGATGCTGCCACCGTCGAGCTGGCCCGCAAGATCGAGTTTCGCCTGCGGCGCCGCCAGCAGGCTGAGTCCTGCGATGTTGCCATGCAGTTGGCCGAGGTCGAGGGCGTGCTTGTCGGCATCCGCGTAGTGGAACGTGCTGCCGGTAAGCGCCAGCGACGCGATCCGCAGGTCGGTGGGCGTGGCGGGCTTGCCGGCATCGGCGGGCTTTGCAAGCAGGCTGTCGAAATTGCTGTGCCCGGCGCCGGTCTGCGTGTACCAGAGTTCGGCGCCCTCGAGTTGCAGCCTGCCGAACACGTAACGCGACAACAACGGTTCGACGTCAACCAACTGCATGGTGCCGCGCTGCAGCTTGAGGATCGGTTGGCGTTGCGGACTGTCGAGCGTGAGGTTGTCGAACCTCAGCATGCCGGACAGACGTACCTGCGACGTAGCCGTCGTCTGCGCGAAATGCAGCGTCAGTCCTCCGCTCATCAGACCACTCGGAATGGCGAACGGCAGCGCTTCTGGCGCGTAGGCAAGGTAGCGCGGCAGGTCGAGCCGGTTGAAGCGGAAGTTGATGATGGACTCGCGGTCGTGCGCGAACGGTTTGGTCTGACCTGCGATGCGGATCGGGCTGCCATCGACTTCCATCGCCAGCAGCGGTTGCACGTAGATGTCGGTGTCGCGTGGCAGGTTGGCGAGGAACGGGATGCCGATATCGATGCGTGTGATCTGGTGCGTCGAGTGCGTCACCGCATCGGCGAAACCGACCGCGCCGTCGCGCACCGTGATGTTGGATACCGAATAGCGGAATGGCGACTTGGAGCTGGAGGGCCCCGCTGCAAGCTGTTTGAGGATGTCGCTGAAGTTGAACTGTCCCGGTGCGGTGCGCACGATGCGGATTTGCGGATGGTGCAGTTCCAGCACGTCCAGCACCGGCGCCAGCCGGAACAGCGATGTCCACGAGGCATTGATGACGGCCCGGTCGACGGCGATGAAGGGTGGCTCGCCTGCGCGGCCGTCAACCTGCAACCGGTCGAGTTGCAGCCGCAACGTGTACGGATCGAAGCGCACGTGGCCGATCGTCACCTCGCGGCCGAGCGTCGCGCTTGCGTGCTTCTGGATCTGCGCGCGGATGACAGGCGGTGCGGCGAAGAATCCGAGCAGGCCGTACACGATCAGCGCGATCGCCGCGATCAACAGCCATTTGCGGACGCGGTGCGAATGCCAGGCATCCACGGCGCGTGCACGCACAGCGGCCACGCGCGGATTGTCGAAAAGGTCAGTCATCCGGAGATGCTCCAACGTTGCCGCGTGCCCGTCGTCCGCTGCCGCGCCTTCCGTGCGTGCCTGCCGATCCCGAACCGACGGTCTCCAACGTGGCTGGCCGCCGGATCAGTCGATGTTCCGCCCCGGCCTTCCAGCGGGAAGCCCGGGCCGGGTTTCGCTCAATTCCAGCTGCACACCACCTTGCCGCACTCGCCCGAGGCCATCAGGTCGAAGCCCTGCTGGAAGTCGTCGATCGCGAGCTGGTGGGTCAGCACCTTCTGCAGCGGAAAACCGGTCAGCAGCATCTGCGTCATCTTGTACCAGGTCTCGTACATGCGCCGGCCGTAGATGCCGTGCAGCGTAAGGCCCTTGAAGATCACCTTGTCCCAGTCGATGCCGGAACCGTTCGGCAGGATGCCGAGCAGCGCGACCTTGCCGCCGTGGTACATCACGTCGAGCATGCTGCGGAACGCCTCCGGATTGCCGCTCATCTCGAGGCCGACGTCGAAGCCTTCCATGTGCAGGTCTGCCAACACCTCGCGCAGCGTTTGCTTCGACACGTTCACGACGCGCGTCGCGCCCATGTCGGCGGCCAGCTTCAGCCGGTAGTCGTTGACGTCGGTGACCACCACGTTGCGTGCGCCCACATGGCGCGCGATGCCGGCGGCCATCACGCCGATGGGACCGGCTCCGGTGATCAGCACGTCCTCGCCGACAAGGTCGTATTCCAGCGCGCAGTGCGCGGCGTTGCCGTAGGGGTCGAAGAATGCCGCCAGCGACGACGGGACCTGGTCGGGCACCGGCCACAGGTTCGATTGCGGCATCGCGATGTACTGCGCGAATGCGCCGTTGCGGTTGACGCCGATGCCGACCGTGTTCGGGCACAGGTGCGGGCGGCCCGCGCGGCAGTTGCGGCACATGCCGCAGGTGATGTGGCCCTCGGCCGACACGCGCTGGCCGACGCGATAGCCGCGCACTTCGCTGCCCACCGCGACGATCTTGCCGACGAATTCATGGCCGATCACGAGCCCTGGCTTGATCACGCGCTGCGACCATGCGTCCCAGTTGTAGATGTGCAGGTCGGTGCCGCAGATCGCGGTTTTCTGCACTTCGATCAGCACGTCGTTGTGGCCGTATTCCGGCACCGGCACCTCTTCCATCCAGATCCCTTTGGCGGCGTCGCGCTTGACCAGCGCCCTCATCATGTTCGGCATGTCGGTGCCTTGTGCAGTGGTAATCCCGTCATTATAAGGCTGCGCCCCAGGGACGCGCCCGTACAATCCGGCGCATGCCCGGACATGTCAACGCCACCGACGCGCGCCCCCCCGCGATTTTCCTGATGGGGCCGACCGCGACCGGGAAGACCGCGTTGGCGTGCGCGCTGGCGGATTGTTTCCCAGTTGGGCTGGTCAGCGTCGATTCCGCGCTGGTCTATCGCGGCCTGGACATCGGCGCGGCCAAGCCAGATGCTGACACGCTCAAGCATTATCCGCATGCGCTGATCGACATCCGCGATCCCGCCGAACCTTACTCGGCAGCGATGTTCCGCGACGATGCCTTGCGCACCATGCAAGCCATCACCGCGCGCGGCAAGGTGCCGCTGCTGGTCGGCGGCACGGGGCTGTATTTCCGCGCGCTCGAGCACGGCTTGTCGGCGATGCCTGCTGCCGATTCAGTGGTGCGCACGCGCTTGCAAGGCGAAGCCCGGCGCCGCGGCTGGCCCGCGCTGCATGCGCGGCTGGCGCAGCTTGATCCGGTTGCTGCCCAGCGCATATGCCCCCACGACGCCCAACGCATCCAACGAGCGCTGGAAGTCATCGAGTTGACCGGTGGCACGCTCACGCGATTGCATGCCGACGCGCAGGACCCGCAACGGCTGCCTTATCGCGTGTTGAAACTCGCGCTGGTTCCCGCCGACCGCACGCGCCTGCGCGAACGCATTGCGATGCGTTTTGATGCGATGCTGGAATCGGGTTTCCTGGATGAAGTCGAACGTCTGCGCGCGCGTGGCGATCTACGGCCTGATTTGCCGGCCTTGCGCGCGGTGGGTTATCGACAGGCGTGGGCCTGTCTGGATGGTGCCTGCACGCGCGTGGTGTTCCGCCAGCGCGCAATCGATGCGACGCGCCAACTGGCCAAGCGCCAGACGACGTGGCTGCGCGGCGAGCTGGATGCGCGCGTGCTCGATCCGGAACACGCCGGTGTGCGCGAATCAGCCATCTCCGCCGTGGCGCAATTCCTGCCCGAATACGGAGCCTGAAGCAGCCAAAAACCGGCCGTTCTGCGTTACCATTTGATTCCGCGAGGAAACCGCGTGGGGAACCGGGATCAGAAGGCCATAACAATGTCGAAAAGCCAATCGTTGCAAGATCCGTTTTTGAATGCCCTGCGCCGTGAGCGCATTCCCGTGGCGATCTACCTCGTCAATGGCATCAAGCTGCAGGGCGTGATCGAGTCGTTCGACCAGTTCGTGGTATTGCTGCGCAACCAGGTCAGCCAGATGGTGTACAAGCACGCGATCTCGACCGTGGTGCCGAGTCGCGCGGTCAAGGTTGGTCCGGAAGACGCCAAGACAGGTGACGCCGAGCCGCCGGCGACGCAGGAATAGGGCCTGATTCTGTTCGAACGCGAGAAACGAGGCGAACGTGCGCTGCTGGTGTTGCCTTACCCCAGCGGCGGCGCGACCGCGCGCCGTGCGCAGGAATTCGCGGAACTGGCCGAGTCGGCCGGTGCGGAAGTCTTGGGCAGCGTGCATGCGCGCGTGGACGCACCCAGTCCGCGGTTCTACATCGGCACCGGCAAGGCCGACGAGGTGCAGGCCAGGGTGAAGGAGCTAGGTGCCGACCTGGTGCTGGTCGATCATGCGCTGACACCGGTGCAGGAACGCAACCTGGAAAAGCATTTCTCCGCACGGGTGATCGACCGCGCCGCGCTGATCCTGGATATCTTCGCGCAGCGCGCACAATCGCACGAAGGCAAGCTCGAAGTCGAGCTCGCGCAGTTGAAGCACATGGCCACGCGGCTGGTGCGCGGCTGGACCCACCTTGAGCGCCAGCGCGGCGGCTCGATCGGCCTGCGCGGTCCCGGCGAAACCCAACTCGAAACCGACCGCCGCCTGCTGCAGAAACGCGTCGAACAATTGCAGAAGCGCATCGAGAAGGTCGGCGTGCAACGCGACCAGCAGCGCCGCGCGCGGCTGCGCAACACCTTGCCGCGCATTGCGCTGGTCGGTTACACCAATGCCGGCAAATCCACCCTGTTCAACGCGATCACGCGCGGCAGCGTGTTGGTCGCCGACCAATTGTTCGCGACCCTCGATCCCACCGTGCGGCGGCTGGAAGGGCTGTCGATCGGACCCGCGGTGCTGGCCGATACCGTCGGGTTCATCCGCGAGCTGCCGCATGACCTGGTCGCCGCGTTCCGGGCGACTCTGTCCGAGGCGCGCGACGCCGATCTGTTGCTGCACGTCACCGATGCCGCCGACCCCGAACGCGACCTGCTGGCCGACGTCGTGAATGGTGTTCTGGAGGAAATCGGCGCCGGCGACGTGCCGCAATTGAGAGTGTTCAACAAGATCGATTTGTTGGATACGCCGCCACGCATGGACCGTGATGCGGAGGGATTGCCGGATGCGGTATGGCTTTCCGCGGCGACGGGTGCCGGCCTCGACCTGCTGCGGCAGGCAATGGGCGAACGCCTCGCCGGGTCGCGCGTGCATGCGGAGTTGCGCCTGCCACCGGGCGCGGGCCGATTGCGCGCGCGCCTGATCGAGCTGGGTGCGGTCAAGGGCGAAAGCTACGATGAGGGCGGCTGGCGATTGGATATCGACGCCCCGCGCGACCTTCTGCTGCCGCTAGCGGGCGAGGTGCGTGGCGACGAGGCCAGGCTGTTGCGTGACTGGCTCGACGCGGCGTAAACAAGTTGGCTCGGAGCGGCTGCCGTGAAAAGTCAGGGCAGGGAAGCCCGTTCTGGTGCGGGATGGCCCTCGGGCGTCCAGCTTGCCATTGCGCAAAACCGTGCTGCGATCAGGGATGATCGCTTAGAATACGAAGTTTGCGCCACGCGTGGCGCGCCATTCCCGCCACCCGAGACCGAACCCGATGCCCTGGAAGGAACCCGGCGAAAAACCGCGCGAGCCCCGGGAGCGTGAACCGCGCGGCCGCGAGCCGTGGGGGCAGGGTGGTCGCGGCAGCGGTCCCGATCTGGACGCGTGGCTGCGCAAGTTCCGGCGCGGCCTCGGTCCGTTCGGGCGCGGTCCGCTGGGCATCGTCGCGCTGCTCGCGGTGCTGGTCGTGTTGTGGTTCATCGTCAGTGGCTGGACGCTGGTCGGCAGCCAGCAGGCCGGAGCCCTGTTGCGATTCGGCCGGCTGGAAAAAGTGCTTCAGCCGGGCCTGCACCTGCATTTGCCGGTGCCCATCGACCGCGTGCAGATCGTGGACCTCGGGCGCACGCGCACGCTCAGCGACGAGACGCGCCTGCTGACCAGCGATGGCCAGCTGGCCCTGGTCGATTACTACGTGCAGTACAAGGTCGTGGACGCACGCAAGTTCCTGTTTGCGACCCGCGATGCCGAGGAATCGGTCCGCAATGCGGCGATCGTCGCGATGCGCGCGGTGGTCGGCACGCATACCCTGCAGCAGCTGCTCGTGCGCAGCGATGATGCCTACGGCAACGATGCCCGCACGCACGTTGTCGCTGCGCTGGCGAGCGCGGATGTCGGCGTGAACGTGACCGGCGTCGGCATCCAGAACGTCGGCGTTCCGTCGGAAGTGAAGCAGGCGTTCGATGGCATCGCCAAGGCCCATGAAGATGCCAAGGCCGCGCAGACGACCGCGCAAGCCGAGGTGGCGCGCAAGCAGGTGGACGTGGTGGCACAGGCGGCGGCGTTGAAGGCCGATGCCGAGAGCTACCGCGCCGGTGCCGTGGCCGAAGCGCAGGCGGAAGTCGCGCGCTTCGGCCAGATCCTCACGCAATACCAGGCCGCGCCACAGGTGACCCGGCACCGCCTGTGGCTGGATGCGATGCACGAGGTGCTGAGCAAGAACCGCGTGGTCGTCAACACCGGAACGGGCAGCGTGATCGTGCAATTCCCCGCGCGGCATCCGGAAGCTCCGGCGGCGGCTTCGTCCAGTCCGGGCTCGCCGGCACCGGCCACGTCCGCGCCCGCACCCGCATCTTCGGCCACGGTGCCGGTGACCTCAGGCCCGGCCTTGCAAGGCATCGGCGCATGAAATATGCCATTCCCGTCGTGATCATCCTGCTGGCCCTGCTCGGCGCCAACGGCATCTACGTCGTCGGCCAGGGGCATGCCGCGGTGCTGATGCGGCTGGGGCACGTCGAGGCCATCGGCATCGCGCCGGGCCTGCACTTCAAGCTGCCGTTCGCCGAGCAGGTGAAGACATACGACACGCGCGCGATCGTGCAGGAATCGGAGCCCGAGGATTACCGGACCGCCGATGGCGATCCGGTGCGCGTGGGATTTTACGTGCGCTGGCGGATCGTCGATGCGGGCGCCTGGTTCGATGCCACCAACGGCGACGACCTGCAGGTCAACCAGCAGATGGCGCCCTTGATCCACAATGCGCTGCGCGCGCAGATCGGCGAACACTCGCTGGCTGACCTGCTCGGCTCGGATGGCGGCGCGATCGACACGGGCTTGCGCGACGCGGTGGATGCCAATATTCGTCGGAAGCTGGGCGTGGAAATCCTCGGCATCGGCGTCGAACGCGTCATGCCGCCCGACGACGCGCTGGCAGCCGTGTACAAACGCATGGGCGAAGACGCCGCCAGCCAGGCGGCCACGGTGCACGACGAGGGCGAGGCTGCGGCCGCGGCCATCCGTGCCAAGGGCGACAGCGCTGCGGGCGGGGTGCTCGCCGCGGCGTCGAAGCAGGCCGCTGCGGTGCGCGGCGAAGGCGATGCGGCCGCGGCCAGGATCTATGCGCAGGCTTCCGCGCAGGACCCGCAGTTCTTCCGCTACTGGAGCAGCCTCGAAACCTGGCGCAAGACCTTCAGCAACGGCGGCGCCGTGGTGGTGCTCGACAAGGATTCGCCGTTCATGCAGGCGGTCGATGAAGGCGCAGCAGTCAGTGGATCACCCGCGAAGAAGCACTGAGTTGCGAGCGCGCCGGACGAAACATCAAAGCGAGAAACCCAGGGAGCACCAGTCGGCCTTTCCGTTGTCCAGCTGCGAACGCACGGGATGCGAACCAAGGGTTGGCATGTGCCTTGGCAGGAGCGAAGGGCTTTTGTAGGAGCGGCGGAAGCCGCGAACTGTGCGTAGCGGCCTGCATGGCGTGGGTCGGGCCTTCCGGCCCTCCTACAAGATCACCGGGCGTCAGAGAAGGAATTTTGTAGGAGCGGTGGAAACCGCGATGTAGAAACGGCGAAGCCGCGAACTGTGCGTAGCGTCCTGCATGGCGTGGGTCGGGCCTTCCGGCTCTCCTACAAAGTCACCGATCGTCGCCCCACAACAAAACCGAACATCGAAGCGAGAACATCATGGGACAGTCAGTAGTCATTCTTGGAGCGCAATGGGGCGACGAAGGCAAGGGCAAGATCGTCGACCTGCTGACGCAGGACATCGGCGCGGTGGTGCGTTTCCAGGGCGGCCACAACGCCGGCCATACGCTGGTGATCAAGGGCAAGAAGACCGTCCTGCACCTGATCCCGTCGGGCATCCTGCGCGAAGGCGCGCTGTGCCTGATCGGCAACGGCGTGGTGCTGTCGCCGGCCGCGCTCAAGCAGGAGATCGCCGAACTGGAAGCCAACGGCGTCGAAGTGCGTTCGCGCGTCAAGATTTCGCCGGCGACGCCGCTGATCATGCCGTACCACATCGCGCTGGACCAGGCGCGCGAGAAGGCCGCGGGCGCCGGTGCCATCGGCACCACCGGACGCGGTATCGGTCCGGCCTATGAAGACAAGGTCGCGCGCCGCGGCGTGCGTGTCGCGGACTTGAGCTATCCGAAGGAACTCGCGGAGAAGCTGCGCGAGGTGATGGATTACCACAACTTCGTGCTGACCAAATACCTGCACGCCGACGCAGTCGATTTCCAGAAGACGCTGGACGAAGCGATTGCCTTCGGCGAATACGTCGAGCCGATGAAGTCCGACGTTGCCGGCATCCTGCACGACCTGCGCCGCAACGGCGAGCGCGTGCTGTTCGAGGGCGCGCAGGGCGCGTTGCTCGACATCGACCATGGCACCTATCCATACGTCACATCAAGCAACACCACCACCGGCGGCGCGCTGGCCGGCGCGGGTGTCGGCGCGGATTACATCGACTACGTACTGGGTATCGCGAAAGCGTATGCCACGCGCGTCGGCGGCGGCCCGTTCCCGACCGAACTCGATGACGCGGTGGGCGAACACATCCGCAAGACCGGCGATGAATTCGGCGCATCCACAGGCCGCCCGCGCCGCTGCGGCTGGATGGACATCGTCGCCCTCAAGCGCGCCGTGCTGATCAACGGCATCTCGGGCCTCTGTATCACCAAGCTCGACGTGCTCGACGGCATGGAGAAACTCAAGGTGTGCATCGCCTACGAATACCGCGGCAAGCGCACCGAATACGCGCCGCTCGACGCCGAAGGCTGGAAGGAATGCACGCCGGTGTACCTGGAATTCCCCGGCTGGCAGGAATCCACCCACGGCGTCACCGAGTGGGACAAGCTGCCGCCGGCCGCACGCGCCTACCTGCGCGCACTGGAAGAACTTGCCGGCTGCCCGCTCGCGATCGTCTCCACCGGCCCCGACCGCGACGCCAACATCGTCCTGCGCGATCCGTTTGCGTAAATCTTTCCTTCTCCCTCCGGGAGAAGGCCGCAACGCGCTGCTCTTGTTTTTGCGCGCAGCGCGGGATGAGGGTTCGGCACTCGCAGAATTTTTGCTCGTCATTCCGGGGCGGCCCGCAGGGCCGAACCCGGAATCCAGCGCCTTTGTTACTTCGCTTTCCGTCGATGGCTGTGGTCCAGCCGATCTTGCGTCTACCCATATTGGGCACTAAAATGCCCAATATGGGTACCAAGGCCAAACGTGCACCATCCAAACAGCATGGCGGTGTTCGCGAGGCGCCCGCGCGCTACGCAGCGCACGCCGAAAGCCCGCACAGTCTTGCGGATGCACTGTTCACCACCACCCAGCAACGAGTGCTCGGTGCGTTGTACGGCCAGCCGCAACACAGTTTCACCGTCAGCGAGCTGATCGACTCCACCGGCGCCGGCTCCGGCGCGGTGCAGCGCGAGTTGGCCAAGCTGGTCGCAAGCGGCCTGTTGACCATGCAGCCGGTCGGAAACCAGAAGCGCTATCAGGCCAATCCGGCCGCGCCGATCCACGGCGAACTGGTCGGCATCATGCAGAAGACCGTCGGCTTGGCGAAGCCCTTGCGTGCTGCGCTGGAACCGTTGAAAGGCAAAATCGCTGCCGCGTTCGTGTTCGGCTCCATCGCCAAGCGCAACGACACTGCAAGAAGCGATATCGATCTGATGGTCGTCTCCGCCAAGCTCGGCTACCCGGACGTACTCACCGCCCTGGCCGATGTGGAAGAAAAACTCGGCCGCAAGATCAATCCCGTGATCTACTCGCCGGCGGAACTCGGCAAGCGCATCAAGTCCGACAATGCCTTCGTCAAGCGCGTGCTGGAGCAACCGAAAATCTGGCTGACCGGGGGCGAGGATGACCTCCGCGGGAAAGCCTGAATCCAGTAATTGACGAATGCATGGAAATACCTATCATCGGGTGATAAGATAATGCCAGGTCAAGACCCGGGTATCGAAACGCTGTTGTTGCTGGATGGCGAAATTTACGACCAAGGCAACGGTTACTGGATCAAGGTCGAGGCTCACCAAGTGCAAGCAACCGAGCACGTTCCACATGGCATCCGTTACGCGTTGACACTGCACGACCGCTACGGAACCCGGTTGCTCGGATACGACAATGCGCATGCGGTGAAGGCGGCCAAACGGAAGCGTTACACCGGTCGCCGGCTGGCCTACGATCACAAACATCGCCATAGCCGTGACAAGGGCGTGGCCTACGAGTTCACCAGTGCCGATCAGTTGCTGAAGGATTTCTTCAACGAAGTGGATCGGGTGCTGGAGGAGGTACGGAAATGAAGAAAGTCGTCATTGGAATCGCCTCGCAGCAAGATATCCGTGCCCGTGCACGCGCCATCGCGCGTGGTGAGCATCGGCCTGCCACCGGGGAACCCAAAGTCTGGTTCACGTCCATGCGATCGCTCGCGGAAGTGCTGTCGGACGGCAATCGCGCTCTCCTGCGCGTGATCCGTGAAGAGCAACCGCACTCATTGAACCGACTGGCGGAATTAACCGGGCGCGCCCCGAGCAACCTGTCGCGCACGCTCAAGACGATGGAGCGCTACGGGCTGGTCGAAATGCGGCGGCAGGATCGGCAAGTGCGCCCGGTCGTCAAGGCAAACGAATTCGTGATCCGGGCGGCCTGAGACTGACCGGATTTCGGGGCATGGAATGGCTCGGGAGCGCATCGTGCCGATCTGGTCGCGGCGTGTGAGACGGTGGGCGCTACACTCGCGGCAATGATTGCAGGGGACGGGCGTTGATGTTGACCGAAGAACAGAAGCGGCTGCTGATCGGCATGATCGAGCGCGGCGAGCCGCTGCCGCCCGAGTATCGTCGGCTGCTGTTTGCACAGGACGGCGTGGAGCTGGTCGAGCGCACCGGCGTGTATTCGCTCGAATACAAGGGCAAGGCGCGCGAGCAGGATATCCTGGCCGACACGCCGGCGGCACCGCTGCAGGAAATCCGCGACTTCAACGCCGACCACCCGAACCCGGAGCATCCGGATTGGCGGAACTTGGCAATGCAGCCATGGTTCTCCGATACATCAAGGGTCGGGTGGCAATAAATGGACATTGCAAACCCGTTGGATGAACTTGCGTTGCACCTTGAGCAATTCGCGAAGGATCGCGAATGGCAGCAATTTCACTCGCCAAAGAATCTTGCCTCGGCCCTCGTCGTGGAAGCTGGCGAATTGTTGGAGCACTTCCAATGGCTGACCGAGCAGCAAAGCCGTGAACTCCCACGAGAGAAGCTTGATGCGGTCGCAGGCGAATTGGCGGACGTGCTCCTGTACCTGGTCCAGCTTTCCACCGCGCTTCGTGTTGACATCATTGCGGCGGCCCGTGACAAACTGAGCTTGAACGAGTTGCGATACCCAGTGGATCGCGCGCGTGGCAACAGCAAGAAGTACGACGAGCTCTGAAGGACATGCTGCCATGATTGTCTACCAGGCCAGCAAAAGTCAGTTTCTCCACGATGCCTTGCGCAAGGACATTGAAGAAATCGTTTCACGTCAATTCCTGAGCGCGATGGGTCATGGCGCTGGCCCATCCGAAGTCCGAGCTTGGCAGCACTCGTTGCTCGAGATGGCAAAGGTATTGCATGATGAAGAGATTCCGGATGACGCTGGAGTCGGCATCGAGTACCAATTGCCGCAGAGTTCTAAGCGCATCGATTTCGTGATTACCGGCGAAGACGATAGGTCGCGAACCAAAGTGGTGATTGTCGAACTCAAGCAGTGGTCCGAATCACGACATACCGAAATGGACGCAATCATCAGCGCGCGGCGCGGTGGCCGCACCGGTGAGACCGAGGGACTCCACCCCTCTTATCAAGCATGGTCGTACGCGGCGTACCTCGAGGATTTCAACGAAGAAATCCAGAATGGGGCGATTGGACTTCGGCCCTGTGCGTACTTGCACAACTACCTGCGCGATGGCGAGATTGATCATCTGCTCTATCACGAGTACATCGCACGCGCGCCGTTGTTCTTGAAACATGAGAGGGCCAAGCTGCAAGCGTTTATCCGCCAGCATGTTCGACACGGCGACCACCGGAACGCGCTGTATACGATTGAGCACGGCCGGATCCGACCATCGAAAATGTTGGCCGACGCAGTCACCGGGTTACTGCAGGGCAAACCGGAATTTGTCTTGATCGACGACCAGAAGATCGCGTACGAAACGATCTTGCAAGCAGAAGGAAAGGCGCAGACGCGTAAACAGGTCGTCATCGTCCAAGGAGGGCCGGGGACAGGCAAATCGGTAGTTGCCGTCAATCTGTTGGCTGCGCTCATCGCGCGGAAGCGGAATGCGCGGTACGTATCGAAGAATGCCGCGCCGCGCACGGTGTACGCAGCCAAGCTTGCGGGTACCTTCAAGAAAACACGGATCAACAACCTGTTCAGTGGTTCAGGCGCGTTTGTGTACGATCTGCCCGATACCTACGATGCGTTGATCGTTGACGAAGCACATAGACTGAACGAGAAAAGCGGGCTGTACGGAAATCTGGGTGACAACCAAGTCCGAGAACTGATCCGCGCAACGCGTTGCAGTGTCTTCTTCGTTGACGATGATCAGCGCGTGACGGTGCGCGACATTGGCGATGCCGGTGAGCTGCGTGCTGTTGCGAATGAATTCGACGCCGAGGTCACGGAGCTCAAACTGTCGTCGCAGTTCCGCTGCAACGGCGCCGACGGCTACCTGGCTTGGCTCGACGATACGCTGGACATCCATAAAACCGCGAACACCACACTCGATATGGCCGAGTTCGATTTTCGTGTCATCGACAGCCCAACCGAGCTGCACGACCTGATCGAGTTGAAAAACCGCGTAAACAACCGGTCACGCATGGTAGCTGGCTACTGCTGGCGATGGCCAAGCAAACGCGATGCGATGGCGTGGGACATCGATCTGCCTGAATACGGCTACCGGCGGCGCTGGAATCTCGGCAAGGATGGGAGTCTGTGGATCGTGACCCCGGGGTCCGTTGCACAGGTGGGGTGTATCCACACCTGCCAAGGGCTGGAGCTGGACTACGTGGGCGTGATCATCGGTCCGGATCTTGCCTATCGCAACGGGCACATCGTCACGGACGTTACGAAAAGGGCGTCATCGGACCAGTCTGTGCGCGGCTTGAAAGGAAGACTGAAGGATAATCCCGGTGAGGCTCGAGCGATCGCAGACAGGATCATCAAGAACACCTATCGCACACTAATGACGCGTGGCATGAAGGGCTGTTACGTGTACTGCACCGACGCGGCGCTGGCTGCCTACCTGCGTAGCCGCCTGATTACGACGAACAGCGCTGTCGACGCCAGTGACGAGACTTCGATGGTGGAATCTCAAATGAATGTGATTCCATTACGCCGTGTCACGAATGACGAACGGGCTTCTGGCGTAACGGCCGTGCCGGTGGTGGATTTACGTTTTGCGGCTGGCACATTTTCGGACCCGCAAGCTTTGGAAGAGGGTGTCACCCATTGGGTCGAATTGCCAAACTGGGTAAAACCGCAACCAGGCCTGTTTATTGCGCAGGTGGTGGGTGAGTCCATGAACCGACGCATTCCGAACGGTTCGTGGTGCCTCTTTCTCGCCAATCCGTCCGGAACGCGCGAGGGAAAAGTTGTGGTGGTGCAGCACAGGAGTATCGACGATCCGGAAACCGGTGGGGCGTACACGATCAAGATCTACTCCAGCGAAAAGGTCGCTGGAGAAGATGAAACTTGGCGTCATCGGCGAATCACACTGGCCCCCGATTCAGATCGGCCTGGATTCAAGCCGATTTTGCTTGAGCTGGAGGGGGGAGGCGACGAGTTTGCGGTTGTTGCCGAGATGTTGATGGTACTGCCTAATCAATAGCGGAAACGCCAGCCCGAGGGATGGTTAGGGACAATTCCAAGGCAAGGATGAGAAGGCGCGCTCGGCGAGTTGGTATAGGTTGTGAACTACGTTTTTGGATGCCGTGGTTGCCGAACTCGCCCAAGGAGCAGCGCCAAATGGTGCCACGTAAGTTCGATTCCGATCCCGCCATCGGCGACGTCACCGCCCTCGATGACGACCTCGACACGCTCGCACGCGACACCGGCTACGCCGATGGCCTGGAATACGCCGGTTTCTGGATTCGCCTCGGCGCGGTGCTGATCGACGCGATCCTGCTGATGCTCGTCACGATGCCGTTGCTGATCTAGATTTACGGCTGGAGCTACGTGAGCGACGGCCGTCTGATCCATGGTCCCGCCGAGATCTGGGTTTCGTGGGTGGCGCCCGCGGTCGCGACGGTGCTGTTCTGGCGGCTGTGGCAGGCGACACCGGGCAAGGCGGTGTTGTCCCTGCGCGTGGTGGATGCCGACACCGACAAGACGCTGTCGGTCGGACAGGCCGCAGCGCGTTACCTCTGCTACATCCTTTCCATGTTGCCGCTGGGCCTCGGGTTCATCTGGGTGGCGTTCGACCGCAGGAAACAGGGCTGGCACGACAAGATCGCGCAAACCGTGGTGGTGCGTGCCAAGGTTCGCGGGCCGGAGCGCGTGCGCTTTGGCGAACGTTCCAGTCCTGACGCGGGCTACGCCGCGGGACGCGCGCGTTTGCGAGGATCGCATATGGGCTGGATTGTCGCTGCTGCGGTGCTCGTTGTCGGTTTGTTGCTCGTCGTGGCTTGGGCCATCGCATTGCCCGAGGTGAGGATGGTCCCACGGCGCACCGTGGGCTTGCTCACGGAGTACCGTTCGATGCAGATCCCGGTACACCAGCCGTATCCTCCGGGCACCGTGTGTTACGGCGGCTATCTTGAACACGTCGACGTTCGCGCGCGCACCAGTTATCGAGTCGCGGATGATCACGGCAGGCGCGTTCCCTGTTTGCCATAGTGCCTGCGTGATCGCAGGGCGTTCTTGCTTGCGCAGGGACGACGGCAACAAGCTGGATTCCGGCCTGCGCCGGAATGACGAGCCCCCGAATTTCGCGTGCAAGGTTCCGGGTGTTCCGCATCGCGCTACGATGGTCGACCTCCACCCGAGGAGGACGGCAATCATGCGCCCCGACGACGACGCCTGCTGGCCCGCGCTGCCCTATGACGCGTGGAAGGACACCTACACCACGTTGCACCTGTGGTCGCAGGTGGTCGGCAAGATTGCGCTGGCGCTGGCCGCACCGCTCAACCACTGCTGGGCCGTGGCGCTGCGGGTCACGCCGCGCGGCCTGACCACGCGGCCCCTGCCGCACGGCACGCGCACCTTCACGCTCGAGTTCGATTTCATCGATCACCAGTTGCGGATCAATACGTCGGATGGCATGACGCGCACGCTGGAACTGAAGCCGCGCAGCGTCGCCGACTTCTATCGCGCATTGCTGGGCACGCTGGACGACCTGGGCCTGCCGGTGAAAATCCATCCGACGTCGACGGAATTGCCCGAACCGATCCGGCTGGATCGCGACACGCAGCACCACAGCTATGACCGCGAATACGTTGAGCGCCTGCGCCGCATCCTCGTACAGATTGACCGCGTGTTCACCGATTCGCAGTGCGCGTTCGTCGGCAAGTGCAGCCCGGTGAATTTCTTCTGGGGCAGTTTCGACCTTGCGGTGACGCGGTTTTCCGGGCGGCGCGCGCCGCCGCGCGACGGACCGGCGTTCCAGCGCGACGCCTATTCGCACGAGGTGATCAGCCACGGTTTCTGGCCGGGCAGCGGGCCGGTGTTGGAACCGGCCTTCTATGCCTACGCCGTGCCGCAGCCGGACGGATTGAAGGAAGCGCACGTGCGGCCGGACGCGGCGTATTACCACCCGCAACTCGGTGAGTTCATCCTGCCTTACGCAGCGGTGCGGCAGGCAGACGATCCGGACGCGATGATCCACGCGTTCATGGACAGCACCTACGACCGCGCCGCGGACCTCGCGCACTGGGAGCGCAAGGCGCTCGATCGCGTTGCCGTGGATGCGGGTTGACGCTGGCTGCTTCCGCTGCGGGTCAGCGCGCGGGCAGTGAAAAATCGCAGGTTGGGACCAGCGCAGCGCATCCCGTCGTTACGCGAGTGGATGGCGGGGTACATCGCTGCGTGATTTTCGTGCCCTGCCTGATGTCGGAGCCGTTGATACTGCGTCCGGCCGCCCCGATCTTCACGGCAGTTTTCGGCTAACGTGAAGGTCATGGAGACACATTCGGATTTGCTGGTGATCGGCGGTGGCTCGGCAGGGCTGGCCTGCGCTATCCGCGCGGGGCGGCATGGCGCCAAGGTGACGTTGTTCGAGCCGCATGAACTCGGCGGCACCTGCGTCAATCGCGGTTGCGTACCGAAGAAGGCGATGTGGTACGCAGCGGAGCTGGCCGAGGCGCAGCGGATGGCGCAGGCGGTCGGCTTCGACGTTGCGCCCGGCAAGCTGGACTGGGCGGCGTTCGTCGGGCATCGCGAGGCGTACGTGCTGCGTGCGCGTACCTCGTACGCCAATCGCCTGCGCGAGTTGGGCATCACGGTGGTGCCGGAATACGCGCACTTCGTGGATGCGCACACCCTGCGTGCGGGGGACGTCGAATATCGCGCGCCGCACATCGTGATCGGCACCGGTTCGCGTCCGCATGCGCTCGGCTTGCCGGGCGCGGAACTTGCGATCGATTCGGACGGGTTTTTCAAACTCACCGCGCGGCCGACGCGGGTCAGCGTGATCGGCGGCGGCTATATCGGGGTCGAGCTGGCCGGCGTGCTGAACGCGCTGGGTTCGCGCGTGGAGATCTTCACGCGTCACGGCCTGCTGTCGCACTTCGATGCCGACCTCGGGCATGAGCTGGAAGGCCTGATGCAGGCAGACGGGATCGCCCACCACGAACGTTGCGCGGTGCGCGGCGTGGTCCGCGAGGCTGACACGCTGTGGCTGGACTGCGCCGACCACGATCGGCACGGTCCGTACGATTGCGTGATCGGCGCGATCGGACGCGTGCCGAATGTCGAGTCGCTGCAACTGGGTGCCGCAGGCGTTGCCGTGAACGGCGCGAACGAGATCGTCACCGACGATTTCGAGAATACGTCGGCTGCAGGCGTGTACGCACTGGGCGACGTCAACGGCAAGGTTGCGCTGACGCCGGTCGCGATTGCGGCCGGACGGCGTTTGGCCGATCGCCTGTTCAACCGCAAGCCCGATGCGCATCTCGACTATGCGAACATCCCGAGCGTGGTGTTTTCGCACCCGCCGGTCGGCAGCGTGGGCCTGTCTGAAGCCGCGGCGCGCAAGCAGTTCGGCGACGCGGTGAAGGTGCGCAAGACGCGCTTCACGCCGATGCCGTGGTCGCTGGCCGGGCGTGAAGGCAAGACGTTCATGAAGCTTGTGTGCGTGGGCGACGACGAACGCATCGTCGGCTTGCACGGCATCGGGCCGGGCATGGATGAGATGCTGCAAGGCTTCGCAGTGGCGGTGAAGATGGGTGCGCGCTATGCGGATTTCCTCAACACCGTGGCGATCCATCCGACGTCGGCTGAGGAATTCGTGACGATGGCGTGAGACGTTTCGACCCCTCTCCTTCGGGAGAGGGTGCCCCGCAGGGGTGGGTGATGGTGCGATTATGCACAACGCTATACACGTGCACAGGGCAACAACCCGAACCACCGAACCCTCATCCGGCGCTGACGCGCCACCTTCTCCCGGAGGGAGAAGGGAAAAGCCGGTTGCTGTCCTGGCGAATCAGAAAGTGCCAATCTGTATCGATGAAGTTCGTGAGGCATGGCCGCACTCGCAATACTGATCTTCCACCTCGCGATCATCGCGTTCAACGTCGCGGGTTGCGTGCTGATTCCGATCGGAGCCTGGCGCGGTTGGCGCTGGGTGCGCGAATTCTGGTGGCGGCTGGCGCACCTGCTGAGTCTGGCGGCGGTCGCGCTGCAGGCGTTGCTTGGCCGCGCGTGTTTCCTGACGATCTGGCAGGCAGACGCGTCCGGCGCCTCGCACGTGCAGCCGCTGATCGCGGGCTGGATCGATCGATTGATCTACTGGCCGCTGCCGCTATGGGTGTTCGCGCTCGCGTATGTCGTGGTATTCGTGTACGTGATCGCGCTGTGGGTTTGCGTGAGGCCACGCGTGCCTTGGCGCCGGAATGCGGATCAGCGCCGCGCGTAACGCGCGCGTTTTTCGTGCACGCGTGGCCGGCGGATCAGCTTGAGGCGTGGACGCAGCCAGGCCGCGAAACCGGCTTCTTCGAGCTTGCCTTCCGCGAGTGCGTAATACTCGGTGTAAAGCTCCGCATCGTTCGCGTCCAGCTCGACATCGTTGATGGCGAGGAAAACTTCGCAGCAAACGGCTGCCGTACGCTTGTTCCCATCAACGAAGGGATGGTTGCGCGCGAGGCCGTAGGCAAGGCTGGCGGCGAGGGCGGCCAGATCGGGGGCAGGGTCTCCGTAGGCGTGCGCTTGTTGCGGACGCGCCAGTGCGGATTCCAGCAATTTCTCGTCACGCACGCCGCTGCCGCCGCCGTGCTCGGCGAGCTGGCGTTCGTGGATGGCCAGCGCGAGCCGCTTGTCGATCCAGACGATGAGCGCGTCCATACGCTATTGCGCCAGCTTGTGGAGCAGGTTGCGCCGCTTGCGCATGATGCCCTCGGCCACTTCCATTTGCGCCGCCAGCTCGGGGTCGTAGGTGGTCAGGCGGATGCCGTCCGGCGTTTCCAGCGCGTACAGTTCGTCGCCCTTCTCGACACGCAGGCGCGCGAGCAATTCCTTCGGCAGGATGACGCCGGAGGAATTGCCGATGGCGGTGATTTTCAGTTTCATGGGGGCCTTCCGAGCAACGTTATAACGTGTGTAATACTACGGCGTGTCCGTGCGCTTGGCAAGATGCTTGCGGGTGGTGCCGCATTGCCATGCACGCCTATTCCGGAGAATCACGCAACCGCGCGATAGAGTGTGCGGGATCGGTGTTCGGGAAATGCGCGTCATGGATGCAGTTTCAGCCAGTGATTTTGAATCTGCCGCGAATATCGAACGGCTTGCCGAGTGGCTGGCCGCGCGTTCGCACGTGACGGCGATCACTGGCGCCGGAGTCAGCACCGAATCCGGCATTCCCGACTACCGCGACGGCGACGGCAACTGGAAGCGCTCGCCACCCGTGCAGTATCGCGATTTCGTCGAGAGTGAAGCGGTACGCAAACGCTATTGGGCGCGCAGCATGGTGGGCTGGCCGATGTTCACGGCGGCGCGGCCGAGCGCGGCGCACTTCGCGCTCGCGGGGTTGGAGCGTGTGGGGCACGTGACGCAACTGGTCACGCAAAACGTCGATCGCCTGCACCAGCGCGCGGGCAGCCGCAACGTGGTCGACTTGCACGGACGGCTCGACGTGGTGCGCTGTCTTGCCAACAATCACCGCTTCGACCGCGATGCATTCCAGACACGCTTGCGCGATGCGAACCCCGACTGGAACGTGGCGCCCGCGCGCATCGCGCCGGACGGCGACGCCGATCTGGAAGGCATCGACTTCGACGCGTTCAACGTGCCCGCGTGCGAAGTGTGCGGCGGCGTGCTGAAGCCGGACGTGGTGTTCTACGGCGAATCGGTGCCGCGCGAAACGACCGCGGCGGCACTGGCTGCAGTGGAAGCGAGCGATGGTGTGCTGGTGGCGGGATCGTCACTGATGGTGTGGTCGAGCTTTCGCCTGGTGCGTGCCGCGGTGGAACGCAGCATTCCGGTGGTCGCGGTCAATCGCGGGCGCACGCGCGCGGACGATTTATACGCGTTCAAGTGCGAAGGCGAATGCGGGGCGATTCTCGGTGGGACTGCGGCGCTGCTGGCTGGTGGCACGGCGTGACAGGATTGTGGGAGGGAACGGTTTGTGTCGCGCCCGCTACCATGGTGCGGTTGCGGAAAAAGGAATCGGGTTGGATCGTGTCGCGATGAATGTCGTTCCGCTGGGACCGGTGGTGCTTTCGATAGCGGGATTGCTGCTGCTTGCGGGCCTCGTCACCGCGTTCGCGATCAATGGCTGGCTGCACCGGCGTGGCCGCACTTCGGCCGAAACCGCATTGTGGTGGCTGTTCATTGCCGGTGTCGTGATCGCGCGCGGCGTGTTCGTGTTGCGCTGGTGGCCGGAATACGCGAGCCGCCCGCTCGCGATCTTCGATCCGCGCGATGGCGGATTCGTGCCTTGGGTCGGCGTGCTGGCCGTGCTGGTGGGCGCCGCGTGGCTTGGCTGGCGGCGCCAAACGCTGCGCGTGCCGCTTGCCTGGGCGGTGCTGGGCGGCATGCTGGTGTGGGGATTCGGCGGCCTGGTCGTGCGGCAGTTGTCGGCGACCACCCATCCGCAATTGCCGGCGCTGGTGCTGCGCGACCTCGATGATTCGCCGCACTCGTTGCAGGGATTGCGCGGCCGTCCGCTGGTCATCAATCTCTGGGCCACCTGGTGCGGTCCGTGCCGCGAGGAAATGCCGGTGCTCGCGCAGGCCCAGCAGGCGCAGACTAAGGTGAGGTTCGTGTTCGCCAACGAGGGCGAAGCGCCCGCGAAGATACGCGCGTTCCTGGCGCAGACCGGGTTGCACCTCGATGGCGTGCTGGTCGATCCGTTTTCACGCTTGTCGCAGGAATTCGGCGTGCGCGGTTATCCGACCACGTTGTTCTTCGATGCGCAGGGCACCCTGCGCGACATCCACACCGGCGTGCTGTCGCATGCCACGCTGGCCGCCGCGTTGCAGCGAGTCACACCGCCCACCGACCGCACGGTGTCATCCACGTATGGAGTTCCGCGATGAAGTATTGGTTGTGTTTTCTGTTTCTGTTGGCGCTGACAGCCTGCAGCCAGGCGCAGAACGCATCCGTGCCCCAGGCCGCGGCCGCAACGCCATCCGCGAAATATCCGGCGCCGATCCAGGCGCTGGTCGCACAGGGGTTGACCATCAAGGGGCCGCTGCCGGCGCCAGCCGGTTACCAGGGTTACGTGGCCGATTACGGCGGGCGTCCGGTGCCGCTGTACCTGTTGCCCGATGGCAAGCACGCGATGGTCGGCACGCTGTTCGATGCCGCCGGCAAGGATCTCACGGCCGCGCCGCTGGATGCGGCGAGCGCGCCGGTACTCGATGAAGCCATGTGGAAACGCCTTGCCGATGCAGCCTGGATCGCCGAGGGCGCGAAGACTCCGCGGCGCATCGTCTACGAATTCACCGACACCGAATGTCCGTACTGCCACAAGCTGTGGCAGGCGGCGCAGCCGATGCTGGAGAAAAACGGCGTGCAAGTCCGCCACATCATGGTGGCCGTGATCGCGTCGCAAAGTCCGGGCCGGGCCGCGGCGTTGCTGGATTCGCCCGATCCGATGGCGATGTTGCACCGGCATGAAAACGCGTTCGGCCACAGCCCGATCGAGCCGCTCGCGAAGATTCCGGCGGCGACCGCGAAGCGCATCGAGGACAACAATGCGCTGATGCAGGAGCTCGACATCATGGGCACGCCCGGAATCGTCTACAAGGACGCCGCCGGGAAGATCCACGTCGCGGTGGGCATGCAATCGCCGGAGCGCATCAAGGAAATTTTCGGCAAGTGATGCGAGTGGCCAGGCCCCGGCAGTTGCCGTCGGCGCGACACCGCGGCGTTTTGCAGGAGTGGCCCATGCTGGACCACTTGTAGGAGCGGCGGAAGCCGCGACCACCGAGCTCTCGGCCATGGACAGCACATGATCCGCGCACGGCACGGTCGGGCCTTCCGGCCCTCCTCATGATTGTCGTGATCGGCCTTCCGGCCCTCCTACATGCCCGCGTTGGTCGTCGCGCCTTCTTCCTTGAACGCTTCCACCGGCACGCATGAACAGAACACGTGCTTGTCGCCGTACACGTTGTCCACGCGCGCGACCGGCGCCCAGTACTTCACCTGTTTCAGCGATGCCAGCGGGTACGCCGCGAGTTCGCGCGGATAGGCGTGCGCCCATTCTCTGGCCGACACCACCGCCGCGGTGTGCGGCGCGTGCTTCAGCGGATTGTCCTCGCGGTCGAGGCGGCCGTCCTCGATGGCACGGATTTCCTCGCGGATCTGGATCATCGCGTTGATGAAGCGGTCGAGCTCGACGAGCGATTCCGATTCGGTTGGCTCCACCATCAACGTGCCGGCCACGGGGAACGACAAGGTCGGTGCATGGAAGCCGAAGTCGATGAGGCGCTTGGCCACGTCCTCGGCGGTGACGCCGCTGGTCTTTTCCAGCGGACGCAGGTCGAGGATGCATTCGTGCGCGACCAGCCCGTTGCGGCCGGTGTACAGGGTCGGGTAGTAATCGGCCAGCCGTTTCGAAAGGTAATTGGCGTTGAGCAGCGCGGCCTGCGTGGCTTTCAGGATGCCCTCGCGGCCCATCATGGTGATGTACATCCACGAGATCGGCAGGATCGAGGCGCTGCCGAACGTCGCGGCCGAAACCATGCCGCCGATGCGTTCGCTGGTTTCCGCGCCGAACGCCTTGGGCAGGTAGGGTGCCAGGTGTGCCTTGGTTGCGCACGGGCCGACGCCCGGGCCGCCGCCGCCGTGCGGGATGCAGAAGGTCTTGTGCAGGTTGAGGTGCGATACGTCCGAGCCCCAGCGACCCGGACGCGCGACGCCGCACAGTGCGTTCAGGTTGGCCCCGTCGGTGTACACCTGCCCGCCGTGCTGGTGCACGATGTTGCAGATTTCGACCACGTCTTCCTCGAACACCCCGTGCGTGGACGGGTAGGTCAGCATGATCGCGGCGAGGCGGTCGGAATACTTCTCGGCCTTGGCGCGGATGTCATCGACATCGACGTTGCCGTGGGCATCGCACTTGGTGACGACCACCGTCATGCCGCACATCTGCGCCGACGCGGGGTTGGTGCCGTGCGCGGATTCGGGGATCAGGCACACGTCGCGCTGCGCCTGGCCGTTGGCGCGATGGTAGGCGCGGATCGCCAGCAGGCCGGTGTATTCGCCCTGTGCGCCGGCGTTCGGCTGCAGGCTGACCGCGTCGTAGCCGGTGATCGCGACCAGCATCGCTTCGAGGCCATCGATCAATTCCCTGTAGCCGCGCCATTGTTCGGCCGGCGCCAACGGATGGATGTTGGCGAACTCGGGCCAGGTGATGGGCACCATCTCGGCGGTTGCGTTCAACTTCATGGTGCACGAACCGAGCGGGATCATGCTGCGGTCGAGCGCGAGGTCCTTGTCCGCGAGCAGGCGCAGATACCGCAGCATCTCGTGCTCGCTGTGGTGCGAGTTGAACACCGGGTGCGTCAGGAACGCCGAATGCCGCACCAGCGCAGCCGGCAGTGCGTCGGGCGTGGCGCGATCCAGCGCGTCGATGTCGTCGATGCGCGCGCCGAACAGCGATGCGAGCTGCGCGACATCTTCGCGCGTGGTGGTCTCATCGAGGCTGATCGCGAGCGATGTCGCATCGATATGGCGCAGGTTGATGTGCGCGGCCTTGGCCATCGCGTGGATGGTGTGCGCATCGCAGCCCGTGATGTGCAGCGTGTCGAAGAAATCGCCGCCGACCGTGATGCCGGACTTGCGCAGTGCCGCGGCGAGGATCGCAGCCAGCCGGTGGGTACGGCGGGCGATGCGCACCAGCCCGTCCGGACCGTGGTACACCGCGTACATCGCCGCCATCACCGCCAGCAGCACCTGCGCGGTGCAGATGTTGGACGTGGCCTTCTCGCGGCGGATGTGCTGTTCGCGCGTCTGCAGGGTGAGGCGATAGGCGCTGTTGCCCTGCGCGTCTTTCGAAACGCCGATCAGGCGGCCGGGCAGCGAGCGCTTGTAGGCGTCGCGGCAGGCCATGAACGCGGCGTGCGGGCCGCCGAAGCCGAACGGCACGCCGAAGCGTTGCGAGTTGCCGACGACGATGTCGGCGCCCCATTCGCCGGGTGGCGTGAGCAGGGTGAGCGCCAGCAAGTCGGACGCGACCGCGACCAGCGCGCCTTTCGCGTGCAACGCTTCGCACAGCGCCTTGTAGTCGCGCGCGACGCCGAAGGTGTCGGGGTATTGCAGCAGCGCGCCGTAGCAATCGACGTGCGCGGCGTTGGCTTCGTCGTCGATGTGCAACGCGATGCCCAGCGGTTCGGCCCGCGTCTTCAGCACTTCGATGGTCTGCGGATGCACGTGCTTCGAGACGAAGAACACGTCGGATTTCGATTTCGACGAACGCCTGGCCAGCGTCATCGCCTCGGCCGCTGCGGTGGCTTCGTCCAGCAGCGAGGCGTTGGCGATTTCCATGCCGGTCAAGTCCGCGCACATGGTCTGGAAATTGATCAGCGCTTCCATGCGGCCTTGCGAAATCTCGGCCTGGTACGGCGTATACGCGGTGTACCACGCGGGGTTTTCGAGGATGTTGCGCAGGATGACCAGCGGCGTATGGGTGCCGGAATAGCCCTGGCCGATGAAGGACTTGAACACCTCGTTCTTGTCGGCGATCGCGCGCAGCTTCGCCAGCGCGTCGTTCTCGGTCATGGCCGGCGGCAGCGCCAGCGGATTCTTCTGGCGGATCGTGGCAGGCACGATCGCGTCGGTGAGCGCATCCAGCGAGTCGTAACCGACCGCCTTCAGCATGTGGGCGATTTCGTGGTCGTCCGGGCCGACGTGGCGTGCGATGAAGGCGTCGTGCTGCTCGAGGTCGTGCAGGGAAGGGGTGTGCTGGGTCATGGTGGGCATCCGGGAGGGCGAGGTGCGGGGAACTTCGTTTTCGTCATTCCAGCGCAAGCGGGAATCCATGCGCTTCATCCAAGTAGACACTGGATCCCGGCCTTCGCCGGGATGACGGACGAAATGCGTCCTGCATTTCGTGAAGCCCCTCTGTCCTTTGGCCTGAGAGTTTGGAGACACGATGCAAGCATCGCGTTTCTTGCCCCTTCGGCGCCGGTTCTTTCGCGGATGGAACCTTTGAAAACCGTCGCGAGCGAAGGCAGATTGCGGGACGCCGGAGCACAGGAAGCGGAGCGTACACGTCAGTACGTGAGCATTCCGAGCACCGCCGGCACGCAAGCTGCCGAGCACAGCAGGTTTTCAGGGGGTCCTTCGAAAGCCGGTCTCTCCAGAGTTTTACATGCGGTGGTATCGAGCCTGAGCGATTACGGGCGTTGCGCCTTCGGCAGCAGCATGGGTTGACCCCATCTGCTTCTTCCACCAGCCCGCGATTATACAGCGGCGATCGGGGTGGATGCTTTACCATCGGGAGGCCAAGCATCGAGGAAAACCGGCATGTCCGTGCCGTTTCGCCTGCGTCAACTCGACCATGTGGTGCTGCGTGTGCGTGATGTCGCGGCCATGCGGCGTTTCTATTGCGTCGTGCTCGGCTGCACACCGGAACTGGACCAGGCGGGCATCGGCCTGTACCAGTTGCGGGCGGGCGAATCGCTGATCGACCTGGTCGATGTGCATGGCAAGCTTGGCCGGCAAGGTGGCGCGGCGCCTGGTGCCGAAGCCCGCAACATGGATCATTTCTGCCTCGCGGTCGATGGCTATGACGAGGCCGCGATCACCGCGCACCTGAAATCGCATGGTGTGCGCGTCGGCGAGACCGGCATGCGCTATGGTGCGGAAGGCGAGGGACCGTCCCTCTACGTGTTCGATCCCGAAGGCAACGTGGTGGAGTTGAAGGGGCCACCAGTGCCGGGGTCGCGGGTTGGTTTGCCGAGCTGATCGGCACGATCGGAAAGGAGGTTTGCGTGCCCTGCCTGATGGCCTTGTTCGCCCTGTTCGTGCCGCGCGTGGTGATCGTGCTGCTGTGGCTGTTCACCCATTGGTTCAGCGGCATCTTTTCGATTGCCTTGTGGCCGGTGCTTGGCTTCGTCTTCCTGCCGACCACCCTGCTCTGGTACACGGCGGTGCAGCACTGGTTTGGCGGCCAGTGGACCCTGTGGCCGATGGTGGGCATCGTGATCGCGTTGCTGATCGACCTGTCGCCGGCGTCCGGCCGCCACCGGCGGGTGTACGTGCGTTGAAGTGATGGGGGCACGTTCCGCCTGCGCGCTGCCGCGGCTCGCAGGCGCGAAGTAAAATGCCGGAATGGACGTATTCAAGTCATTCTCGTTCGAAGCGGCCCATCGCCTGCCGCACGTACCGTCGGGGCACAAGTGCGCCAATCTGCACGGGCACTCGTTCCGTGTGGAAATCCACGTCAGTGGCGAGATCGGGGCTGACAGTGGCTGGCTGATGGACTTCGCCGAGCTCAAGGCGGCCTTCCAGCCGCTGCACGCACAGCTCGACCACCACTACCTCAACGACATCGAAGGGCTGGACAACCCCACCAGCGAACGGCTGGCGATCTGGATCTGGGATCGCCTGAAACCCGTGCTGGCCCCGTTGTCCGAAGTCGTCGTGTACGAGACTTGCACGTCGGGGTGCCGCTATCGCGGCGAACGGCGGGCCTGAGGTCACGCGCCCCGCGGGGCGGCGTGCGCACGACTTCCGGCAGGGGCAGCGTTGCGGCGTTGCGTTCAAGCTTGCAGATTGATTCCGGATTGATTGGAGAAGGCAGTGCGCGCATTACGATTTGTCGCAGTCATGTTGTTGGCGCTGGGTGCTGCGTGTTCACTGCCGGCAGCGGCGCGCCAGATGACCGCCGCCGACTATGCGCAGGCCGTCAGGTTCCTGGCACGGAACACCGACCCGCTGGTTGACCACGACGTGCAGCGCGTCACCTGGATCGACGCTACGCACTTCTGGTATCGCGACCACGATGCGTCGGGTGATCGTTTCCTGGTGATGGATGCCGCCAACGGCAAGGTGTCGCCGGCCTTCGACGAGGCCAAGCTGGCCGGGGCGCTTGGCAAGGCCAGCGGCAAGCCGGTCGATGCCAGGGCGTGGCCGAGCTCTTTCGATTTCAAGGTAGTGCGCGACGGCAAGCTCGACGTGACGCTGGGCATGACCACCTATCGCTGCGATCTCGCCGGTGTCGGCAGCTGCGCTGATTTGGCAAAGTTCCTGAAGACCGGCAGCGAACCCGGTGCCCTGTCCCCGGACGGCAAGTCGCTGGCGTTCACGCGCGACTGGAACCTGTGGGTGCGCGATGTCGCAACCGGCAAGGAAACGCAGCTGACTACCGATGGCGTGAAGGATTACGGCTACGCAACCCAAAACGCCGGCTGGGTGCATGGTGCGGGCGCGATCGTGCGCTGGTCGCCGGATTCGAAAAAAATCGCCACCTATCGGCAGGACCAGCGCGAGGTCGGCGAGATGGTCACGGTCGATACGCGGGTGGGACATCCCAGGCTGGATGTATGGAAATACCCGTTGCCGGGTGATGGTCACGTCTTCATGATCGAACCGGTGGTGGTGGATGTAGCGACCAAGCAATTGGTGCGCCTGAAGATGGTGCCGCAGCAGCGCCTTTCGACACTGTGTGACCAGTTGGCGTGCGATCAGGCAAAACCGTACCAGTGGAGCGATGCGAAGTGGGCGCCGGACAGCAAGACGCTGGCCCTGGTTTCGACCTCGCGCGATCGCCAGCGCGAAACCTTCGATGTCGCCGACGCGACGACTGGCGTGGTGCGCAGCGCATTCGAGTTCGCCTACAAGCCTTATTACGAAAGCGGCCACGGCCGGGTCAACTGGCAGTACCTGCCGGACACGCACGAGGCGATCTGGCCGTCCGAGCAGAACGACTGGAACAATCTGTATTTGTACGACCTCGAGACCGGCAAGCCGTTGCGCCCGATCACGACGGGCGATGGCAACGTCACGGAAGTGCTGCATGTCGATCGCGTGACGCGCACGCTGTGGTTTGTCGGCGTCGGCCGCACACCGGGCGTGAATCCGTATTACCGCCAGTTCTGGAAGGTGAATATCGACAGTGGCAAGACCACGCTGCTGACGCCGGAAAACGCCGACCACACCATCACGATGTCGCCCGACGGCAAGACCTTCGTGGACAGCTATTCAACGCCGATCACGCCGCCGGTCACCGTGCTGCGCGCGGCCAGCGACGGCCATGTCATCGCCACCATCGCTAGGGCCGACATCGGCCGCCTGCAGGCCGCCGGATGGGTACCGCCAGTGCCGTTCACGGTGAAGGCGCGCGACGGCAAGACCACGCTGTACGGAATGATGTTCAAGCCGACGAGCTTCGATGCCTCGAAGAAATACCCGATCATCGACTACATCTACCCGGGTCCGCAGACCGGCTCGGTGCGGGGACGCAGCTTCCTCGCGGCGCGCGGGGACAACCAGGCGCTGGCCGAGCTCGGCTTCATCGTGGTGGCAATCGACGGCATGGGTACGCCGTGGCGCTCGGCGGGTTTCCACCACACCTGGTACGGCGACATGGGCGACAACACGCTGCCCGACCAGGTGGCCGGCATCAAGGAACTGGCGCAGCGCTATCCCTGGATCGACGTCAGCCGGGTCGGCATCTGGGGCCATTCCGGTGGCGGCAATGCCACCGCTGACGCGCTGTTTCGCTATCCGGATTTCTTCAAGGTCGGCTGGGCCGAAAGCGGCAACCACGACAACCGCAATTACGAGAACGACTGGGGCGAGAAGTTCCAGGGCCTGCTGGTGACCCACCAGGATGGCAGCACCAATTACGACAACCAGGCCAACCAGTTGCTCGCGAAGAACCTGAAAGGGCACCTGATGCTGGTGCATGGCGAGATCGACGACAACGTGCCGGTCGGCAACACCTATCTGGTGGTCGATGCGCTGATGAAGGCCAACCGGGATTTCGACATGCTGATCGTGCCGCATGCCCGTCACAGCTACGGTCCGGATAGCGACTACGTGATGCGCCGGCGCTGGGATTACTTCGTGAAATACCTCGCGGGCGACACCCCGCCGCGCGGGTTCGAGATCCCGAAGTCGTAGGAACAGGCGCGATTGACCGCGCGTGGCGCGCCTGCAAGTGGGCACCCAACGCAACGGTTACGGCGTCGTTCATGTTTCCGGGAAACGAAATGATATAACATTTCGCGTTGCGACACCGCCCAACCCCACGGTTCTCCGGCGCCGCGGTCATCACCGATTGATCGTTCCGAGCCGGATCCCCCGGCTCGCCCGCGAGAGAACCGTACCTCCCCATGCGTCCCCTGTCGCAGATCACGGCGCCATCGTCGCGCGTCGCACGGCTCGCTGTGCTGGCGGCGGCACTGGCCTTGGCAGGCTGTGCGGCCGGGCCGAACTTCAAGCCGCCGGCGCCGCCGCAGGTCGGCGGTTACACCACGCAACCGCTGGCCGCGACCGTCGCCACGCCGGGCGTGGCGGGTGGCGCAGCACAGGGTTTCGAAACCGGAGTGGACATCCCGGGCGACTGGTGGACGCTGTTCCATTCGCGGCCGCTGGATGCGCTGGTGGCAGCGGCGCTTGCGAACAACCACGACCTCAAGGCCGCGCAGGCGGCGTTGCGGGTGGCACATGAAGACGTGCTGGCGCAGCGCGGTACGTTCTTCCCCAGCGTGTCGGCGGAATTCGATGCCAACCGCGCCAAGGCCTCGAATATCCTCGCGCCGGTTCCGAATTTCCCCGAGGTGCCGCAGGAGTTCCTGTACAACCTGTTCACGCCGCAACTTTCCATTTCCTACGCGCCGGACCTGTTCGGGTTGAACCGGCGCACGCGCGAATCGCTCAAGGCCCAGGAACAGTCCGCGCGTTTCCAGATGCTGGCGGCCTGGACCACGTTGACCAGCAACGTTGTCGTCACCGCGGTGGAAGAAGCAGCGCTGCGCGAACAGGTCGATGCCACGCGCAAGTCGATCGACATCGCCAGACACAGCCTCGCCATCCTGCAGCTCCGGTTCGCCAAGGGTGATGCCAGCAAGCTGGATGTCGCCGCGCAGCAAACGCAGCTTGCGCAAGCCGAAGCCGGCCTGCCCGTATTGGTGAAGCAACTCGCGGCGACCCAACACGCACTGGCGGTGCTGGTCGGCAAGTTCCCGTCCGAGGCTCCAGCCCAGACATTCACCCTGGCCGACCTGCAACTTCCGGAAAACCTGCCGGTAAGCCTGCCCTCGCAACTGGTCGCGCAGCGTCCCGACGTGCGCCAGGCGCGCGCCAACCTGCACGCGGCCAGCGCAGCAGTCGGCATCGCCGCAGCCGAACGCCTGCCGCAGATCAACCTCACCGCGAATGCCGGCAGCACGGCGCTCGAGATCTCCAAGGTGTTCACGTCGGGCACCGGCTTCTGGGGCATCGCCGCGTCGCTGACCGCGCCGATCTTCGAAGGCGGGCAGCTCCTGCACCAGGAGCGCGCCGCCAAGGCCGCCTATGTCGAGGCTGCCGAGCAATACCGCGGCACGGTATTGACCGCGTTCCAGAACGTCGCCGACACGCTTGTCGCGCTGGATCAGGACGCCAAGGCCTTGCAATCCGCCGCGGCCGCCGAGCGCGCCGCGAAAACCACGCTGGATCTCTCGCAACTGCAACTCAAGCACGGCTACATCGGCGCGTTTGAATTGCTGGCCGCACAGCAGGCTTGGCAGCAGGCGCGCACCGCGCTGGTGCAGGCCGAAGCCAACCGTTTCGCCGACACCGCCGCGCTGTACCAGGCGCTGGGCGGTGGCTGGTGGCATCACAAGGATCTCGCGAAAGAATGAAGACCATGAGCCGAAATCACGATCCGGTCCGGATGGCGTGGCGTGCCAGCGTGTTGGGTGCGGCATCGCTCGGTGTGGCGTTGCTCGTGGGTTGCTCCGGCAAACCGCCGCAGCAGGAGTCGACTACACCGCACAACGTGACGCTGACGAAGGAACAGCAGCAGAGCCTAAAGGTCGTCACCGTCGCGCCGGCGCAATACCACACCACCATCACCACCACCGGCGTGGTCGATTTCGACCACAACCGCGCCACCGATGTGCTGGCGCCGTTCTCCGGCGCGGTCACCCGGGTGCTGGCGGAACAAGGCCAGCAGGTGAAGAAGGGCCAGGCGCTGGCGACGCTGGATTCCCCCGATTTCGCGGCGGCGGCCGGGGCCTACCGCAAGACGCTGCTGGCGGCGAGCGCGGCGGATTCGGTCGCCAGCAACGACCGCGCGCTGTTTGCCCAGCAGGCGATTTCCGCACGCGAGAATGCGCAGGCGCAAGCCGATGCGGCCAGCGCCGACGCCGACCGCGCAGCCGCGTTGCAGACGCTGGTGTCGCTGCACGTCGATCCGCAAACGATCGCCGACATCCGCGCCGGCAAGCCGGTGGCGAACGGGCAAGGGGTGATCCGTGCGCCGATCGCCGGCACCGTGGTCGTGAAATCGATCGCGCCGGGCCAGACGATCGCGGCCGGCACGACCACGTGCTTCACCATCGCCGATACCGCGAAGATGTGGGTGATGGCGCAAGTGTTCGGCGACGATGTCGCACGCGTGCACGACGGCGATGCCGCGGCGGTGGTCAGCGGCGATGGCGGCAAGCCGGTCGCTGGTACCGTCACCAATGTCGGCGCGGTGATCGATCCGGACACGCGTTCGGTGAATGCACGCGTCAGTGTCGAAAATCCCGGTGGCGAGCTGAAGAAACAGATGTACGTGAGCGTGCACATCCGCTCGCGCGGGCAGCACGAGGGGCTGCTGGTGCCGGTGTCGGCGGTGTTGCGTGACGACGAGAACCTGCCGTTCGTGTACGTGGTCGAGGCCGACGGCAGCTACGCGCGCCACCCGGTGACACTGGGCGCGCGCGTGGACGACCGCTACGTGATTCCCGAAGGACTCCACGCCGGCGACAAGGTCGTGGTGGACGGCTCGATCTTCCTGCACTTCATCCAGACCCAATGAACGCGCAGCTTCCGCAAGGTGAAGCGCCGCGCAAGGCGTCGCTCATCAACCGCATCGTCGCGTTCGCGCTGGAGCAGCGGCTGCTGATCGTGCTGTTGTCGCTGGGCATGGCGGCCGCCGGTGTATGGGCCTACAAGGTCCTGCCGATGGACGCCTACCCGAACCTGTCGCCGCCGATGGTGGAGATCATCACCCAGTGGCCGGGCCATTCGGCGGAGGAAGTCGAGCGTCTGATCACGGTGCCGGTCGAGCTCGGCATGAATGCGATCCCAGGGCTCGTGACCAAACGTTCGATTTCGCTGTATGGACTGTCCGACGTCACGCTGACCTTCAGCGACAGTACCGATCACTATTTCGCACGCCAGCGCGTGTACAACCGCCTGCCGCAGATCACGCTGCCCACCGGCGTTGCGCCATCCATCTCGCCGATGTCGCCGCCTTCCGGACTGGTCTATCGCTACGTCCTGCAGAGCACAGACCGTTCGCCGATGGAACTCAAGACGCTGGAAGACTGGGTGATCGCGCCGCAGTACCGTTCGGTGCCTGGCGTCGCCGACGATTCCGCGTTCGGCGGCGGCAACATGCAGTACCAGGTGCTGCTGAATCCGGTGAAGATCGCGGCGCTCGGGTTGTCGGTGTCGCAGATCGAAGCCTCGCTGGCCGCCAACAACTCCAACGCCGGCGGCGGCTTCTACCAGCAGGGCGGGCAGTTCTTCTACGTGCGCGGCCTCGGCCGCATCAAGACGCCCGAGGACATTGGCAACATCGTGCTGGCCGTGCACGACGGTACGCCAATCCTGGTCAAGGATGTCGCCAAGGTCGAAATCGGCATCGCGCCGCGCCTTGGCGAATTCGGCTACATGAGCCAGAACGACGCGGTCGAAGGCGTGATCCTGGCGTTGACCGGCTCGAAGACCGAGGACGTGCTGAAACTCGTCGAGGCCAAGACGAAGGAGTTGAACGAGACGATCCTGCCGAAGGACGTGAGGATCCATCCGTTCTACGACCTGACCGACCTGATCAACCAGACCAAGGGCGTGGTAATGCACAACCTCACGGTTGGGCTGGTGCTGGTGATCGTGGTGCTGGTGTTCTTCCTGTACGACGTGCGCGCCGGCCTGATCGTCGCGGTCACGGTGCCGCTGGCCTTGCTGTTCGCGTTCCTGTGCCTCGACATCAAGAACGCCTCGGCCAACCTGTTGTCGATCGGCGCGGTGGATTTCGGCATCCTCGTGGATGGCGCGATCTTCATGGTCGAGAACATCTTCCGCGAGCTGGCCGCGCGCCGCGGCACCGAATACGACATCAAGCAGGTGATCCTCTCCGCCGCCGGCGAGATCGACCGTCCGCTGGTGTACGCGGTCGCGGTGATCGTGGCGAGCTTCCTGCCGATCTATTTCCTGACCGGTCCCTCGGGCACGCTGTTCAAGCCGATGGCCGACACCATGATCTTCGCGCTGATCGGCTCGCTGGTGGTCACGCTGACGCTGCTGCCGGTGCTGTGTGCGGTGTTCATGCGCCAGGGCGTGCGTGAGCGTCGCAATGCGATCTACGAGAAGTTCAAGGGCTGGTACGTGCGCTCGCTGGAACGGGCGCAGGAAAATCTGAAGTGGGTGATCGCAATCCCGGTGGTGTTGCTGATCCTGACCTGGGTGATGATGCAGGGCATCGGCGCCGAGTTCATGCCCAACCTCGACGAAGGCGCGCTGTGGGTGCGCGCGACCATGCCGTACACCATCTCGTTCGAGAAGGCGTCGGAAATCTCGCCGCAGATTCGCGGTGTGTTGCGCTCATTTCCGATGGTCACCACGGTGACTTCCGAATTGGGGCGGCCCGACGACGGCACCGATTCCACCGGCTTCTTCAACGACGAGTTCTTCACCGGCCTGAAACCGTATTCGGAGTGGCACGATCCGAAGATCCGCAACAAGCAGGAATTGATCGCCGCGATCAATGCCAAGCTGCAGAAGTTCCCTGGCATCCAGTTCAACTTCACCCAGCCCGCCGAGGATGCGGTGGACGAAGCCGAGACGGGCCTGAAGAGCGCGCTGGCGGTCAAGATCTACGGTTCCGACCTGCAGGTGTTGCAGAAGGAAGGCAAGGCGATCAAGGCGGTGATGGAGAAGGTGCGTGGCATCACCGACGTGACGCTGGTGCACGAGCTGGGGCAGCCGAATCTCGCGATCGACATCGATCGCGCGAAGATCGCCCGTTACGGCCTCAACGTCGACGATGTCAACAACCTCGTCAATGCCGCGATCGGTGGCAGCGTCGCCACCGAGGTGGTGCAGGGCGACAAGCAGTTCGACCTCGTGGTGCGCCTGCAGCGGCAATTCCGCGACAACCCCGCCGAGATCGGTGACATACCGGTGGCCACGCCGGGCGGGCAACAGATCCCCTTGAAGGAACTTGCGCACATTTCCATCGCCAACGGTGCGTCCTTCATCTACCGCGAGAACAATTCACGTTACATCGGCGTGCAATTCTCGGTGGAAGGCCGCGACCTCGCCGGCGCGGTGGACGATGCCATCGCGCAGGTTGCGAAGGATGTGAAATTGCCCCAGGGCTACCGCCTCGAATGGGGCGGCGAGTACAAGGAATACACGGCGTCGCGGGCGCAGATGCAGGTGATCCTGCCGCTCACCGTGATCGTGATCTTCGGGCTGCTGTTCGTGCTGTACGGCAACTTCAAGTTCCCGTTGATCACCGTGGTCGGCGTGCTGCTGTCGGCGCCGGTCGGCGCGGTGTTCGCGATGTGGGTGACCGGCACGCCGTTCTCGGTATCGTCCGGAATTGGCTTCATCGTGTTGTTCGGCGTGTCAGTGCTGACCGGCGTGGTCTACATCTCGTGCGCGAATGAATTGCGGCTGGGCGGCATGGACAGGTTCAAGGCTGCGCACGCGGCCGCGGTGCTGCGCCTGCGCCCGATCCTGATGACAGCGCTGGTGGCCGCGCTGGGCCTGCTGCCGGCGGCCATCGCGCACGGCGTCGGTACCGATTCACAGCGTCCGTTTGCGCTGGTGATCGTGGCCGGGATGATCTCGCGCCTCGCGATCGGCATCTTCCTGATGCCGGCGCTGTACAAGCTGGTCGCGCGCGAGGGCGACCACCTGCAGGTGTGAAGGCCGTCGTGTTCCGCGGCGCTTTGCTCAGGCTTGGGTGGACCAGCAGAGCGTGCGCGGGATGTGCGAGCCGGTCTGCTGCGTCCACGCGCAGCGTATGGTGCCTGACAGGCCACGCGTAAGGATCCGGTTGGCGGATTCCTGCGCGTTGTACAGCTTGACGCGCCCTGCGCCGCCCATCGCCTCGATGTTCCCGTAACGCCGGAACAGCGCATCCATCACGGCGATTTCGCTTTCGACACGCGCACGCTCCTGCGTCGAAAGGAACCCGTACACGCCACCCTGATCCAGGCCTGCGCGCACTTGCGCGGCCTGTTCGTGGAAGCTCTGCGGTGTGCTGAGATCGAAGGGCGCGCTGCCAGTGGGCACGACTGCCATGGCTGCGCTCGTCGCCAACAGCAAACCCGCGACAACACCAACGTGGAAATGCGAACGCATGCTGCACCTGCTGCGTCATGGGCGCTCAGTCTGTGGCCTGCAAAGCTTCGCCCTGCCCGTGTTATCGCGCCGTCAAATCGTGGTTGCCGCCAACGCCGCTGTGCCATGCCGCCGAGTGTCGGTACACTCACGGGCTGCCCAGCCAACCGCGCCGCCCATGGACGCCATCGCTGAACTCGCCGCCTTGTTGTCCGTCGACCGCGTGCTGACCGGCGACGCCGACCTTGCCCATTACGGCCGCGATTGGACGCGCTGGTGGACGCCGGCGCCATTGGCGGTCGCGTTGCCGGAATCGATCGCCGAAGTGCAGGCCCTGGTGCGCTGGGCGGTCGGACACAAGGTGGCGATCGTTCCCTCGGGCGGACGCACCGGCTTGTCGGGCGGCGCAGTGGCGGCGCACGGCGAGCTGGTGGTGTCGTTCGAACGCATGCACCGCATCCTCGGCTTTGACCCCCTGGATCGCACGCTCACGGTCGAAGCAGGTGTGGTGACTGAAGCGGTGCAGAACGCCGCGCGCGAACATGGCCTGATCTATCCGGTCGATTTCGGCAGCCGCGGTTCCAGCCAGATCGGCGGCAACGTCGCGACCAACGCAGGCGGCATCCGCGTGATCCGCTATGGCATGACGCGCGCGTGGGTCAGCGGCCTGAAAGTGGTCACGGGCACCGGCGAGTTGCTCGACCTCAACCGCGGGCTGGCCAAGAACGCCACCGGCTACGACCTGCGGCACCTGATGATCGGCTCCGAAGGCACGTTGGGACTCATTGTCGAGGCCACGTTGCAGCTCACCGATCCGCCGCGTGATCCGCAGGTGATGCTGCTGGCCGTGCCAGCGTTGGATGCCGTAATGCAGTTGCTCACGCTGATGCGTGAGCGGCTCTCGCTGGTCGCGTTCGAGTTCTTCACCGACAAGGCCTTGGTCCACGTGCTGGCGTATGGCGGCAAGCGGCCGTTCGAGGGCAACAGTCCGTTCTACGTTCTGCTCGAGTACGAGAACCCCGACGCCAACACCGAAGCCGCCGCGCTGGCGGCTTTCGAGCAGGCCATGCAGCAGGGCTGGGTGACGGATGGTGTGATGGCGCAGAGCCAGACGCAGGCTGCCGAGCTGTGGCGGCTCCGTGAGGGCATCACCGAAAGCATCGCGCAGTACACGCCGTACAAGAACGACGTGTCGGTACGCATTTCGAAAGTGCCGGCCTTCCTGGCCGACATGGACGCGCTGTTCGCGCGCGAGTATCCGGATTTCGAGGTGATCTGGTTCGGCCACGTCGGGGACGGCAACCTGCACATCAGCGTGCTGAAACCCGACGCCATGGCGAAAGCGGACTTCGAGCGCGCCTGCGAGCGCGTGACCGGCCATTTGTGCGACGTGCTGGAACGTCACGGCGGCAGCATTTCCGCCGAGCACGGTGTTGGCTTGCTGAAGAAGCCGTACCTGTCGCGCGTGCGGTCCGAAGGCGAAATCGTGCTGATGCGCCAGCTCAAGCGGGTGTTCGACCCCCACGGCATCCTGAATCCCGGCAAGCTGCTGGACGCGTGATCCGCAACGACCAGAAGGCTGCCTGATCAGCCCCAGCCCGCGAGCTGCCGCAGCGCGATGTCGGCCAACGCTGACGCGTGCGCGCGGCTGTCGTTGAGCGCGGGGATGTAGCGGAACTGCTTGCCGCCGTTGGTGAGGAAGGTCGCGCGATAGCGCAGGGCGATTTCCTCCAGCGTTTCCAGGCAGTCCACCGCGAAGCCGGGGCACAGCACGTCGAGGGTTGCGACATCCTGCCGCGCCAGTTGCCCGATCATTTCGTCGGTGTACGGCCGCAGCCATGGTTGCCGGCCGAGGCGCGACTGGAACGTCACCAGCAGATCGTCGTTCGCGAGCCCGAGTGCATCGCCCAGGCGGCGCGCGGTTTCGCGGCATTGCTCGGGATACGGATCACCCGCCCTGGCGTATTTTTCCGGGATGCCGTGGAAGCTCAGCAGCAGTTTGTCGCCGCGGCCATGCTGCGCCCAGTGCGCCTGCACGCTGCCGACCAGGGCAGCCAAATACCCGGCGTCGGCGTGGTAGTCGTCGATGATGTGCAGCGCCGGCGTCCAGCGCAGGGTTTGCATGGCGCGCATCACGGCGTCCAGTGCGGCGCCGGTCGAGGTGGCCGAGTACTGCGGGAACAGCGGCAGCACCAGCAGGCGACGCACGCCGCTGCGCATCAGGTCCGCCACGACCGTCTGCACTGACGGTTCGCCGTAGGTCATCGCCAGCGCGGTGGCGACCTTGCCTCCACGGCGCCGGGAGATTTCCGCACCGACGGCTTGTTCGAGGCGCTCGCTGAATACCAGCAGCGGCGAGCCATCGTTGCGCCAGACCTTGGCGTAGGCTTCGGCCGAGCGTGCCGGGCGCGTACGCAGGATCCAGCCGTGCAGGATCGGCCACCACAGCCAGCGCGGCAGCTCCACCACGCGCGGATCGGCCAGGAATTCGGCAAGGTAATCGCGCACCGCATCGCGGGTGGGCGCCGCCGGCGTGCCAAGGTTCACCAGCAGCACGGCAGCCTTGGCCGCGGCGGGTGATTCAGGCGGGATTTCGAAACCGAGATAGCGGGGCATGCGGCGCGGTCCTGCTCGCGAACGTCGGCGAAGCCGTGCAGAGTCTGCCACAGCACGCCGTCAACGGATGCCAGGACCGGGCGTTGGCATGTCTGTCGGGACGTGGATCGGGCATGACGAGCCAAGTCTGCCCGCCGTGTCGCAGGTGCTGGCTGCGCTACACTGGGCACTGGCGGAAAGCCTCCACCGCGCCCCGCGGTGATCCGGCCTGATTCCGCACGAGGTCATCATGGGTTTTGACAGTATCTGGCACTGGTTGTTGTTGCTCGTGATCGTGCTGGTGATTTTCGGGACGGGCAAGCTGACCAAGATCGGCCCCGATCTCGGCAACGCCGTGCGCGGTTTCAAGAAGGCGCTGCAGGGCGACGACGAAGCCGACAAGGCGAAGGCTGCCGGCAACAACGAGAAGCTGCAGGCCGATCCGCCGCCTGCCGCTCCCGGCACCACGCAGCAGGAACAGCGCGATTCCGCCGAGTCGAAGCGCGGGTCTGAATAACCGGCGCGGTACGCCGCGATGATCGAGCTCAACTTCAGCAAGCTGTTGCTGCTGGCGGTGATTGCGCTGGTGGTGCTTGGTCCGGAAAAACTTCCGAAGGCTGCGCGCATGGCTGGCGCGATGCTGCGGCGCCTGCGCCTCGGCTGGGAGAGCGTGCGCAGCGAAGTCGAGCGCGAGCTCGAGATCGAGGAGATCAAGCGCGCCGCAAAGGAAGCTGCGGACCGCGCCGATGCGGTGCAAAAGGCCGCCGAATCCGAAGCGCGTTCGGCACACGCGGTCGTGAACGCAACCGTGGCGGAAGTGGCGAACACTGCGGCGCCTGTCGCAAGCGACGCCGGCAACGAAGAAGTCCGTCATGGCGATGCCTGAGCGCGATCCCGAAAAGGGTGCCGACAAGGATTCGGGTTTCGACCTCGAACAGGGCTTGTTCTCGCACCTGCTGGAACTGCGCTCGCGCCTGATGAAGGCGATCGCCTGCGTGGTGATCGTGCTGGTTTGCCTGGTGCCGTTTGCCAACCGGCTGTATGGCTGGCTCGCGGAACCGCTGGTCAAGCGCCTGCCGCATGGCGCGCACATGATCGCCACGCAGGTCGCCAGCCCGTTCCTGACGCCGCTGAAATTCGCGTTCTACATCGCGCTGTTCGCCAGCATGCCGGTGATCGTCTACCAGCTGTGGGCGTTCGTCAGCCCCGGCCTGTACCGGCACGAAAAGCGCCTCGCACGGCCTTTGCTGGTCGCCTCGGTGCTGTTGTTCTATTGCGGCTGCGCGTTCGCGTATTTCCTGGTGCTGCCGGCGGCGTTTCATTTCCTCACCATGGTCACGCCGCCGGGCGTCGAGATGATGACCGACATCACGCACTACCTCGACTTCGTGATGCTGGTGTTCTTCGCGTTCGGCCTGTGCTTCGAGATTCCGGTGATCCAGGTGATCGTGGCGGCGACCGGGCTGGTGAGCCTGCAGAAGCTCAAGAGCTGGCGGCGTTACGCCATCGTCGCCGCGGCGGCTGTCGCGGCGATCATCACCCCGCCCGACATCACCTCGATGCTGCTGCTGCTGGTGCCGATGGTGATCCTGTACGAAATGGGCCTGGTCGCGGTGCGCGTGCTGGTGAAGCCGAAACCCGCGCCGGATGCGGCAGGGCAATCGTATTGACCCGCCGTGAGCGTGCCGCCGCGCAAGATCGTGCACGTGGACATGGATGCGTTCTACGCATCGGTGGAGCAGCGTGACGATCCATCCCTGCGCGGGCGGCCGGTCGTCGTCGCGTGGAAAGGTGCGCGTTCGGTGGTCTGCGCCGCCAGTTACGAAGCGCGCAAGTTCGGCGTGCATTCGGCGATGCCGGCGCTGCGCGCCGAACGCCTGTGCCCGCGGGCCGTGTTCGTGCCGCCGGATTTCGCGCGCTACAAGGCGGTGTCACGGCAGGTACGCGAAATCTTCGCGCGGCATACCGACTTGATCGAACCCTTGTCGCTGGACGAGGCGTACCTCGATGTCACGGTCAACAAGTCGGGATTCGCGTCCGCGACGGCGGTCGCCGAGGACATCCGCGCCGCGATTCGCGCGGAAACGCAGTTGACGGCATCCGCTGGTGTCGCGCCCAACAAGTTCCTCGCCAAGATCGCGTCGGATTTCCGCAAGCCCGACGGTTTGTTCGTGGTGCGTCCGCGCGAGGCGTTGGGTTTCCTCGCACCCTTGCCGGTCGAGCGCCTGCCCGGTGTCGGCAAGGTCATGCAGCGCAAGCTCGCCGAGCTGGATGTGGCGACCATTGCCGAATTGCGGGCGTTCGATCCGGATGAGCTGGAACGGCGCTTCGGGCGTTACGGCAAACGCCTGCACGAGTTGTCGCTGGGCATCGACGAGCGCCCGGTGACGCCGGACCGACCGACCCTGCAGATTTCCAGCGAGGACACCTTCGAACACGACCTTGCGCTTGAAGACCTCACTCCGCACATCGCGCGTCTGGCCGAACACACCTGGGCCGCGCACCAGCGCGAAGCGCAGGCGCCGCATGCGCGGATCGCGCGCAGCGTCGTGCTGAAGCTCAAGACCTCCGATTTCCGGATACTGACGCGGACCCTGACGCCGGCGGAGCGGCCGACCTCGGCACGCATGCTGGCCGAGATTGCGTGCGCATTGCGCGCGCGGGTATTGCTGCCGCCACGCACGCGTTACCGGCTGGTCGGTGTCGGACTGGCCGGCTTCGTCGATCGCGACAGTTTCGAGGCGCAGGCAGAGTTGTTCGACGTGCAGGAGGGCCGGCAGGCCCGGCTCGTCTCGCAGGCGTAAAGGCTTGTCGCGGCTTCCGCCGCTCCTACAGTCGCTCCTACCGTTTTTTCGGAATGTACAAATCCGTGATGGTGCCTTCGGCGACTTCCGCGGCCATGCCGACCGATTCGCCCAGCGTCGGATGCGGGTGGATGGTGAGCGCAATGTCGCCGATTTCGGCACCCATCTCGATCGCCAGCGCGACTTCGGAGATCAGGTCGCCGGCGTGCACGCCGACGATGCCGCCGCCGATCACGCGATGGCTGGCCTTGTCGTAGATGAGCTTGGTGAACCCTTCCGGACGATCCATGCCCAGCGCGCGGCCGGAGGCGGCCCACGGAAACTTGCCGACGCCGATGTCGAGGTTCTTTTCCTTCGCTTCGCGCTCGGTGACGCCGACCCATGCGATTTCCGGATCGGTGAACGCGACCGACGGCACCACGCGCGCATCGAAATGGCGTTTCTGGCCGGCCGCGGCTTCCGCCGCTGCATGGCCTTCATGCACCGCCTTGTGCGCCAGCATCGGCTGGCCGACCAGGTCGCCGATCGCAAAGATGTGCGGCACATTCGTGCGCATCTGTGTATCGACCGGGATCAGCCCGCGTTCGGTGACGGAGACACCCGCCTTGTCGGCGCCGATCTTGTTGCCGTTGGCGCTGCGGCCGACCGACACCAGCACGCGGTCGAAGGTTTTCTTTTCCGGAATACTGTCGCCCTCGAACTCGCAGGCGATGCCGCTCTTCTGCGCCTTCGCGGCAGTGACTTTCGTTTTCAGATGCACCGCGACACCCTGTTTCTTGAGGCGCGCGGCCAGCGGGCGCACGAGATCGCCATCGGCGCCCGGCATCAACTGGTCCATGAATTCGACCACGGTGACCGCGCTGCCCAGCGCGCGATACACCGTCGCCATTTCGAGGCCGATGATGCCGCCGCCAACCACCAGCAAGGTCTTCGGTACGTCGCGCAGTTGCAGTGCGCCCGTGGAATCCATCACGCGCTCGTCGTCCCACGGGAACATCGGCAAGTGCACGGCCTGCGAGCCGGCCGCGATGATCGCTTGCTCGAAGCGGATCAGTTTTTTGTCCCTGCCATGCACGACTTCGAGTTCGTGCGGCGACACGAAGGTGCCGACGCCCTGTACCGCGCGCACCTTGCGCTGCTTGGCCATGGACGCGAGACCGCCGGTGAGCTTGCCGACCACCTTGTCCTTGAAGTCGCGCAACTGGTCGAGGTCGATCTTGGGTTTGCCGAAGCTGATGCCATGCGCGGCCATGCCCTCCGCGGCATCGATCACCTCAGCTGCGTGCAGCAGCGCCTTGGACGGGATGCAGCCCACGTTGAGGCATACACCGCCGAGTGTGCCGTAGCGCTCGACCAGCACCGTGTCGAGCCCGAGATCGGCCGCGCGGAACGCCGCGCTGTAGCCGCCGGGGCCGGAGCCCAGCACCAGCATCGCGCATTCCATGTCGGCTTTGCGGCCGGTTGCGGCGGCGCCTGATGGAGCCGCGATTGATCCCTCTTCCTGCGGGAGAGGGTGCCCCGCACGGGCGGGTGAGGGTTCGGGTGTGCCCGCGTGTTGGGTGCCTTGCGCGGACACCGTACCCTCACCCCCGACCCCTCTCCCGGCGGGAGAGGGGAGCGAACCCTCCGCCTCGACAACTGCGACCACCGTGCCCTGCTGGACGTTGTCGCCCACCTTCACGCGTACTTCCTTGACCACGCCTGCGGCCGAGGCCGGTACTTCCATCGTGGCCTTGGCCGATTCCAGCGTCACCAGGCCCTGGTCTTTCTCGACGCGGTCGCCGGGTTTCACCATCACCTCGATCACCGGCACGTCGTGGAAATCGCCGATGTCGGGCACCTTGAGTTCGATCGTGTTCGCCATGTCGGAGTCCTCGTCGTCAAAGCAGGGCCCGGCGCATGTCGCCGAGCAGTTGCGCGAGGAAGGTGGCGAAGCGCGCGGCGGCGGCGCCGTCGATCACGCGGTGGTCGTAGGACAGCGACAGCGGCAGCATCAGGCGCGGTTCGAAGGCCTTGCCGTTCCACACGGGCTTGGTTGCGGAACGCGAGACGCCGAGGATCGCAACTTCCGGTGCGTTGATGATGGGCGTGAACGCGGTGCCGCCGATGCCGCCCAGCGACGAAATCGAGAAACACCCGCCGGACATTTCGCCCGGTGTCAACTTGCCGTCGCGGGCCTTCTTCGCCAGCGCCGACATTTCCTGCGCAATGTCGATCACGCCCTTCTTGTCGCAGTCCCGGATCACCGGCACCACGAGGCCGTTCGGGGTGTCGGCGGCAAAGCCGATGTGGAAGTAGTGCTTGTGGATCAGGTTCTCGCCCGAGCCATCCAGCGAGGCATTGAAGTCGGGGAATTTCTGCAGGGCAGCGACCGACGCCTTGATCAGGAAGGCGAGCATGGTGACCTTGACGCCAGCCTTCTCGTTTTCCTTGTTGAGCGCGACGCGCAGGGTTTCGAGGTCGGTGATGTCGGCGTCCTCGAACTGCGTGACGTGCGGGATCATCGCCCAGTTGCGCGCGAGGTTGGCGCCCGAAAGTTTCTTGATGCGCGACAGCGGCTTGGTTTCGATCCCGCCGAACTTGCTGAAATCGATCTGCGGCCACGGCAGCAGGTTCAAGCCGCTGCCACCTGCGGCAGCGGCGGCAGGCGCTGCGCCCCCTGCCATCACCGACTTCACGAATTGCTGCACATCGGTCTTCGTGATGCGGCCGCCGCGCTCGCTGCCGCTGACACGCGCGATGTCGACGCCCAGCTCGCGCGCGAAGGCGCGCACGGCGGGGCTGGCATAGGGCACCTTGCCCGGCAGGATCGAATCGGCGTCGAAGGGGATGGGCGGCGCGTGGCGCACGGCGGTGCTGGTTCCCTCTTCCTTCGGGTAAATCTGCCGTCCCTGGCTGAGAGCTCCTTGGTGCCCCGAAGGGGCGGGTGCGGGTTCGGTTTCGCGTTGTGCAGGTGCTTGTGTGCTGCTCGTACCCTCACCCCCAGCCCCTCTCCCGGAGGGAGAGGGGGGAGGAGTTGCGGCAGCGGCAGGTTTCGCGGGTGCGTCACCGCCGGCCTCGGCTTCGATCGTCGCGACCACGGAGCCTTCGGAGACTTCGTCGCCGACCTTGACCTTGACGTCCTTGACCGTGCCCGCGAACGGCGCCGGCACTTCCATGGTGGCCTTGGCCGATTCCAGGGTCACGAGACCCTGGTCCTTGGCGACATGGTCGCCGGGCTTGACCATCACCTCGATGACCGGCACGCCGTGGAAGTCGCCAATGTCCGGTACTTTTGCCTCGCGTACATCTGCCATGTCCGGCTCCTTAGCCAAGCCCGCGTCAAGATGCCCAGTTTCGCGCATTTGGCCGCTTTCGTCATGTGGTCATGACTTCCGGCAGGCGCCCCGGTCTGACAATTGTCACTGTCCTGCAACCCCGGGACCCCCTACCGTTGCACCTTCCGGACAACCTCCGGTTCCGCGCAGCCCTGCAAAAGGAGTCATCGCCGTGTTGACCATCCGCAACCTGTCCAAGACCTATCCGAACGGCGTGCGCGCGCTCAGCAATGTGTCACTGGACATTCCGAATGGCATGTTCGGCCTGCTGGGGCCGAATGGCGCGGGCAAGTCCACGCTGATGCGGACGATCGCGACCCTGCAGGATCCGGATTCGGGCAGCATCAAGCTTGGCGACCTCGACGTGCTGGCCGACAAACCTGCGACGCGCCGGGTGCTGGGCTACCTGCCGCAGGAATTCGGCGTGTATCCGAAAGTTTCCGCCGAAGCGATGCTGGATCACTTCGCGGTGCTGAAAGGCGTCACCCGCCGTGGCGAACGCCGCGAGCTGGTCGACGCGCTGCTCAAACAGGTGAACCTGTGGGAAGTGCGCAAGGGCAAGCTCGGCGGGTTCTCAGGAGGCATGCGTCAGCGCTTCGGCATCGCGCAGGCGCTGATCGGCGATCCGAAACTGGTGATCGTGGACGAGCCGACCGCGGGCCTCGACCCCGAGGAGCGCCAGCGTTTCCTGAACCTCTTGGCCGAAATCGGCGAGCGCGTGGTGGTGATCCTCTCGACCCACATCGTCGAGGACGTGACCGAACTGTGTCCGCGCATGGCCATCATCGCGCAAGGGCAGGTGCGTCTCGCCGGCGAGCCGCGCGAGACCATCCGCTCGCTGGAGGGCAAGGTCTGGCGGCGCGCGGTCGACAAGACGGCATTGCAGCAATACCGCGAGCGCATGACGGTGCTCTCGACGCGTCTCGCGGGTGGCGCGACCCTGATCCACGTGCTGGCCGACGCGAAACCGGATGATGGTTTCGAGAGCGTGGCGCCGGATCTGGAAGATGTGTATTTCGGCCAGCTGCATCACGTCGCTTCGAACAAGGCCGCCTGAGCATGTTCAGCGAAATCTTCCGGCTCGAGCTGCGCCAGCAGCTCAGGAGTCCGCTGTTCTGGCTGATCGCCGTGGGTCTTGCGGCCGTGGCGTTCGGCGCGGCCAGTTCGGACACCATCCAGATCGGCGGCGGCATCGGCAACGTGCATCGCAACGCGCCGATGGTCGTGATCACCATGCTGGCGATGTTTTCGCTGCTGGGCCTGTTCCTGATCACGATCTTTGTGGCCGGTGCGGCGCTGCGCGATTTCAGCGCCAATACCGCCGAGATGATGTTCTCGACCCCGGTTCCGCGCAGCGCCTATTTGGGCGGCCGCTTCGCGGCGGGGTACGTGATCAGCGTGCTGGTGCTGGTCGCGGTGGCATTCGGATTGTGGTTCGGCTCGCTGATGCCGTGGCTGGATGCGGCGCGGCTGGGGCCGACGCCCTGGGCGGCCTACGGCTGGGCAATGGGCGTGCTCGTGTTGCCCAACCTGTTTTTCCTCGGCGCGCTGGTGTTCCTGCTGGCCACGTTGACGCGTTCGATGCTGGGCGCCTATGTCGGCGTGATCGGGTTCATCGTGCTGTACGTGGTCGCGGGGTTGGCGCTGGGCCGCGGCAACCTCGAGCACCAGACTGCCGGTGCGCTGATGAATCCCTTCGGGCTCGGCGCGGTGGACCTGGTGACGCGCTACTGGACTCCGGCCGACCAGAACACGCGGATTCCCGGTTTGACCGGCTTGATCCTGGGCAATCGTGCGTTGTGGCTGGCGGTTGGCGTGGCCTTGCTGGTTGCAACGCTGGCGTTGTTCAAACCCGACCGTGCCGGGTTGCGCTGGTTCCAGCGCCGCCGGCGCGATGTTGCGGCCGATCCCGTCACGCCGGTTTTCGCGCCGGTGGTGCTGCCTGTCGTGATTTTGCGCCAGGGCTTCGTGGCGCGGCTGGTGCAATTCCGCAAGCTGGCGTGGTTCGATACCGTCAGTGTGCTCAAGGGCGTCGCCTTCCTGGTGATGCTGGTGTTCGGGCTTGCCAACCTGACCGGGAGTCTTGCCTTCACTGGCCAGATGTTCGGCACCACCGTGTATCCGGTGACGCATCTGATGTCACAGGCGATGGACGGTAGCTACAGATGGCTGTTGTGGATCATCGTGATTTTCTACGCGGGCGAACTGGTATGGCGCGAGCGTGGTGCGCGCACCAGCGAAGTGGTCGATGCCTTCCCGACTCCCGACTGGATTCCCCTGCTGTCCAAGATCGTGGCCCTGGCGGCGGTGATCGTGGTATTCCTCGCGGTCGGGTCGCTGTGGTGCATGGGTTGGCAGGTGCTGCACGACTACCACAACCTGCAGCCGGTCCTGTACCTGCAATACCTCGGTCTGGACCTGCCCGGGTTCCTGCTGGTCGGCATCCTTTCGGTGGTGTTCCAGGTCTGGGCCAACAACAAGTTCGCGGGTTACGCGCTGGCGGTGGCGTGGATCATCGCCACCATCGCGATGGCGCAGTTCCACCTTGCCGACAACCTGTACATCTTCGCCGGCATGCCGGGTACGCCGTATTCGGACATGAACGGGTTCGGCTCGTTCTGGGTCGGCAAGCTGTGGTTCGCCGCCTACTGGTATTGCTTCGCGGCCGCGCTGCTGGTGACCGCCGCGCTGTATTGGGTGCGCGGCACCACCCGCGGCTGGCGCGCGCGCGGGCGCATTGCGCGGCAGCGGTTCCGCGCGCCGGCGTGGATCGTGCTGGCGGCATCGCTGGCCGGGTTCGTTGCGATCGGGGTGTTCGCGTACCGCAACACCCACGGCCTGTATCACTACCAGACTTACGACCAGGGCCAACGGCTGCAGGCCAACTACGAAAAGGACTACCGCAAGTACCTCGGCTTGGCGCAGCCGCGGATCACCGACGTCAATGTGGACGTGGCGATGTATCCGCAGCAGCGGCGCGCCGATATCACCGGCCATTACACGCTGGTCAACAAGCACGACACACCCATCGATACCCTGCTGGTGCAGTTGCCGACGCCGGCAACGCGCGAGTTCAAGGCCGCCCTGGATTTCCCTGCGCACACCGCGAAGATCGCGGATGCAAAACAGGGTTTCTATCTCTACAAGCTCGACACGCCGCTGGCGCCCGGTGCGTCGATGCCGTTCACCTTCCATTACCAGATTGCCTATCCCGGCTTTGCCAACGAACCGGCCGGCGAGCGCCTGGTCCACAACGGCACCTTCTTCGACAGTGAGCAGTTTCCCCATTTCTGCTACGACGAAGGGCGGCAGCTTCAGGACAACAACGACCGCCGCAAATACGGATTGGGGCCGCTCCAGCGCTTGCCGAAGCGCGATGATGCGGCGGCGCATGGCAACAACCTGATTTCCTGCGATGCCGACTGGGTGCATTTCGAGGCGACGCTTTCGACCAGTGCGGACCAGATCGCGTTGGCGCCGGGCTATCTGCAGAAGGAGTGGACCGAAGGCGGCCGCCACTACTTCCACTACGTGCAGGACACGCCGATCCTGGATTTCTTCTCGTTCCAGTCGGCGCGCTACAAGGTGGCACGCGACACGTGGCACGACGTGAACCTCGAGATCTATTACGACCCCCAGCATCCGTACAACATCCAGCGCATGTTCAAGGCGATGAAGTTGTCGCTGGATTACTACACGCAGCATTTCGGGCCGTACCAGTTCCGTCAGTTGCGCATCCTCGAGTTCCCCGATTACTCGAGCTTCGCGCAGTCGTTCGCCAACACCGTTCCGTTCTCGGAGTCGATCGGTTTCATCGCCGACGTGCGCAAACCCTCCGACATCGACTACGTCACCTATGTGACCGCGCACGAAATCGGCCACCAGTGGTGGGCGCACCAGGCGATCGGCGCGCGCGTCGAGGGCGTGACCATGCTGGACGAATCATTGGCGCAGTATTCGGCGCTGATGGTGATGAAGCACCTGTATGGCCCGACGAAGATGCGCAAGTTCCTGAAGTACGAACTGGATCGCTATCTTTCGGGCCGCGGCAGCGAGCGGATTGCCGAAGAGCCGCTGGCGCGCGTCCAGCCCGATCAGGGCTACATCCATTACCGCAAGGCTTCGGTGATCTTCTACGCGCTGCAGGACTACATCGGCGAGGACAAGGTGAATGCGGCGCTGCGCACGTGGCTCGACAAGGTGAAGTTCCAGCAACCGCCGTACACGGATACCCGCGACCTGCTCGCCGACATCCGCGCGCAGGCTGGTCCCGAATACCAGAACCTCATCACCGACTTTTTCGACAAGATCACCCTGTTTGACGATCGCATGGTCAAGGCGACCGCGAAGAAACTGCCGGACGGCAAATACGAGGTGACGATGCACGTGCACGCCGCCAAGTACTACGCCGACGGCAAGGGCAACCAGACCCGCGCCAAACTCGACATCCCGATCGAGGTCGGCGTGTTCGCGAAGGCGAAGGATGGCGAGGAGCAGGACGAGCAGCCGCTGTATCTCGCGAAATATCCGGTCAAGGATGGCGACAGCACCATCGTCGTGACCGTGGACGGCAAGCCCTACGAGGCCGGCATCGATCCGTTCAATGAGCTGGTGGACCGGGTGAGTTCCGACAACCGCGCGCCGGTGACGATCGAGTAGCCTGCGCCGGGTGGTGAAAAGAACGCGGCGCCGAAGCGCCGCGTCGTGGGTGCTGCGTGATCCGTAGTCGCCTATTTCTTGTGTTCCACGCGACTGATAGTGAACTTGGCGCCGGCAACCCCCAGGTTGATGCCGCGGCCGGTGCCGGCGAGGGCGAGCGATACCGTGCCCTTGGTCAGTACGTCGGCACCGGCGGATTTGACCACGCCCGCGTTCGCGCTGGCCTGGGCGTAATCGCCCAGCACGTCATCGACCTTGTACACGTCGGTGAAGGTGCCCTTGCCGTCCTTGATGTGCCACTTGCCGGCCGTGAGGCCGCCGCCCTTCACGCTGATATCGACGCTCAGCGACTCGCCGTTCGCGCATGTCACCCGCCCGTGGCCGCTGGCGTGCTCGTAGATCGCCGACCAGCCCGTCAACGAATAGCGGAGCTTGCAATGCAGGTCAGGCTGGGCCGCCGCGGCCGCGCCTGGACCTGCGATGCCGGCGGCGCCGATGAGAATTGCACCCGCGAGCGCCGCGAGGGTGTAACCGAGAGACCGCTTGTGGATCCGTTGCGTAGCCATGTCGTCAGCTCTCCTGTTTGATGGACAGCAGTCGAAGTTTCGCACGGGAAACACGAGTGGCACAACGCCGGCCGCGATAAAGGTGCCGGCGTCAGGCGGGATGCTTCCTCGACAGCTTGTCGATCAACTTCACCACAATCGTGCCGCCCGGCACCACCAGGCCCGCGAAATCGGCGCCGAGGTCGAACAGGTTGTCGCGGCTGCCGAGTACGCGCACCGCGCCGCCCAGCATGTTGCCTTCCTTGTTGACGCGGCCGGACAGTCCGTCGATCTCGATCACGCCGGTCTTGTCGCGCCACGCGAACTGGAAGGCGTGCACCGGTCGGAAGAACAGCGTCAGCGAGGCAATGTCGATCTCGTCGCTGGTGATGGCCTCGGCCTCGACGGGCGCGGACAGGCGCGATTTGACCTGTTGCAGCACCGAGGCGGCGGTCACGGTCGGTGCGACGAAACTCGGTTCGCTGCGGTCGGTGATTTCGTGGAAAGCATGGTGGCCGGCGTAGTCGATCAGGGTTTTTTCCGGCGTCTCGTGCCCCAGCGCATCGACGTAGTACGCCAGTGCGGTGACGCTCTCGCAGTCCTCGATGGCGGCGAGCTGCAATTCGCGGCGGGCGTCGATGGCCAGTTTCTGTCCCAGCAGTTCCA